>NZ_JBPXMD010000048.1:0-41760 GCF_051918855.1 Streptosporangium sp. H16
ACGGCGGCGGCCTCGGCGGCGGACAGGCCGGCCTCCTCATCGGGAAGGGTGAACAGGTCGGGGGTGGGAGTGGCCAGTCTGAGCCGTCCGGGGGACCAGCCGTTCATCATCGGTCGCCACGGGTCCGCTCCGGCGGCGACCAGGGCGCGGGCGTTGTCGGGGCGGTTGTTGAAGACGGCTTCCCAGAGCGCGGTACGGCCTTCGTGCTCCGCGTCGACGTCGTCGACGCGCCGGGTCAGCTCCGCGACCACCTCGGGTGAGCCGCGCTCGGCCGCCTCGTGAAGCGGCCGTCCATGGAAGGACACCCCTGAGTTCGGGTCGGCTCCCGCGTCGAGCCGGGCACGGATCAGGCCGAGGTTCGTCCAGCCGTCCCAGCCGATGCCGGACCATCCGGATCCATCGTTGACGGCCATGGCCTCTCCCTAAGGGGATGTACGGGATGTATGACCGCCGATCATGGCGTACGAGGCCGACAGATTCGGGCCGCGGCGATGCGGTCCGGCAGAGCCCCGTTCCCGCGGTGTTGACGATCTCGCGCATCGCGTGGTTGTTCCGTACGGTTCTGATCAGCCCCGTTGGCGACGCAAGTCCATCAGGCATGCGTGTGCCATGGCCGCGAACTCCGGGTGCCGTGTCGCGATGACCCGCTCGAACGCCGCCTCGGCGTCCGCGACGCGACCCGCGGTGAACCACAGGGCGCCGAGCTGGGTCAGCGCTCCCGGCGACTCGTCGGGATGACCTGAATCCACCGCGCGCTGCAACGCGCGCATCGCCTCTTCGGTATGGCCCTCTCCGGCGAGCAGGCCCCCCAGATTGAACGCCCCTTTCGGCGCGGCCTGCGGGTGGCCCGACTCCATGGCGAGGGGCAGGAAGGTCCGGGCCTGCTTGGTGTCACCTTCGTAGAACAGGATGATCCCCAGGTTCAGCGCGGACATCGCCGCCGCCTCAGGATTGGGAGAGTTCACGGCCATCCGGTACGCGCGCTGGGCGCCGCGCGCATCACCGCGAGATTCCAGCACCACCCCCCAGTTGAAGGCTGCCATCCCGGCGGGGGACGGGCTGCCCTTGGTCGCGAGCAGGCGCAGCATTTCCTCCGCCGCGGCGACGTCACCTTTCTCGTAGGTACTCTTCGCCACCGCGATCGCCAGTTCCTCGGCCTCGGAACCGCTCACCTGGGCAGTGGGGATACCCCGTTTCCGCGCCGCCGCCAGCAAGAGGTCGGCGAAAGAGTCGGATTCGGCCGCACGTCGTCGCCAGCGTTCAGGCTACCACCGCATCCCCTGTCACCCCTTCGGCGAAGAGCCTTGCCTCATCCTTCAGCCACCCTCCTCGCGGGTCAACACAAAGCGGTGGCGAAAATTCGGAGTGGCCGACGACCGATGGGAGTGCCACTCGCGTGAGGCGGAGCCCCTTTTCTACCTAGGACGGTCGCGACCGGCGGAGTTTTGCCCGCAACCGTCGGATGCGCCGCCATCAGAAGGTGAGACCGCACCTTTTGAGTATGGGCAGAGGTGAGACATCCCAGGTGGGCGTGCGGACCTCAAACCCGAAGTATGCGCTCTGGCCCGGCCGGATGACTTTGTTCCACTCCACATGGGTCCACAGGTACTCCGTCACCTTCGTCACGTTCCAGTACTGCGGAATGACCGAGCCCGAGGGAAAGCGGATGGCCGTCCTCCAGTCGGTCGACGGCATCGCGCTGACGTTGGTGAGCGTCGCATCGACCTGCCACCTCACCTGCCCGTCGATGGTCGGCCAGGCGTTGGCCTTGAACGTTAACGTGCAGGTGACGGCGGCGCGGGCGGGAGTCACGATGGTGAGTGCGCCGACCGTACCGAGCAGGACGGCGACCAGCCCCGCGGTCAGACGCCGTCGCAGGGGGACACGCCGGTCTGTCATGGGCCTCTCCTGTCAGGAAATGCGCGCGGCAGGCCGCACGCATCAGGGGGAGCCGATCGCTACGATCAGCATCGACTGTTATCAATAGAAAGGAATGTCACGGCGTAGGGCATTGAGCTCACGCGAGCGAGCGCATCGAGTATTGTCTGGACCCGCCGGCGATCTTTTGGCTCCCACGATCAACGTGTCGACACGGAGAACGCGGCTTCGCGCTGTTCACCCAACGCCGGCGGACCCTGCGACACGCCGCCGCCGGCCCGAGTCTTCGAATACCGCTACCTACGAAATGCTTATTGAGATCACCTCACTGACTCCGCGCCACGATCGGTCCGCAGCCGGCTTTCGTGCTGTGGTCACAATACGGCGGGGGACTGGCCTTGAATATGCCCATCCCCCATAGACACCAGATTGTGTGGTCGAACGCCTTCGACGGGTTTCGTACGGCCCGCTCGCTTACATCGCGGTTTTCCCAGCCAGTCGACTTGCCTGGGAGAATCGCGGCCACCCGGCTCTCCGCGAACAGATCAAATCGCTGCGTGAGCCGGAAAAGAAACGTTCACGACATACTGCCCGCGACCGTCAGCCTCCTGCTGAAGCGACGCCGCCCCGATCGGCATGCGATCCCTCACTGCCGGACTGGCGTGACCCCGGACGGATGCGGATGTCCGGCCATGGGCAGATGTCGCATGATCCGGTGAGGCGATGCCGTCCCAACGCGCCCGCGGAGATCAGTGCTCATGGATTGCTGCCCTTTTTGTCCGTGTCGGTGCGCCCAGACGGGTATGTCCGGGCACACCGGAATGGTGAGGGACGACGTGGGGGGCGCCCGGTCCTGGACGAGTGCTCATTCGCCTGGCGCGTGCTGCCGGAGGAAGTCTCGCGCCGCGGCTTGTGCCTGACTCGCCTTCGGGCTGAGCCAGAAGCCCAGGTGATCGTCGTGTTCCATCCAGTACCGTTCTGCGCCGGGTATCCGCTCGGCTGCGAACTTCCCGTGGTCGAACGGCACATCGCCGTCTTGTGTGCCGTGGATCAGTAGTGCCGGAGCCGAGATCCGCTCCAGAGGCGGCTTTCCACGTCGGGCTTGCACCGCGTCGTTGTCCGTGCCCGCCCAGCGCTTCTGGTAGGGGAACGTCGTATCGAACATCGCTTTGAAGAGCTCCCGCACATGTGGCGTGTTCATGATGTGCGAGACGCGCTCCGCCCGTTGCCCGTCGGTGTAGGTGCTGGTCTCGCTCAACGTCCCCGCGACGACGGTCTCGAACGAGACCTCCGCCGTCAGCCGGGCCAGCTTCTGGCCCACCGTGTCCAGGAACGCTCTCCGCAGTGGCGAGCCCGTCCCGGCAGGCCGCGGTTTGCTCACTCCGCCGATGGAAACCAGTGCCCAGATCCGATCCGGATGGCGCGCGGCGAAGGTGTAGCCCACCGGGCTTCCTGCCGAGACCGCGAGGACTCCGACTCGGTCGATGCCGAGCTCGTCCAGCAGCGCCGCGAGCAGATCCGCCTGCTCCTCGTCGGTCCGGCCGCTCTCCAGCGGCGTTCCGAGGTAGCCGGGCCGTGAGGGGCTGAGAATGCGGAACCCGTCCTTCTGCAGCCAACCGGCGAACAGCCGTCCCTGGTCGGCTCCACCGAGCCCGGCGTGAACAGACAGCAGCACAGGGCCTTCTGTGCCGTGCAGGTCGTACTCGACCGGACCGAGCCGTGTCATGGCGGTCCGCAGATCGATCCGGACGTCACGGAGGATCGCCCGGCGTGGATCGGTGTCGATGCCGCCGTCCCAGAGGACGAGCCCGGCGACTCCCAGTGCCGGCACCCCGATCAGAACAGCGAGCGTCACACTGACGATCCTGACGACTCTTCGTTTCCACATGGCTTCACATCCTTCGGGTATCCGGTTCGGGTTGACGGCGGCGTCTCGCGGAGAGCCGAGCTCTTTCAACGGGTCTCGGGCCGGGTGAGGACAGCGATGCTGATTACCAGTGCAAAAGCAGATAAAGCGGTCAGAGTGCGGATCGTGTGGAAGAGCTCCCACCTTTGAAGGATCTCGGTGTGACCGGCCGGGGCGGAGGCGGCGGCGGCCCATCGCCTGATGTGGGCGTGCAGCGGGATGTTGCCGAAGACCGTCACCAGCAGCGAAGCCACTGTCAGGGCGCCGGCCCCGAGCGCCAGGCGCCGTGGCAGGCCGTGGCAGACGACGGCCAGGCCGAACGAGGTGAGGATCGCCAGCGCCATCGCACTCTGCATGATCGGCTCGTTGACCTCCATCATCGCGGTGTGGAAGGTCAGACGCACGTCCAGCGGGACGGTCCCGAAGGTGGGGACCACGTTGGCCGCGCCGTACCCGAAGGCTCCGGCGAGCAGCCCGGTGGCCAGCAGTGCGGCCCCGTGGACGTACCTGGCTGGGGTTCTCATGGCCGTAATCGTCGCTCGCCCGCCGACGCCGGTCGTCGCACCGCAGGAGACTTTCACCCGTACGACATCGGGAGGAGAGACGGTCTCTCTACGACACCGGGAGTAGGCACGCACCATGGCGCCACGCGGATGAGGAAGGTTCCATCTCGCCCGTAAAGTGCGGGGAGTTCGATCCGAGCGGGCGCGCCAAGGTGTCCGACGTCATCGCCGGCATGGCCCTGGCGGTCGTGCTCGGTGCCGGAGCCACGACGGTACCCGGCGTCGGGCCGCTGAGCTACGTGGTGGTCGCGATCGGCTGCCTCGCCGGATACGGCGGGGAGCGTCGTCCCGCCCCAGCCGTGAGCTCGGCCCAGCCGTGAGCACGGCCCAGAGCAGTGTCGTGGTCACGGTCGCGCTGAGGACGATCGCCACCACCTGTCGCAGCAGGACCCACCCTCGCGGCGTGCCGGAAGCGACGAGCATGGCGGACGTGAGCCGGGGGAATCACCAGGAGCTCGAGGACGCTCGCGCCGGGTACGCCGAATCGGACCGGGTACCTCCTGAAGCGCTGACGTCCCTTCGACTCGGCCTTGAACTCCGCGGGCGTCAGGGGTCGAGGAACATCGGAGCGAGAAGGGGTGCCAAAGACACGTGATCATGGTCTTTGGCGTGACGATCAGCCGGGCCCGGTGGTTCCGGTGATCAGTACGAACAGAGGCAGGCCCATGTTGTGGACGGTGTGGACGGCCACCGCGGGCCAGATCGACCCGCTGCGGCGCATCGCTTCGGCGGCGATGACGCCCACCACGAACGCCGTGGTCATGGCGATGTTGACGCCGTGGAAGAGGGCGAAGATCGCCGAGCTGGACAGGACGCCGACGACGGGCCCGTAGCGCAGCAGGGCGTTGGTGACGACACCGCGGAAGAGGAACTCCTCGCCGATGGGGGTGAGGACGGCCAGGAAGGCGAAGGTCAGGATCAGGGGCAGCACGCCGCCGCCGGCCGCGTCGTAGTACGGGCCCTGGGGATTGGCGTCGAACCCGGTCAGGGTGATGACGGCGTAGTTAACCACGCCTTTGAGCACGAACGCGATCACGCCCGCGGCCGCGCCGATGCCCATCCAGCGCCAGGTGGTGCGGCGCACGCCGAAGGCGCCCCAGGAGCGGACGCGGATCAGTGCGGCCGCGGCGAAGCCGACGAGGCAGACGATGCCCGACCAGGCGGCCAGGGTCAGCCCGTACACCACCGCGTCCAACTCCAGCCCCAGCGGGCCGAGGAACGGAAGCACGGCCGTGGCGGCCGCCATCGCGAGCAGGCCGACCACGATCTCGGGCCAGCCCGGGCGCGCTGGAAAAGTGGAGGACATGCCGTCGATTCCAGCAGTCGCCGTGCTCGGCGGGCAGTGCGACCACGTCACGACCTCGTCATGACATTTCCTGGCCGAACGTATGACGCAGCGTCACTGGTGGCGCCACGAAACGCGGAGAATAACGGACACTCGGCGCTATTTGCTCCCGGAAAGTCACTCGTGGGCACCGAAGCCCCGCGCATCCCGCCGACGGCCGCCGCGACCGTCTTCCTCTCGTGAACACCCCGGCGTGGCGTTCGAACGCGCCCGCGGGCGCACGCCACCTGGCGCCACTCCTCATGATCGATTGTAGGGTGAGGCGTTCGCTCCCATCCCCTCCGAATCCCCAGGAAGCGTCCCGTGTCACGTCGTCACCGCTCGGCCCTGCCCGCCCTGCTCGTCACCGGCCTGTACGGCGCCGCGCTGACGGTCGCCGTCGTCGTCGCCCTGGTCTCCGGCGACCTCGGCCCGTTGTGGTGGCTGACGCTGTTCGCGACCGTGACCGAAGGTGTCGCGGTGACAGGGCAGAGCCTGCTCCTCCTGGTCCTGGCCGGGCTGTCCTGGGCGTGGGGGATCTGGCAGATCCTGCGCGGGCCGCCGGCGGGGCCGCAGCCCCAGCAGGACCGGAACACTCTGCGGTTGCGGGTGGCGCTCTACGTCGCGACGGCCACGACGTGGCTGCTTTACGGCACCGAGTCGTGGATCTGGGTAGATGCGACGGTGATCGTCTCTGCGGCGATGTGGGTGGTCGTGCTGCTGTTCATGCGGGTGCTGGGCCGCGACCGGCAGTACACGGGGGGCGCGGGGGTGCTGGGGTACGGCGGGTTCACCGTCATCGGCGTGCTCGACCTCGTCGGCCGGCCCGTCCCGGATGAGGTGGAGCTGATCTGCGGCCTGGCCGGCCTGGCCTGGGCAGTGCTGATCCTGCGGGCCCAGTGGCACGACGACCGCTGGGAGACGGCGACCGTCGCATACGGTATCGCCGCCCTGGTGGTGCCCATCTTTCTGGTGCTGGTGGCATTGCCGTTCCCGGAGGAGGAAAGCGCCGCCGAGGCTCTCGGTGTGGTCTCGAGCGTCCTGATGATGATCTGGCTGGCCCGCTCCGCCCACGACCTCGCCGCCCCGCGTCCCCAACCGGCCGAGGTCACCGCCGGGCGGTGACCATCCAAAGCTCTCCGCCCAGGCGGACGCCTTCAGGACCCGCGTAAGGCCGCAGCGCGTCCTCCAGAACGGTTCGGGCGGCGTCGGCCGTCATGACCGCGTCGTCGAGAATCGCGCGAACGGGGCCGGTGCCGAGGAAGAAGCCGGCGGCGCTCGCGGCGTCCTGGCCGAAGAACAGGGGAACCTCGACGGCGGTCGTCGTGACGGACCCGAAGCCCGCCCCGCCGAGCACGTCTTCTATCCTCCCCCGGTCGGCGAGCGAGAACATCCCAGGTTCGTACGCGTTCGTGGAGGGCTCGGGAGGCCCGGTCAGGGCGGAGATCGGGATGGTGTACCACTCGCATCGGGTCATCTGCCGGGGGCACACGAAGACGAGGCGGCCCGCGGGTTTCAGGGCGCGGCCGATATTGGCGAAGGCGGCCACGGGGTCGGCGAAGAACATGATTCCGAACTGGCTGATGGCCACGTCGAACTCGCCGTCGCCCAAGGGATGGACCTGGGCGTCCCCTTCCTCGAACCGGAGGTTGGCGAGCCCGGTTCGGGCCTGGTCGGCGCGGGCCCGTTCCAGCATCGGCCGGGAGAGGTCGAGTCCCACGGCATGTCCGCGGGACGCCTGACGAGCTGCCAGGATGGTCGTCTCGCCCGCGCCGCATCCGATGTCCAGGACCTTGTCCGTTTCCTCTATCGCCGCGGCCTCGAACAACAGCCGCTGCAAGGCGGTGTTGCGGCCCGTGGTGCGGTCCGTGCTCTCGGCCCAATGGGTTCCTTCGGGCCCGTTCCATGAATTCGCCTGTGCGGCGTTCGGGAGGGACATGGGTCTCCTTTCACTCGGGTCGTTCGTTCGTGGCGCTGTGATCGACGGTCGTCAGGTGCTCGCGCAACTCCTCGAGAAGAGGCCGGGAGGGCTGAAGCGCGTCGATGTGCAGGACTCCGGCGGGAAGCGAGGTGGTGAACAGGTCGCGAGCCACCAGAGCCGCCACGGCGCCGGTGATCTGGCAGGAGTCGCGGCCCGTGACGGTGCTCGACACCGCGTTCCCCCCGGCGTCCGACGCCCTCACGTGGACGACGAAGCGGTCGGACCCGCGGTGCCACCGGGAGAGCGCTGACGCGAGTGGCGATTCGGCACGCAACCGACCCATCAGGGTGAAGAATCCGATGGCCGCGAGCCCGAAGAGGACCGAGGTGACGAGGGCCGAGTCGAAGCAGATCCGCGTGGTGACCGTGGTCCGCGACGATTCACCGATCGTCTGCTGGTCGGAGAAGGGGAACGGGTGGACGGTACGCGTCCCCCAGCCGGGAAGCCGGACGCGTGCTCGCCGGGCACCGGGCCGCCGCCGTCCGTCCGGGCGGGTGAGGCCGGCGACGATCCATCGCACCGAGTCCGCGCCGTGGTCGCCGCCCTGGCCCAGCAGGAGGCTGATGTCGACCCTGTTTCCCGACGGGAGGCGTTCGAGACAGTGACGGGCCAGCAGGTTGGTCAGCCCCGGGGCCACGCCGACGCTGAGAACGGCCGTCGCCCGGTTTCGCACCGCGAGCTTGTCCAGCGACTCGATCTCCCGGATCACCGAGGTGGACGCGCTGACGTCGACGTAGTGCACCCCCCGCCGCAGACACGCCTCGGCCAGTGCCGCATTGGCGCGCTCGACGCACATCACGACCACGGCCGCCTCGTCGAGCAGCCGATCCACATCGGCGGGATCGCCGACGTCGACGCCTTCCGCTCTGACCGCGGCGCCGGTGGATCGCGCCAAGGCCTGCGCCTTCGTCGGATCGCGCCCGGCCGCCACGGTCCGGCCGGGGAACCAGCGGCCGAGTTGTCGCGCGGTCGCGCCGCCGACCGCTCCGTACCCGCCGATGACGACGATCGACTTGCCCGCGCCGGGCCACTCCCGGTACTCGTCGGCGCTTGTGCGCATGCTGTGCCCTCGCAGTTCGGTGTCGGGAAGCGCTGAGGTTCCCAGGATCACGTGAGAGTGATATGCACACCACTGCGGATGTCTTATGGGGGACATGCGTGGCCCGCATGGCAGGCCGATCGGAGGGAGTGGCTCGCACATGCTTGATCCCTGGACGTTGCAGGTGATGGTCGAGGTGGAGGAACGCGGTTCCTTCTCGGCGGCGGCCGAAGCCCTGTCGATGACCCAGCCGGCCGTGTCACGGCAGATCGGCGGTCTGGAGCGCAGGCTCGGCGTGTCGCTCTTCCGGCGCACCGCGCGCGGCGTCGAGGCGACGGCGGCCGGTGAGATGGTCGTCAAGCAGGCGCGGGACGTCCTGGCGCGCCTGCGGGCTCTGGAGATGCGGGTGAACGCCTTCACCGGCGCCGAGACCGGGCATCTGCGCCTGTCGGCGTTCTCCAGCGCGAACACCTGGCTGATGCCGGAGGTCATCAGGCGGTTCAGCCGATCCCACCCCGGAGTGCGGCTGAGCCTGATGCGGGAGGACGCCGCGGGGCCGATGGCCGCGATCAAAGAGGCCCGGATCGACCTCACCCTGGTCACCGCCTGGAACCTGTACGCGGATCCGCCGGCGGCCAAGCGCGACTCGTCGGCCGAGCCCCTCGATCCCGCCGACCTCACCGGGGTCGATCTGCTGCCGTTGCTGGATGAGGAGTTCCAGGTCGCCTTGCCGGCCGACCATCGGCTGGCCAGGCTCAGCCAGGTGCCGCTGTCCGATCTGTGTGATGAGGTGTGGATCGAAGGCGGTTACCCCGACTGCCTCGGCCCGCTCCCGCAGCTCGCCGAAGCCCTGGGCCGACCCCCTCGGATCGGGTTCTTCTGCGAGGACTGGAACGGCAGGCAGGCCCTGGTCGCGGGCGGATCCGGCGTCATGCTCGTGCCCACGCTGGTGCGGGGCGCCGTACACCCGGGGGTGGTGATGAGGCCGACCGTTCCTTCGCTCCCTTCCCGCCGGTTGTACGCGGCCTCCCTGGCGCCGCCTTTCCGCCTCCCGGCCGTGACCGCCCTGCTGGACGTGATCGTCCGCGTGAGCCGGGAGCAGACCCGGGCCTGATCCGCCGGGCAATGGGTGGATCTCTCAGCGTCGCAGCCGGCCGCGGTACGCGGCGCTCTTGGCCCGGGCGGTGCAGGCGGGGCCACAGTACCGGCGCGATCCGTTGCGCGTGAGGTCGACGTAGACGGCGTCGCACCGATCGGCCGAGCACCGTCCGAAGCGCTCGGCCCCGTAGCCGTCCACGATCAGCGCCAGGGCGGTGGCGAACTCACCGCCCATCGCCTCCACGTAGGTGCCGCCCTGCCCGTGGAAGTGCAGGTGGAAGGGCTGACCGACGTCCTCCACCAGGTACGGCTGCGCGCCGTACCTGCGGATCATGGCGTTGATGAGCGCGGCCTGGTCCGCCGCCCGCTCCGCCAGCAGCGCCTCCCGCAGCTCCCCGGCCAGTTCGGCGAGGCGTTCCCCGGCGTCGGAGTCGTCCCGGAGCGCGGTCGCGACGCGGTCTCCGGCGGTGGAGGCGAACGCGGCCACCAGGTCGTCGCCGCGAGGGCACGGTGTGGCGACGCCACCCCGCCGCTGGGAGGTCGCCAGATTGACCAGCTCGGTGATCAACGGCACCTGCCGGGTCACGTTACAGGCTATTTCCACTTGACCAGTAACACCTTCTCGTGATGCGTTATGGGCTAAACAAGATTCGATGGTAACGGAGGCGTTGTGGTCACGTCCTATCGCCGCTTCCTCTCCCATCCGGGGGTGCCCTTCCTGCTCGCCGTGGAGGTGATCGCCAGGCTCAGCACTCCGATGCTCGGTCTCGCGCTGCTGCTGTCCGCCGCCGGTCAGGACGGCACGTACGCGACGGCCGGGCTCGTCCTCACCGGGCACGCCCTCTCCCTGGCCGGGTGCGCTCCCCTCGGCGGCCGCCTTGCCGACCGTCACGGCCCGCGCCGCACCCTCACGGCCTACCTCGGAGCCCACGCCGTCTCCTACGTGCTGCTCCTCGCCGCTCATCGGGCCGGGCCCGCCGCGATGGTCGGCACGGCGGTCCTTCTCGGCGCGACCACACCGCCCGTCTCGGCCGTCATCAGGGCCAACTGGCCCCGGCTCGTCCCGCCCGGCTCGCTGAAGACCGCCTACGCCGTGGACAACGCCGTCAACGAGGTGATGTTCATCCTCGGCCCCCTCCTCGTCCCTGTCCTGATGCTGGCCATGCCGGCGTACGGCGTGGTCGCCACGGCGGGCGCCGCCCTGCTCGTCGGCGGCGCGCTGACACTCCTCGCACCATCCGTCCGGCAGGCCGGACCCTCGAACACGCCGGCGGCGACCGGGTCCAGGCTGACAAGGCTGGCCGGGCCGCTGGCCCATCGCCCGACCCTGACCCTGCTGGTGCTGGCGGCGTTCGGCACCTTCACCTTCGGCTGCCTGCGCATCGCCACCGTGGCGGCGGCCACGGCGTCCGGCGCACCGTCATCGGCCGGAGTGCTGATGGCGCTGTTGTCCGCCGGCGCGCTCGCCGGCGCGCTCGGCTTCGGGGCCCGCGACCGGCCCGTCTCCGCCAGACGATTACTCGTCGTGATCTCGGTGGCCGACGGCGTCGTCATGGCGGCCGCCGCCCAGGCCCCGAATCTCCTCGTGCTGGCCGCGCTGATCACCGTGATCGGACTGGTGACGGGACCCCGTGACGCGCTCCATCCCACCCTGCTCGCCGAACACGCTCCCGCCCGCCACCGAACCGAGGTCTTCGCCTGGTTGAACACCTTCATGTGGACGGGCTACGGCCTGGGAACCGCCGTCGCGGGCTATCTGAGCGAGTCGGACACCGGCGGAGCGGCGGCGTTCACGGCCGCCTCGGTGGTCGCCCTGTCAAGCGCGATCGTCGCGGCCGTCGCCTACCGCCCGCATCACACGCCACCGAACGAGCGGGAAACGATTCATCCTGTTCCGGGAAGCGATCGTTAGGCGTCCGATCCGTTCCAGGTCAGACCCTCTCGTGAACACCGCGTCAGGTCAAAGGCCGTTTCCGAGCAACCGGGAACGGCCTTTCGCGTTGCCGGGTGACCGACTGAGTGACCAGCCCCGCCACCGGCGGTCGCCGCCTCCTCCATCGCGAGTTCGTTCAACTCGTCGAAGGCCATCACGTGCGGGTCGCGGCTCGACGCGTCAGCCGGCGCGGTCGAGGCGGGCGTTGTCGTCGTACGACTCGCGGGCGTCGAGCAGTTCGTCCCAGTGCTCCTGCGTCCAGGCGCAGGCGATCGCCATCGGCCGGAGCATGCTGTGGCCGAGCGGGGTCAGCTCGTACTCGACACGCGGGGTGGCGCTGGCGTGGACGGTGCGCTTGACCAGCCCGTCCCGTTCGAGGGAACGCAGTGACCGGGTGAGGACCTTGGGAGTGACGCGGCTCAGCGGCACGCGCAGCTCGGAGAACCGGCGCGGCCCGTGTTCGAGGCAGCGGATGACGAGCGCCGCCCACTTGTCGCCGAACCGGATCGGATTGAGCGAGGACGGGCACAGCTCGTCGAACATGTCGGCGGGCAGGGGTTCCCTCATGGCCTCACGATAGCCGGTATCCCAGCGGTAACCGGGGCCCTCGATAGCGTCCGCGAAGCGGCCGGGCGGATGGGATCCGGCCCCGGTGAAAGGTGGTTCGCCATGAACATCGTGGTCTTCGGCGCGGGCGGCAGGGCCGGTGGGCGGATCGTCGCCGAGGCGCACCGGCGTGGGCACCGGGTCACCGCCGTGGTGCGTGACCCCGCGGACCGCAGTGACCTGGCCGATGTGCGGGTGGTGGCGGGCGACGTCACGGACGGGACGAGCGTCGCGCACGCGGCCGCGGGGCACGACGCGGCCGTCAGCGCCGCCGCGGACCTGTCGGTGCCGCCGCACGAGTTCTTCACCGCGTCGGCTCGCGCCCTGACCACCGGCCTGGCGGAGGCGGGCGTGCGCCGGCTGGCGGTGGTCGGCCTCGCGTCGATCATGCCTGGGGCGTCGGGTGTTCCCCTGATGGACGAGCCCGGTTACCCCAACGAGTACCGCGCCTTCTATCTCGGCCACGCGGCGGGGCTCGCCGTGCTTCAGGGCTGCGACCTCGACTGGACGTACGTCGCGCCGGCCGGCGACTTCGACCACGCCGGCACGCGCACCGGCCGGTACCGGATCGCCGATCATGCGGACCCGGCCGCCAGGATCTCGTACGCGGACTTCGCGATCGCGCTGCTCGACGAGATCGAGACCCCTCGCCACCACCGCGCCGCCGTCGGCATCCGGGAGGCATGATGCCCGAGATCCATGACAGCCCGGATCCCTGGATCGCCGAGCACATCCGTCGTTTCCGGGAGACCGGCGGCCGGCCGCGGCCGGGCGTGAACGATCTCCTGCTGACGACCCGGGGCCGGAGAACCGGCGCGCTGCGCCGCACCGCGCTGGTCTACGGGCTCGACGGCGACCGCTACGTCCTGGTGGCCTCCAACCGTGGCGCCGACCGCCATCCAGCCTGGTACCTGAACCTGCTCGCCGACCCGTGCGTCACCGTGCAGGTCGGTACGGAGACCTTCGCCGCGCGAGCGCGTCCCGCCGTGGCCGCGGAGCGTCCGCCCCTATGGCGCCTGATGGTGTCGGCGCGGCCGGAGTACGCGGCCTACCAGGAGCGGACCACCCGCGAGATCCCCGTGGTCCTCCTGGAACGCCGGTGACGACCGGCACGGTGCTTTCGGGGCGCTTCTGGGCGGCGGTGGCCACGTCCTGACGCTCACGGCGAAGCTTGAGCGCGTCGGCGCGGCGCTTCGGGCCCACCGGGTGCGGCGCCTCGGGTTCACCGGGTGTAGGGCCCGGCGTCCCGGTGGGCGGGCGTCGTGGCGTGGCGAGAAGCGGCAGCGGGCCGGGAAAGCTCCGCACTCGCCGCAGCTTGATCAAATTTCTGGCGACTCGCTAGGGTTAGGCGCTTTGACCGCTCCGCCCTCCCGAGAGATGGCCATGCGTCGCTACCGTTTCGGCAGGATCGCCGCCCTGATCGCGCTCGGCCACCTCGTCGCGATCGCCGTGCTGGGCGTCTTCGCGCTGACCACCGACCAGGGCGATCTCCTCTGGAAGGTCGTCACCCGCGACTCCAGCATGGGCTGGTTCCTCGGTCCGGAGGAAGACACGTTCACCGTCCCGTGGGGGCTGGCGCTCGTCCTGGTCCTCATCGGGGCGCTCCAGGCGTGGGCCCTGTGGCAGGTGCTGCGCGGGCGCGCCCGCGGCGAGCTGACACGCCGGGGCAGGAAGGTCGGCCTGCTGCGGCTCGCCCTGTATGTCAGCGTCGGCCACGGCCTGATCAGCATCGTCAGCGTCCCGCTGATTCTCGCGTTGGAGATCTACTGGTTCTGGTCGGTGACGGGGATCGCCTCCGGTTTCGTGCAGCTGGCCATCGTCTGGCTGTTCTTCCTGGTGTTCCGTGACATCGTCTCCCGCAGGCTGCGGCTGTTCTCGCTCGTCGTCGGCGTCGTCGCCTGCGTGAGCGGCATCGGCCAGGAAATCACGGCCGCCTTCGACCTGGGCTCCGTCGCGCAGATCTTCACCCTTGCCGGAGGGTACGGCTACGTCTGGTCGGCGTGGTCGGTGTCGATCCTGATCGCCCAGGCCAGGGATCCCCGCTGGAGCGCGGCGACCGTCCGGATAGGCGTCATCGCGCAGGTGGTGTCCGTCCTCCAGCCCAGCGGAACCGTCTCCTTCGGCGGCAACGGGTTCCCCTACATCATCACGGTCTACACGCTCCTCGGCGCCGTCAGCGTCTTCGGGCTGGTGTGGAACGCCAGGACCGCCCACGAGCTGGCGAACCCCCTTCCGCGGCCGGTCCCGAGGCAGGCGCCGGCGCGGTCGGCGACCAGGCGGTGGCCACTGCCCGCCGTGGCGGTCGTGCTCCCGCTGATCCCCGCCGCCGTCAACCTCGCGCACGGCAGGTACCTCTGGATCGGTCCCAGAGGCACGATCGAGTATTTCGTCCGCGTGGACGGAGGCAGCGGGCACGCTCTGACCTGGTGGGTTCTGGACGCCTTCGTCGGTGTCGGCGGCCCCGCGCTGCTGATCCTGGCCGCCGTCCTGCGCCGGACCCGCCGCATCGTGCGGTTCGCGACGTCGGCGCTGACCATCGCCGCGGCCGTGGGCTTCGTCAGCGCGGTCACCGCGGTGCCGGTGTCAGACGACTTCGGCGACTTCTTCTACGAAGGCGCGCAGATCTACCCGGAGGGGCTGTTCACCCCGGGGAGGGACGGTGAGATCTTCTTCGGCATCTCACCGCTGTGGTACAGCGCGGCCCTGCTCGCCTCCGCCCTGCTCCTGCTGTTCCTGCACCCGGTCGCGCCCACCCGGCGCGTACGCCACCGCGTGCTGCTGGCCGGGCTCGCCACCCTGGTCACGCTCGGGTTCGTGCCCGTGGCGGACCAGGCCCGCAGCCCGGTCACCGCGGCCGAGGACTGCGCCCCGCGCGAGCCGTGGAGGGGCGAGCCCGAGGAACCCGAGCTCACCCGGGACCAGCGGTTCGTCTGCTCCCTGCGGCGGGGAAACCCGACCACGTTCGCCGCCACCGCGCCCGACTCCGTGGTCCTCGCCCGCGCCCGCTGGCTGTGCGGCATCTACACCCGCAACGATCCCCAGGAGGTCGCCCGCCTTCAGGCGACGGAGGGGCTGAAGCGCGATGACCTGGTCTACCCGCTCGCGGAGATCTGCCCCAGCGCCGGCGCCGTGGTCAAGGCCGCGGCCACCGAGCAGGAACGGGAGGACCAGGAGTGGGAGGACGACGCGCAGCGCATGTGCGACTCGAGGCCGCGCCACCGTCCGCTCATCAAACCGGCCAGGGTGATCCGCATGAAGGAACCCCAGTGGACGGACTACGGGATCGTGGAGGTGTACGAGCCGACCGAGGACGGCGGGGACCCGTTCGAGGACGGCCTGCTCGAGCGGACTCAGGAGGACGGCCTGGTGGCCGCCCTCCCCGGCCACCTGATGATCCGGACGCACTCGGACTTCGACCTCTGCGTCACGCTGGAGACCTACACCCGCCGCCCGCCGGTGGAGACCAGGGGCTGGGACCACGTCGCCGAGGTCGGCTACGAGAGCCCCACCGGCGAGATCGTGCTCAGGGACGATCTGGGTGGCGCCGAATTCCCCGACCTGTCACTCGACGGCCGTGCGGGTCACTACCGGATCCGCGTGCACTATGACTGGTTCACGTGGAAGGGAAAGCAGGGGAACGGCCAACGTCTGCTGATCATGGCGTTCCCCGGGAAGGGGGACAAGCCGGTCACGTACCGCAGGCCTCCCGACCGGTGAGCACGCCCCAAGCCGGCCGGTGGCCAGGCCGGAGCGGGTGTGGAGCTTCGGCCGACGATGCGACCCTCCGGGCCGGCTACCGCGTGGAAGGCCGGGCCGCCGGGCCGGAAACGGCCGTGGGCCGTGCGGGCCGACCAGCTCCGGGGGGACCTCACCGGACCTTCACGAGAGCGTCGCCCGGTCGTACTACGATCATGCTTCATCGTGCGCATACACCGTTCGGCGGCTTTCGCCTCCCTGGTCGTCACCCTCGGTTCGATCATTCTCAGCCTGGTGATCGGCACCGCGACACCCGCCTGGCTGGTCACCATGTGGTACCCGCCCGGCGAGAGCATCGGAAGGTCTCCTCTGGTGCTGGGCGGGTTGCTGCTGCTCGGGCTGGTGAACTCGTGGATGCTGTGGCAGGTTCTGCGGGGACCCGCGCCCACGGCCGTGCCGATGGGCCGGGCGGCCACGTGGCTGCGGCTGCTGCTGTACGCCGACGTGGTGTGGCTGCTGATCCCCTCGTTCCTCCCGGACCTGGTCGAGACGGTCATCGGGCTGGCGCTCTGGGTGCCCGCGCTCGTGCTGTTCACGGTGGTGCTCACCGGGTCGGGGTGGCCCTTCCGTCTGGCTCTGCTCCTGATCGGGCTGGTGGAACCGGCCATATCGCTCGCGAACAGCCTGGCGGACGATTCAGAACTCCGGTTCTTCGTGAGTTCGGCCTACCGGGCGACTGCCATGGCCGCGGTGGTGACCACGTTCGTCGTGATGGTGTTGCTCCTGCTCGCCCAGCGGCGCGACGGACGCTGGAGCCGGGTGACGCTCCTCATCGGTGCGGGCACGTTCGCGAGCGGGTTCCTGGTGGAGCTCGTGGACACCCTGACGCGCGGCGGCCCGATCGAGTCGATCGCCGAGGCGATGGACGTGCTCTACATCGTCTGGCTGGCGCGCACGGCCCACGAGCTGAACCGTGAGCCGAGGGCGAAAGCGCCTCTGCGAGTGCCCACGGCGGTCGCGGCCGCCGCCGCCGTCCTCCCGCTGATGGTCGTCGGACCCGAGGGCCGTCCGCATCTCACCTACACCTGGCAGAGCGATGGGCTCATGGGGTGGCAGGGCGATGGGCTCATGGGACGGCAGGACGATGAGTTCGCGGAGTGTTGGGCGTGGTCGAAACCGCCACGTGTCGCGGACATCCCGGCCCACAAGCGCGATTGGGCCTACTTGTGCAGCGTGACCAAGCCTGGCCGGCATGTCTCGGACCAGGCACTGCTCGGCAGGGGCAGGGACGCGTGCGCCAGGTTCGCGGCAGGGGAGCCGGTCAAGGCTCGGCCCGCACTGCTCGCGCTGCTCTGCCCGGAGGTGGTTGGACGGAAATATCCGGATCTGTTGCTGTCGTCCGCGCAGATAGAGCAGCAGAGGGCAGAGAAGGAGAACATCGTGCGCGAACGGCTGGCGCGCGAGGCGCGCGAGGAGGACGCCCGGTGCCGCGACCCGTGGCCCGCGTTGCGTACCCGGTTCCAGGCGACCGCGTCCTACTACGACTGGGACGCCCAGCCCTACGGCATCTACGACGCGGAAGCGGACACCGAGGAAGATTCCACGGCGATCTGGAGCGCGGAACGGGCCGACACCCTGGCGACCAGCGGTCAGCTGGCCCTCATCTTCACACCCAGCCAGGACTGGGCGACCTGCGTGACGGCGAAGGCGCTGCGCTCGGTCCCGCCACCCCTGCGACGCAAAGGCTGGGACGCGGTGGTCGAGGCGGACATCGTCAGCGAATCGGGTCGCCTGGTGATGGAGACGCTGTCGGCGAGCAAGGTGCGCTTCCCCGATCTCGCACGCAGCGGTCCCGGCCTCTACCGGCTGCGCCTGTACACGCGACCCGGCGTTGACCTCATCCTCATCTATCCGGCCAGGAGAGCGGCGTAGCGATGGCCGGCCGGTTACGCCGATCGCACGCTCTCCCTGCCCACGTCGGTGCGTGACCCTGAGCGAGCGTCCGCAGTTTCCCGGCGCGGGCTTCGAGGAGCCCGACGCCGGTTCTGCGGCCACCTCTCGCCAGAGGAGCGATCCACGGTCTCGAGTGTGGCGACGATGTGGAGGTATAGGGCAGGTAGCGTGCAAACCATCGTACGGATGAGGCATCGCCCCTACCGTCGCAAGGTATGCAGACAGTGGATGTACTGGTCGTGGGTGCGGGCCTGGCCGGCCTGCGCACAGCCCGCCTGCTCGCGCGACGGGGACTGAGCGTGATGGTGGTCGACCGTCGCAGGTCGCTGTCGACGGGCATCCGCACGACAGGGATCTTCGTGCGCCGCACCCTCGAGGACTTCGACGTGCCGGATCATCTGCTCGGGCCGGGTATCCGGGACGTGCTGCTGTATCCGCCGTCGCGGCGGGCGCCGATCCGGCTCACCAGCGACCGGGACGAGTACCGCGTGGCCGACATGGCGGCCGTCTACGAGCACGAGCACCGCGCGGCGGAGTCGGCCGGGGCGCGGGTTCTGCTGGGCGTACGGTACGTCGACGCGTCGATGGGTTTCGTGCGGTTCGCGGATGCGGAACCGGTGACGGCCCGGTTCGTCGTCGGCGCGGACGGCGCCCGCTCCCGGGTGGCCCGTGATCTCGGCCTTGATGTCAACCGGCGCTTCCTCGTCGGTGCCGAGATCGTCCACCCGATCGCGTCGGGCACGACCGTTCCGGCGTTCCACTGCGTGCTGGACCCCCGGATCGCTCCGGGGTACCTGGGATGGGTCATCGACGACGGCCGGTACGCGCATGTCGGCGTCGCGGGATATCCGAACGCGATGCGTACCGGCATCCGCCACCTGCTGGACGCCTTCGCCGCGGACGCGCCCGGCGGCACACCGCCGGCCGGGCCGGTCGAGCGCCGGGGCGGTCCGATCCCGGTCGGCGGTGTGCTGCGACGGCTGGCGTGCCCCGCCGGACTGCTCGTCGGAGACGCGGCGGGCGCGGTGTCGCCGCTGACGGCCGGTGGGCTGGACCCCTGCCTGCGCATGTCCGAACTGGCCGCGGCGGTCACCGTCGGGTACCTGCGTACCGGCGACCAACGCGTGCTCAGCCGCTACGACGGGCACGCGTTGCGGACCCGGTTCCGAGGCCGACTGCTGCTGCGCCGCGTGTTCGCCGGCATCCGATCCCCCGCCGCGGCGGAGGCGGCGGTGACCGCGCTACGCGGTCGTGCCGGTCGTGCCTTGGCGGCGCGGATCCTGTTCGGCGACGGCTCGTT
Source organism: Streptosporangium sp. H16 (assembly GCF_051918855.1). Taxonomy (NCBI): domain Bacteria; kingdom Bacillati; phylum Actinomycetota; class Actinomycetes; order Streptosporangiales; family Streptosporangiaceae; genus Streptosporangium; species Streptosporangium sp. H16. The sequence continues at coordinate 19,278 of NZ_JBPXMD010000048.1, forward strand.
TCCCGAAGTCAGCTCACGGCTCGCGGACCTGGCGATCGACCACCCTCACCGGTGACGCCGGCCGGCTCGCCTGTGACGGAGGCGTCATCGTCCTTCGCGCCAGGCTCCGTCTCGCGGAAACCACGGCCCGGGAAGGGCTGATCCGCCGGTTTCACCGGACAGCACATGGCCGACCGCCGCCACGAGCAGTCGCGCCCTGTCGGTGCCGGTGGGCCCCACTCGCGTCCTGCCGCCCTCCCCGGCCCGGTTGTCCCGATCGATGCGACTCAGAATCGCGTCCCCGAATTCCTCCGGTGTCCGCAGGCCGCCCAGGACCTCCTCACGGACCTCCTCGTCGAGAAAGTCGTCCCTGGCGACGACGGGTAGTCCCGCGAGGGCGGCCTCCCACACCGTGATTCCCTGTGTCTCCGTGACGGAGGCGGTGGCGAAGACATCGACCCGGCGGTAGAGGTCCGACAGTATTCGACGCTCCACGGGGCCCACCACGAGAAGGTTCGCTCCCAGACGCAGCTGCGCCGCACGCAGCCGAAGCCACGTTCTCGGGTCTTCGCACGGGCCCACGAGGATGAGAGCCGCTCGTGGCCGGCGCTTCGTGACGTGCCCGAACGCCTCCACCAGGAAATCGATTCCCTTCTCCCGGCTCAGACGGCCGACGTAGACGACACGGCTTCCCTCCGAAGTGGCTTCGACGGCCTCGACCAGCCCCTCCGGCGGTGTTCCTCCCCTCAACTCCGATTCCTCGACGCCGGTGGGCAGCACGAAAACAGGCCGCTCGGCTCCCAGGCCCTTCAGGTAGGAGGCGGTTCTGGCGGAGGGGGCGACCACCAGGTCAGCGGCATCGGCCACATACGCGAGGATTTCCCGGATAACGCCGGACCCGCCGGCGCGGGCTGCCTTTCTCGTCAAGTCGAGGCATGACCGAAAACCTCCTCCCCTCAGAACGATGTATGCGGGAAGTATGAACAGCCACGCTAGCCGATATCTGTTGAGGTATAACTCGAAATCCGTATGCCAGGAGAGCGCGACAGGCAATTCCAGCCGGCGCGATGCGCGCAGAGACGCCACCCCGAGAGAGCCGATGGTCTGAACGGAGATGAAATCCGGTTCGAAAACACGAATGATTCTGGCGAGGCTTTTCGCGGAGGCAAGGGAGAGCGGATATCCGTCCAGTGGCGTCCTGAACGACGACACGCGCCACCGCTGCGTGCCCGTTTCGTCCACCCCGTACTCCGAGCGCCGCCCCGGAAAGACCACCCCCACATCATGGCCGGCGGAGACAAGGCCGTGAATCAGAGATTCGACGGAGACCGCCACCCCGTCCATCCTCGGCGAAAATGAATCCGTAACGATAAGGACGCGCATCCCAGGCTCCAATTGATGCGAAACATCCACATATCACCCTGTCCAGGACGATAGTTGTCGAGTCGACAATGCGTAAAGGCCGGATCGTGCATTCTTCCCGTACGTATTCGAAACTCCTGGGGCACGAACGGCAGCATCGGTCCGCGGTGAACGATCTCGCCGGCAGGCCGCCCGGCAAGGGCGCGACGCGTCCACGGGCGGCTGTCCGCGGAGGGCCGAGAACCGTGTGCCGCCGTTCATGGTCGCTTGACCTTGTCGCAGGGGCAGGGGTTCTACTGTTCGTCATGTTGCTGATAGGCGAAATCGCCAAGCTCGCGGGCGTGACTCCGCGCACCGTACGTCATTATCACCGGATCGGTCTGCTTGCCGAGCCGGAGCGTACCGCCGGTGGTTATCGAAGCTACGGTATGAGCGCGTTGAGCCGCTTGCTGCAGATCCGTAAGTTCACCGCGCTCGGCATGGGACTCGGAGAGGTCGCCGACGCCCTGGCGGACACGGGCGCGGTGGACCTGAGGGAGATACTGACCGAGCTGGACGCGGAGCTGGCCGAAGGAGAGTCGGAGATTCAGCGCCGCCGTGCCGTGATAGCGCGCCTCCTCGAACACGGGGACGATCCGACGCTGTCACCCGAGCTCGCCGCGGCCGTCCGCGGCCTCGATCTGCCCCAGAGTGAGATCGGGATCCTCCGGGCGGCGGAGGTGGCGCTGCCCGAACTCGTGGACTCCTACCTCACCGGTGCCGGGCGGGAGTCGCCGTGGCAGGGGTGGGACCTGAAGATGGCCGCGCTGGCGGACACCGGCGCGAACGACCCCCGCGTCGAGGAGATCGCGGGCGAGCTGTACGCGATGCTGCCGGGTCTGCTGCCCACGGACGTCCCCGCCGAACTCACCGCGGACCAGACGGCCACCGTCGCCGCCACGGCACGCTTCGGGCAGATGATGTTGACCGATATGAGCCCTGGCCAGCGGCGGGCCATGGAACTCCTCGTCGAGTACGGACGGCGAGAGCCGGAGAGATGGGGACAGTGATCAGCCGATCCCGGCATCTTCGCCAGGCGGGACGTTTAGGGGGCAATCCATCAAGGGATGGCACTCTTCACCACGGGTGGCGCTCTCCGACACAGGTGGCGCTCTTCGCCACGGGCGGCGCTCTCCGCGGGAACGGGAACGGGAGCGCGGGTGACTCAGAAGAAGGACGGGGCGTCCGGCTCGACGTGCCTGTCGAACAGCCGCCAGGCCCACACCTGCGCGACGACGACGAGGACGAGCGCGCCGAGCCCGTAGGCGGTCAGCACCGCCAGAGCCCGCCCGCTCGCCGGGTGGGCCAGCAGATCGGGTGCGACGGCCAGCCCGGCCGTGGCGGCCGGGACGCTCACCGCCACGGCGCTGAGCGCGAGGATCCGGCCGCCTCCGTCGAACGGGCGGGACCGGATCCACCACAGCGCCGCCACGGCGGCGAGGAGGGGGAGCATCGCCGGGACGTCGCCGAGCCCCCGGGTGACGACGCTCACCGCCAGGCCGCCGCCCGCCGCCACGGCGGTGAGCGCGAGGGCGAGCCTCGTGACCCTGACCCCGAGCCGCCGGACGCCGGGACGGAGACGGCCGGGCAGGCGGCGGGCCAGGAAGGCCGTGCCGTGCGCCGCGAGCAGCGCGGGCAGGGTCACCGCCCACAGCACCGCGTAGGGGGCGAACAGCGTCCCGGGTGACAGCGGCGTCCCGGGCAGGCCGAGGAGCAGGTTGCCGATGACGAACCCCCACGCGACGGCCAGCAGCCCGCTGCCGACGACGATCGCCCTCGCCCACAGGCGCCGCCAGGCACCCCCCGTACGGCGGAGCCTGAACCACAGCCCCGCGTCACGGACGACCCATCCGACGAGACCGGTGACGACGAACGGGTAGAGCCCCGAGATGATCTCTCCTTCCACGAGCGGGAACGCCCCCATCAGCACGCCCGCCACGGCGACCAGCCATACCTCGTTGGCCAGAACGAACGGTGCGAAAGCGGCCACGGAGACGTCCGTGTCGTCGCGCGTGCCGTACCTGCCCAGCAGCAGCCCCGCGCCGAGGACGGCCCCCTCCAGGACGAAGTAGCCGACCAGGACCAGCCCCAGGATCAGTAGCCAGACGACGTCCATGGCGTTTCCTCCCTTTCCGATCTTTCCGGTCTTTCCGGCGACAGGTGAGTGGCGGCGTCGGCCTCCGGCGCCGGCAGGGTCCTGGCGCCGAGCCTGAGCGCGTCCTCGTCGGGGCCGCGCCGGACGAGGTGGGCGATGAGCGAGTAGTCGACGGCGGCCAGCAGGAGCAGGACCGCGGTGAACGCGACCAGCGATCCGGTGATGGCCCCCGCGCCGATGTCGCCGAGCGCCTCCTCGGTTCTCAGCAGGCCGTAGACGGCCCAGGGCTGGCGGCCCACCTCCCGGACCACCCATCCGCAGATGACGGCGACGAACGGGAGCGGGATCAGGAACACCATCACGTGCAGCAGCGGCCGCAGGCGGACGCTCCAGCGCCAGACCATCAGCGGGAGGAGGATCAGGGAGAGCAGCGCCAGTATCTGGCCGATGTAGACCATGACCTGGCTCACCTCGTGGATCCACGTGGGCGGGGTGAGGTCGCCCGGCCCGAACCGGGCGGCGAGCAGGCTCCGGGCCCTGGCGAGCTCCTCGGCGCTGCCGCCGGTCAGCGCCGTCTTGGCGGGCTGGAAGCCGCCGATCACCGGGAACTGCGCGATGCCGGTGAACATGACCGACGGCGCGGTCACGGCCGCCACCACCAGGCCCACGCGCATCGAGCGGCGGAAGAAGTCGGCGTCCCGCGTGCGCCGGACGAAGTGGTGGGCACTGACGCCGGCCACGAAGAACGCCCCGACGCTGAGCGCGGCCGGCAGCAGATGGGCCAGGGCCACCGTCAGGGCGGGGTTGCCCACCAGCGCGCCGAAGTCGGTCAGGCGGATGCCCGCCCCGTGCCTCTCGTACCCGACCGGGTGCTGCATGAAGGAGTTCGACACCATGATGAAGAACGCCGAGGCGTAGGCCGTCAGCGTGACGACGGCGAACGCGCCGAGGTGCGCGATCCGGGGGAGCCGGTGCCATCCGAAGATCCACAGCCCGAGGAAGGTGGACTCCAGGAAGAACGCCACCAGGGTCTCCAACGCGATGGACGCGCCGAAGACGTCCCCCGTCAGCTTCGCCAAGCCGCTCCAGTTGAGCCCGAACTGGAACTCCATCACGATGCCCGTGGCGATGCCGAGCGCGTAGTTGACGAGATAGATCTGCCCCCAGAACCGGGTCATCCGCTCGTACACCGGCCTGCCGCCGAACACCCATCTGGCCTGCATGTACAGGATCAGGGGCGCGAGACCGAGGGTCAGCGCGACGAAGAGGAAGTGCAGGCTCGTCGTCAGCGCGAACTCAAGCCTGGCGAGGTCGAGTGGCTCCATGGTCTCGCACGCTAGAGGCGTGCCCGGGGGCCGGTCGTCATCCCGTGGGGGCGTCAGGAAGCGCCGCCGGGCGTATGCGGCCCGCTCACCGTACGCCGGGAGGCGCCGCCGGGCGTACGCGGCCTCTCACCACAGGCCGGGAAGCATCGCCGGGCGTACGCGGCCCGCTCACCGTACGCCGGGAACGACCAGTCCCGTCTCGTAGGCGATCACCACGAGTTGCGCGCGGTCCCGCGCCCCCAGCTTGAACAGGGCACGGCCCACGTGGGTCTTCACCGTCGCGGGGCTGATGAAGACGCGCCGGGAGATCTCCTCGTTGGACAGCCCGCCGCCGACGAGTCCCACGATCTCCTTCTCGCGTTCTGTCAATACGCCCAGAGGCGTGTCGTCGAGCCGGTGGGGGCGCTCTCCTGTGACGAAGCCCTCGATGAGGCGGCGCGTGACGCCGGGGGAGAGCAGCGCCTCCCCCCTGGCCACCACGTGGACGGCCCTGCGCAGCTCGTCGGGGTCGGTGTCCTTGAGAAGGAAGCCGCTGGCCCCGGCCCGCAACGCGTCGAAGACGTACTCGTCGACCTCGAAAGTGGTGAGCATGACGATCCGCACGTCCCGCAGCGAGGCGTCGCCCACGATGGCCCGGGTCGCCTCGATGCCGTCCAGGACCGGCATGCGGATGTCCATCAGCACGATGTCGGGCCGCTCCCCGCGTACCAGTTCGACGGCCTCGGCCCCGTCGGACGCCTCACCGACGACGACGATGCCGGGGTCGCGTTCGAGCAGCGCGCGGAAACCGGCGCGCACCAGCGTCTGGTCGTCCACCAGGGCGACGCGCGTGCTCACCGGTGCCCCTCCTTCGTGGGCAGCCAGGCGTGGACGCGGAACCCCCCGCCGGGGGCGGCGCCCGCGGTGAGGTGGCCGCCGAGCACGGCGACGCGCTCCCGCATCCCGGTCAGGCCGTGGCCGGGCGGCCCCTCCTCGGACCCTCCCGGCCCGCGGCCGTCGTCGACGACCTCGATGGAGATGCCCGACGGCTCGTAGGAGACGGTCATCTCGACCACGCTCGCCCCCGAGTGCCGAATCACGTTCGTCACCGACTCCTGGATGATCCGGTAGGCACTCGCGTCGACCGCCGCCGGAAGGTCGTACGGCTCCCCGCGAGTGTTCCAGCCTACGTGGAGTCCCGCCCGTTCCGCCATCGTGGTGAGGTCCCGCACGCTCGACAGACGGGGTACGGGAGAGCGGGGCTCCCCGCCAGGATCGAGGTGGCGCAGCAGGCCGATCGTCGAGCGTAGCTCGTTCATCGCCTCGACGCTCGCCCCGCGGATCACCGCCACCGCCTGCCTGCTCCGCTCGGGCCTCTCCTCGAACAGCTCGTGGGCCACCTGGGCCTGCACCTGGATCACCGTGACGGTGTGGGCGATCACGTCGTGGAGCTCCCGGGCGATCCGCAGCCGCTCGGCCTCGATGCGGCGCTCGGCCTCGGCCTCCCTGGCCTCCTGGGCGATCCGCAGGCGCTCGCGCACCTCCTCCGCGAGCGCCTGCCTGCTCCGCGCCGCCTCGCCGAGGAAGAGCACGGCCGCCAGCAGCGCCGCCTGGAGCGCCGCCTTCTCGACGAGGAGGCTGAGCACCGGGTCCCGGACGACGATCGCGCGGTAGCCGACGCTGTAGACGCTGAGCGCGCCCACGACCACCGCCGCCCAGCCGAAGTGTCCGCGCTCCGCGGCCGTGTACGTGGCCACGCCCAGGACGATCGCGACGGACAGGCTCGGGTAGGCGAGGGAGTGGTAGACCAGCACCAGCGCGCAACTGGCCACCAGGACCGGCAGTGGCCAGGCGCGACGGGCGAGCAGGACCAGGCCCATCCCCGCGCCGATGGCGTAGGCCGTCGCGTCCGGGGGCCTGGCGCCCGGCTCGGCGGACACGCCGATCATCGTTGTCGCGGCGACGGCGACGAGGACGGCGAGCGTCCCGTCGAGCATGCTGGGCGGGACACCTCGCAGTAGCGCCCGGAGGGCTCGTACCGGCATAGCGTGACCATAGGACGGCTGCGCCTTTCCCGCGTCATCCTCAAAGACGCTTTCGTCATCCTCGACGACGTTTTCGACATCTCGAAGACGCTTTCGCGGCCGGTCGGCCGGCCTGCGCCGGGGACACCGGTGGCGAGATCTGGGAACGGCGAGATCCCACCCGATCATGTCGATCGGACGGGACCTCACCGTTTCGCGCCGGCGCCCGCGCCGCTCGGCAGCGGGCGAGCAGCACCGCGACCGCGCCGCTCGGCCGGCGAGCAGCATCGCGACCGCATCGGCGCCCGCGCCGCCCCGGCCGGCGAACCGCACCGCGACCGCGCCGACGCCCGTTCCCTCAGCCGGCGAGCAGTGCCGCGACCGCGCCGGTCGTCGCCGGGTGCCGGGCGAGCAGCTCGCCCGCCGCCGTGCCGCCGGCGGGCGCCGCCCACTCCACCGGGTGGCCGAGCAGCGCGGCCACGGCGTCGCACGCCCCCGGATGTCCGGCCAGCAGGGCGGCCACCGGCCCGCCCGGCGCGCGCCGGACCGTCTTCGCGGGCGCGGGCGCCGCTCTCTCCCACGGCGGGACCCACGCGTCGAGCTCGGCCAGCCCGCCGGGGAAGGTCCGGCCCGCCTCGCGGACGAGCACGGGCACCAGCTCCAGCGCGTGCCGCCGCAGCGTCGTGATCAGCGTCGGCAGCCACGGCAGCAGGACCGGGTCGGGCAGCCGGGCGAACGCCTTGGACAGCACCTCGACCACGAACGGCGCGAGGGCCGGAACCGGCTCCAGCGCCTGGACGAACCCGCTCAGGTAGAGCGGGAAGGAGGGGATGACGAGCGGGTTGGCCAGCAGCTCGTCACACCGGGCGCGCAGCTCGGCCTGCGAGAGCAGGCCCAGCTGGGTTCTGGCCGCCCACAGCAGCGCCACCTTGGCAGGGGCCTCCGGGTGCGACTGCCGCACCGCTAGCTCCAGCTGGGTCCGGTCACAACCCAGCGACAGCGCGAGGCTCTCCATGCCGAACAGGAAGCCCAGCGTGGCGCCGACCTGGCGGACACCGGTGTCCTCGTCCACGAAGGCGGTCGGCAGCAGCGTGCAGTAGTGCGCGTAGCCGGCCGTGACGAACGCCTCGCACCAGGCCGGCAGGTCCGGCTGGGTGGCCCGGTAGTGGGCCAGCAACCTGCGGATCCGGTGCAGCACCTCGGGAGCGTCGTCCACGGTGCGTTCGGCGGCGAGCAGTTCCACCGCGCGGTTGCCGAGCTCGTCGGTGAGGCGGCGGCCGCCCAGGTAGAGAATGGCGTCCTCCACGGCGGCCAGGGCGGTCCCCGCGGTGGCCCGCGGCTCCCACACCTTGCGGCGCAGCCGCTGTTCCAGCACCTGCTCGACGGTGACGCCCTCGTAGCCCAGCTCGATGATCGACCGCTGGTGGCGGCCGATCGCGATGTCCCAGCTCTCCTGGATCGGCCGCTCACCCAGGCGGCGCGTCCCCATGATGGGCCGGACCGCGTCCTCGGGCAGCAGGTAGCGCAGTTTCCACAGCAGATCCGAGCACGGCACCAGCTCGGGATCGACGGTGAGGTCGAGCAGCGCCCGCTGCAGGGTGCGCCTGCTCAGGTCCAGCCCGAGCGGTTCCAGCCGGTCGTACACGTCGCGGGCCAGCGGCGGGAGCGCGTGGTAGCCGACCTGGCCGATCCGGTCGCCGCCCAGCAGGATCTCGCACAGGCGGCGGATGTCGCGGCGGCCCGGCACCACGTCCTTCTCGATGCACGTGACGGCGGCGTCCTGGAAGTCGTACGGCGTCGGCCTGGCCCGGTTGCGCAACCCCGCGAGCAGGATCGAGGTCTCGAACACGGCGATGGCGTCGGCCGTACTGGCCAGGTAGCCGTTGCGGCGGGCCAGCCGCACGATGTCGACGCACCATCCGCGCAGCTCGGCCTCGTCCAGGCCGTCCAGCGCGGGCGGGGTGGCGAGGAATCCCGACAGCCGGTCGGTCACCGGCTCCGGCGGGACCGGTTCCACGGCCCGCGCGGCCCGTGCGGTCTTCGCGCGCGAGCGCGTGCCCTGCTGCCCTCCCAGCCGGTACGGGGTGACGCCGCCGCGCGTCGTGGCCTTGGCCCAGGTCGCCGCGGCGATCGACACCGACCCCTGGGCCAGGCCGAACTGGGCCTCGATGGCCGAGTGGCTGGAGGGGATGAGCCCGTACAGCCAGCGGGTGGCCGTGCGGGGGGTGACGACGTAGTCCTGCACGCCGGACGCCAGCCCGAACTCGGGCACCGTGCTGACCGCGTGGAAGGCGCCGCACACGTACAGGCAGTGCGCGGGGTCGGCGCCGGAGGAGGCGAGGTGCTCGTGGATCCGGGTCCACATGTAGCGCTCGCGCTCCTCGTCGTCGGCCAGCCGGTCGCCCCCGGGGCCCAGCCGCCGGAACAGGCTGCCGACCAGTGCCATGGCCTGCCGGTAGGTGTCGTGGTCCGCGCCGGTCAGCGGCTGCTCGACGTACTGGTCCCACCACTCCGACCAGTGCCGGACCTTGCCGTGGCGCAGCAGGTGCTCCTCCAGCTCGGCGAAGCGCGGGCGCAGGTCGCCCACCTCCACGCCCACGGCGTCGCCGTGCAGGTCACCGGCGCCCTCGCCGGTGCCTTCACCGGTACGGCCGGGGGCGACTGGTCCGGCCGGTCCGGCCGGTTCCCGGGGCAGCCACTGGAAGACGTGGTCCGACGAGCGGTCGACCAGCACCAGCTCGACGTCCGGCGTCTCCAGCGCGTAGGCGATGGCCTGGTACTCCGCCGACGCCTCGGTGACCGGCGCCACCACGCTGAGCGGGCCGGAGCCGGGCGGGAAACCCTCGAGCTCGGTGGCGAACGCCTGCAGCGCCACCGGCAACCGGCAGTTGCGCAGCTCCTCCAGCAGCGGCCGCAGGTCCTCGCACAGCTCCAGGTAGATCACCTTGGGTTGCTTCTCGCGCAGCCGCCGCGTCATGGCCAGCGCGGAGGCCGGCGAGTGGTGGCACACCGGGAAGATCTCGAGCTCCTCGCCCAGCGCCCGGTCGACGTCGTCGACCAGGCCCGTCAGGATCCCGGACAGCGCGTCCGGGCCGCCGGCGAACGCGGTGGCGGCGCCGAGGAGCTGCTCGCGCAGAGCGGTGAAGGCGCTCCTGGCAGTGCTCACCTCAGTGCTCACCGCAGTGCTCGTGTCAGTACTCACCGCAGTGCTCGTGTCAGCGCTCATATCAGCGTTCATGACAGTGCTCACGACAGGGTGGAGATGGCCTGGCGGCCGCCTTCGAGGAAGGCCGTCCACTCCCCGCCCTCCCGCTGGCTGCGCGGCTCGACGACCCCGTGCCAGTACTTGTTCAGGATGGCCAGGTCCTCGGGGGCGCGCCTGGCCAGCGAGCCCACCAGGGCGCCGGCCAGCGTCTGGGCGCGCAGGGTGCGGTCGCCGAAGAAGTTGCTGTGCAGAATGGCGTCCTCCAGCACGCCGATCTGCTCGGCGGTGGACAGCGCCGACTCCAGCTTCTCGTCCTCGCTGCCGGCCGAGGCCGCCGCGGCGCGCAGGTCGGCGAAGCTCTGCAGCAGGATGTCCAGCAACGTGGGCGGCAGGTCCAGCTCGATCCGGTGGCGGCGCAGCAGCTCCTCGGTGCGGAAACGGACGATCTCCGCCTCGCTGGCCTTGCTCGTCACGACCGGGATCCTGACGAAGTTGAACCGGCGCTTCAGCGCCGAGGACAGGTCGTTCACCCCCCGGTCGCGGCTGTTGGCCGTGGCGATGATGGAGAACCCGGGCCGGGCGAACACGATGTTGTCGGTGTCGAGCTCGGGGATGGACATGTACTTCTCGGACAGGATCGAGATCAGGGCGTCCTGCACGTCGCTGGTCGAGCGGGTCAGCTCCTCGAAGCGCCCGATCACGCCCTGCTCCATCGCCGTCATGATCGGCGAGGGGATCATCGACTCGCGGGACTGGCCCTTGGCGATCACCATGGAGACGTTCCACGAGTACTTGATGTGGTCCTCGGTCGTCCCGGCCGTGCCCTGGACGCCCAGGGTGGAGTTGCGGCAGATCGCCGCGGAGAGCAGTTCGGCCAGCCAGCTCTTGCCGGTCCCGGGGTCGCCGATCAGGAGCAGGCCGCGGTCGGAGGCGAGCGTCACGATGCTGCGCTCGACGAAACTGCGGTCACCGAACCACTTCTGCGGGATCTCCCGCTCCAGCCCGTCGGAACGCTCGGAGCCGAGCACGAACAGCCGCACCATCCGGGGGCTGAGCCGCCAGGAGAACGGCTTGGGGCCGTCGTCGACCGACTCCAGCCAGTCGAGCTCCTCGGCATACTTCACCTCGGCGGGGGCGCGCAACATCTCGTTGGTCATCGGGGGTCTCCTAAGCGAGGAAGTTCTTCAGTTCGAGTACGAGCTTGCGGATGTGGCCGGAGATCACCGGCGTGCCCTGGTCCTTGAGCTTCTGCCGGAACCACGGGTTGACGCTCTGCTGGCCGCCGCTGTTCACCGAGCCCACCGGGATGAGCCGGGCACCGGAGCGGTGCAGTGCCTCCATGCCGGCGAAGACGGCCTCGGACCGCCATTCGTAGAAGTCCGAGATCCACACGACCACGGTGTTGCGCGGGTCGGCGACCTTCGGCTGGGCCAGGGTCAGGGCGGCCGTGCCGTCGGTGCCGCCGCCGAGCTGGGTTCGCAGCAGCACCTCGAACGGGTCGTGCACCCACGGGGTGAGGTCGAGCGCGCGGGTGTCGTAGGCGATCAGGTGCACGTCCACCTTGGGCAGCCCGGCGAAGATCGACGCCAGGATGGTGCAGTTGACCATCGCGTCGACCATCGAGCCCGACTGGTCGACGACCACGATCATCCGGGCGGGGGTGGTGCGCCTGGCGGTTCGCCGGTAGTACAGCCGGTCGACGTAGAGCCGCTGGTCCTCAGGATTCCAGTTGACGAGGTTCTTCCAGATCGTGCGCTCGACGTCGAGGTTGCGGAAGACCCGCTTGGGCGGCACCGACCGGTCGATGACGCCCGCGCCGGCCTTCTCGACCTGCGTGCGGAGCACCTCGGCGACCTCGTCGACGAACCTGCGGATCAGCGCCTTGGCGTTGGCCAGCGCCACCCCCGAGAGGTTGGACTTGTCGCGCAGCAGCTGCTCGACGAGCGACATGCTCGGCGTGAGCCGCCTGGCCAGCACCGGGTCGGCCAGCACCTCACGCAACCGCATGCGGCTGACCAGGTCGGCCTCCAGTCCGGCCAGCACCGCGGCCAGCTCGCGGTCACTCTCGGTGCCGCCGCCACGGCCGCTCCCGCTGCCCGCCGCGTGGCCGTTCCCGTTCCCGGTTCCGTTCCCGGTTCCGGGGTCGTTTCCTTGACCGTTCCCGGGGCCGCCTTCCGGGCCGGTCCCGCCGTCGCGCGCACAGCCCAGGGCCTGCCTGAACCAGCCCGCGTCCTGCTGCCAGGCCGCGAGCCGGGTGGCGGTGACCTCTCCCGTCCCGGTGGCGAAGACGTTGAGCAGCAGTTTCGACACCAGGGCCGCCCTGCGCACCTCCGCGCCGGACGTATCGGATTCGCCGGTCGCGTGCTCCGGCGGTGTCATCAAGGTCTGGAAGTCGGCGGCCAGCTCGGGGAAGCGCTGCACCAGGGTGTCGACCGACACCGAGGGGTCGAGCAACGCCCCCGGCAGGCCGAGGTCGTCGACGACGGCCGCGCTCGCGGTCTCCAGCGCGGGCTGCTCGTCATTGTCGAAGAGGCGGGCGAGCAGCCGCCAGTAGAGAACCTGGCGGCGGTTCTGCTCGGCACTCGTCACGGTGTCGTGGCTGTTCTCGCTCATCGTCGCAGCAACCGTCCGGCCCGCTCGCGCAGGATGGCGACCGCGTCTCCGGTCCTGGCCTCGGCCTTCACCGCCTTGGGGTCGGTGGGTCCCAGCGCCCAGTCGCCGGTGTGCACGTCGAGCGTCTCGCGCTTGACCTTGGTCTGGACGGCCAGCGGCTGCAGCAGCCAGCGGCCGTCGTCCCAGCGGACCAGCCCGATGCACGCCGAGGAGCCCGCCACCAGCTTCGGGGTGAGCGGTCCGCAGGCGGGCAGCAGGCCGGTGTCGACGGCGAGCACGGCGCCGCCCAGGTCGAACGAGCCGTCCGCGGTGACCTTGTAGCCCTCCACCAGCACGGGCTCGGCGATGCGCACCGGATGGCGGTCGAGGGGCGGTACGGCGGGCGCGAGCACGCCGGCGAGCCGGAGCCTGGCCACGGCGAAGGGGTCGGCCGGTTCTCCGGCCCGCGCCCGGCCGTCGTCCCACAGCAGGTCGCCGCCTGCCAGCACCGGCATGTCGGTGATCTCCAGGCTGCGCCGTCCGGCCAGCGCGCCCAGCAGCAGGGGGTGGCGGTGCAGCAGCTTCCACACGGCGGGACCGACGATGGTGTCCACCTTGGCGGCGGCGACGGTGGCGCGCACCAGCCGGGCCTGCCCGCCGCCGGCGGGTTCCAGCACCCCGTGCACCTGCGCCTGGACGGCGGTGGAGTGCTCGTGCACGTCGACGCCGAGGATCAGCAGCCGTCCCGACAGTTCCGGCGGACGGCCGGCCGGAGCGGACTCGCCGGTCCGGCCGCCCGTGCCGGTCAGGAGGAGGGCCCGGGTCCACAGGTCGGCCCAGCGCCGTACCGGCAGCCGCTCCATCGTGCCGACCGGGCTGGAGGCGCGCAGCTCGGCCGCGAGGCCGTCGAGCAGCACCGCCGGCCTGCGCTGCTCCGGCACGGCCAGCAGCGCCTCGATGACCTGGTCGGCGGCGGAGACGAGACCGTGGTCGACACCGCGCCAGCCGGTGATGGCCAGCTCGCACAGCCAGGACCGGGCGGCGCCGAGCAGGTTTTCGGAGTCCGTCCCGGCGTCGGGCGCGGCCTGCCACGTGCCGCGTTCGCGCCCCAGCGCCCCGTCCAGGCCGGCCAGCAGGGCGTCGTGCACGGCGCCGAGCAGCGCGGCCCGGCCGCCGGCCAGCGTCGTCAGCGACTCCTCGGTGATCGATCCTGCGGTGATCTTGGCCGTGGCCTCCGCGAGCCCCCCGCCCAGCGGGGTGAGCGCGAAGGCGTCGGCGAGCGCGGTCAGCGCGGCGGCGCGTTCCTCGGCGAGCCGGGCCAGCCCGTGCACCAGGGCCTCGTCGAGGCCGGTCACCAGGTCCAGCGCCTCCCCGAGGCCCGCCGGGTCGCCGTCGAGCAGCTCGGTCAGCTGCACGGGGAGCATCAGCGCACCACCCCCGTGGCCGGGGACGTGGCCGGGAACCAGTGGAGCTCGGGGATCGGCGCGGTGGTGTCGGGCAGCTCCAGGTAGGCCAGATGGCGAAGGAAGCGGCTGAACACCATGGCCGCCGGGGCGGGCTCGTGGCCGCCCCGCAGGCAGTCGATCAGCTCGGCTCCCTCAGAGACCTCCGCCCGCAGGTAGCGGGCCACCCGGTCGGCGCCGTACTGCAGGACGGCCTCGGCGGCGAGGGCCCGCAGATGCTTGCACGGCGAGCCGTACAGGCCGCCGCACGGGCGGTTGTTGTTGGTACTGCAGTTGTAGGCGTGGGTGCCCGCGGCGATGGAGGAGACGTAGACGCGGCTGATGTCCGAGCCGCTCGACACGACACCCTGCAGCCGTCCGTCCGCCAGCTCGACGAAGGGGACCTTCGCCAGCTTGCGGGGCTGGACGGGTGGCACCACCCGCACCCTGCTGCACTGCTCCCATGCGGCCCTGCCGGCCGCTGAACGGTCGATCATGAATCGGGAACCTAGCGCCGCACACCGACAGAAACACTGCGAAGGCGGGAACCGACCCGCGCGGGCGGCGAAGCGGTCATCGGGCGCGCCGGGCCCGAGCGTTCGCGGGGCGGGGACGGCCGTTTCCCCCGCGGGTGTCGCTCAGGCGGCCGGGGCGCTGCTCAGGCGGTGTCGCCGGTGTCGCCGGTGTCGGCGCCGTCGCGGTAGGCGCTCGGGCTCACGCCCAGGACGCGTTTGAACGCCGAGCTGAAGCCGAACGCGTCGGAGTAGCCCACCCTGCGCGCCACCGTGGCGACCGTCGCGGCGGGCTCGGCCAGCATGTCGGCGGCGAGCGCCATCCGCCACTCCGTCAGGTACGTCATCGGCGGCTCGCCCACGAGCTCGGTGAACCGCCTGGCCAGAGTGGTGCGCGAGACGCTCGCGGCGGTCGCGAGGGAGGCGAGCGTCCACGGCCTGGACGGGTCGTCGTGGATGGCGCGCAGGGCCGGTCCGGCCACGTCGTCGCTCAGGGCGGCGTACCAGCCGGGACTGACCGCCTCCGGCCGGTCGAACCAGTCGCGCAGCGTGCACACCAGCAGCCAGTCGAGCAGCCGGTCCAGCACGATCTGGTGACCCGGGCGGCCGGAGAGGAGCTGCGCCTCGAGGTAGGCGCCCATGGTGGCGCAGTCATGGTCGTCCGGTATGACGAGCACGGGGGGCAGCACCCGGACCAGGCGGCGGGCGACCTCGCCGTTGACCCGGTACGACCCGGCCAGCAGGATGGTGTGACCGGTCAGGTCGCCGGCGACGGCGCCGTCACGGCGGACGTCCCGCGCCGGGCGCGGTGTGTCGGTGTCCGCGAACACGAAGGGCTCCGGCCCGCGCACGATCGCCGCCTCGCCCATCCGTACCCGCCGGGCGTCGTCCCCTTGGACGATCCACCCCTCGCCGCGCAGGGGGACGCAGAGCGTCAGGGAGGGACCGTCGGCGAACCTGAGCGCCCACGGCGGCGACAGCACCGACGCGCCGAAGACGGAGCCCTCGCCGCGCACCCCCCGCAACAGGTCGTCGTACGGGTCCATGCCGCTCACGATAACGGGATGATCGGGCAGGCGCGGCGTACGCCTGGGATGCCACGACAACGGGACGATCGGACAGGTGCGGCGTACGCCCGGCCATGGGCGGCCGGCTCCCCGCGCGGTTGGCTCTGTGACATGAGAGAGATCCTGATTCTGGGCGCGACGGGCAAGACCGGTCGCAGGTTGGTGCGGCGGCTGCGCGCGGAGGGAGAGCGGGTACGGCCCGCGTCCCGCTCCAGCGAGGTGCGGTTCGACTGGTCGGAGCCCGCCACCTGGGAGAACGCGCTGCGAGGCGCCGAAGCGGTATATCTGGTGGCGCCCGACGACCCCGCCCCGGTCCACGACTTCGTCAAGCGGGCCGCGGACGTCAGGCGCTTCGTGGTGCTGTCCGGCCGGGGCATGGACCTGGTCGGCGAGGACTTCGGGCAGGGCATGGCCGCCGCGGAGCGGGCAGTGCGCGACTCGGGGGCGGAGTGGACGATCCTGCGGCCGAACAACTTCAACCAGAACTTCGACGAGGACCTGTGGCACGCGCCGCTGCGGGCGGGGCGGCTGGCGCTGCCGATCGGCGACGTGCCCGAGCCGTTCGTCGACGTCGACGACGTCGCCGCGGTCGCCGCGGCCGTGCTGACGGGGGACGGGCACGCGGGGCGGACGTACGACCTGTCGGGGCCGCGCGGGCTGACCTTCGGCGCGGCCGTCGAGGTCATCGCGCGGGCCGCGGGCCGGTCCATCGAGTACGTCGAGCTGACCCCGGAGGCCTACCGGGCCGAGCTGCTCGCCCAGGGGTACCCGGAGGCGGCGGTCAGCGCGCTGAACGCCCTGTTCGCCCTACACCGCGCCGGTCACACCGCCGAGCCCGCCGACGGGGTCCAGCGGGTGCTCGGCCGACCCCCGGTCGCGTTCGAGGACTACGCGACCCGGATCGCCGCCACCGGCGCCTGGTCGTGACACCCGGCGGGACCCGGTCGTGAGCTCCGGCCGGGTCCGGCCACGGGCGCCGGCGGTTCCGGGGCGTCAGGGTGCGCTGTGGCGCGGGGAGGACCGCAGGGCGTCGAGCAGGGCGTCGGGGGTGTCGGTGAAGAGACGGATCGTGGTGGCCTCGGCGCGGCCGCCGAGGGGGCGGACCACGGTGACCGGCTCGGTCAGCTCGACGACCACGTTGGTCTGGGAGGACACCACCACGCTGAGCCGCGAGCCCGTCAGGGTGATCATGCCGCTCTCGTCGTAGGCGCGCGACAGCCGTACCGAGGAGATCAGATCGCGGGGGACGCGCAGGTCGAAGTACACGCCGGAGCGGATGCGCAGTTCCCCGGGAGTCACGACGTGGGGCCGGGTGACGCCGGCCGCGCCGACCATGAACACGTACACGATCCCGTAGAGGTCGGCCACCAGCACGGCGAGGCGCACCCCGTGCGGCACGTCGAGCGCCTTCAGCAGCAGATCGATCCCCACCGTCTCCACGACCATCACGAACAGCAGCACCAGCAGGATCGACGACTGCTCCCGCGAGTACGGCGCGGCGACGGCGCCGGGCGGCACGCCGTCGCGGCGGCGCCCGATCCACAGGGCGATGCTCACCAGTCCCTTCAGCTCGAATCCCACGAGCCTGCGCACCTGCACGGGCACCAGGAGGTGGAAGGTCGCCACGAGCGCCGCCCGCCGGTCGGCGCCGCCCCGGCGCTCGGCCCCGAACAGCCGGTACGCGGTCACCGCCTCCAGGACGAGCACCGACGCGACGGCCAGCTCCGCCACCACGATCACCGGGCCGGGCAGCGGCACCCCCGACACCAGCAGGACCACGAGCAGCAGCTCCATGGGGATGACGGCGAACAGCGCGGCACGGGCGGCCCCAAGCATCAGGTTCTCTCCTTGAGTGTCGTCATGACCAGCTGGAACACCTCGGCCTGGGCGGGGGACACCTCGGCGTACATCGTCTCCAGCCACCGCCCGCCGTCCGGCCTCTCCGCCGGGCCGGAACCGGGCGGGCGCGAGGGGCCGGGGGCCGGATCCAGGTTCGCGACCATCACCGAGGCCATCTCGGCGGGGATGTGGGCGACGAGGTCGGCGGCGAGCGCGGCGACGCGGGGATCGCCGGGATCCGCGTCCGCGAGCTCGTCCAGCCGCCGGTAGAGGTCGTGCCCCCGCGCGAGCGCGTCGGGCTCGGTGAGCGGGCGCATCAGGTCGAGCAGCTGCGCCCGGCCGGACGGGTCGGCCACGGTGTCCACCAGCGCGAGCAGCTCGCGGTCGATTTCGGCGAACCTCGAACCCGTGGCGGGAAGGTCGCGGAGCACCGCGGCCATGTCGGGGGAGACCATCGAGTCGGGGTGCGGGTCCGCCTCCGCCAGCAGCGCGGCCAGCCGGTCCCGCCTGGCGCCGATCGCCTCCTGCTGCCTGGCCAGGTCCGTGTCCAGCTCCTGGAGCACCTCGCGCAGTTCCTTGCCCCGGTCGTCGGCGAGCACGTCGCGGATCTCGTCCAGCGACAGGCCGAGTTCGGCCAGCCGTCGTACCCGGGCCAGGACGACCGCGTCGCGCAGCCCGTACTCCCGGTAGCCGTTGGCCAGGCGCACGGGCTCGGGGAGGAGGTCCAGGTGGTGGTAGTGGCGCACGGTCCGGGCGGACACCCCGACCAGCGCGGCGAGCTCGCCGATCCGCATGCCCTCATTAGAAACGTTGACGCTACGGCAAGGTCAAACCCGGCGGCTGATGCTCAAGTGGATGCTCGGCCGGTCGCATCACGTCCCCTGCGAGGTCCCGGGGAAAGGGATGAGGGCCGGTCGGGGCGCGCGTGGAGAGCGGGCCCCGACCGGGAGTGGGTCAGATGTCGCCGTTCTCGATGGCCTGCTTCAGGCCCGCCTGCGTCGCCTGGTGGGAGGAGACGCCGCCCGCGACGACGAAGTCGATCAGCGCGGTGTCCGCGTCGAAGGTGAGGTACTCGGTGACCTGGGTCTTCCCGGGGGACAGCTTCTTGAAGACGATCTTCTGGTGCGTGACGACGCCGGGCAGCGACCAGGTGTCGGTCTCGTAGGAGAGGGTCGCGTAGTCGATGCGCTGCTGCGCGTGCGTGTTGCTGACGACGATCGAGCCCTCGTAGGGGATCTCCTCGACCGCGGTGAAGTTGACGTGGCGCTTACCGTCCTGGAAGCAGTCCTTGTGGGTGACGACCCGCTTCAGGAACGAGTGCATGCCGAGGTGGTTGTTGATGTTCGAGTACGCCGGGAACACGCGGCTGACGGGGGCGTCGATCGTGATCGAGATGCTCTCCTGCGCCCGGCTCCGCCCCGAATCCGGGAGGGGAGGAATATTCTCGTAGAACTTGTGGGTGTCCCAGGCTGCCTGCCACTCGGCGGCGAGCTGGGGGTCGGTGTCGGAGGTGGCCGCGCCGGCCGGGCCCGAGAAGGCGGTAAGGACGAGGACCGCAGCGAGCAGCTGGGCCGCGAGGAGTCGGAGATGCTTCTTCACGTGTACCCCAAGGGGAGGCATTAAGTACAAGTGATCTTTTACCGCATGTTGTAGTGATCTCGGTACTTTTGCGGCGAAGAGGCGAAAAAATCTTTTTATGGCGTTATGTACGTATGGGTGTGCCGAGAAGCCCGGCGCGATCTCCTGTCCCGCGCCGGTCAGGCGCGTTCCTGCCGGGGCAGGACCACCTCCCGCAGGATGAGCAGGATGGCCGCGGCCATCGGGATGCCCAGCAGCGCGCCCACCACGCCGAGCAGCGCGCCACCCAGCAGGGCGCCGACGATCGTGGCGAGCGGCGGCACGTCGACCGAGCTCTTCATCACGGCCGGGGCGATCCAGTAGTTCTCGATCTGCTGGTAGATCGTGAAGAAGACGAGGCAGACGATGCCGACGGTCGGGGAGACGAAGAACCCCACCAGGGAGGCGACCCCCGCGCCGATGAAGGCGCCGACCAGGGGGATGAGGTCGGTGAGCGCCACGATCAGGGCGAGCGCCAGGGCGTACGGGACCTGCATGATGCTCAGGAAGACGAAGGTCGTCACGCCGGCGATGAGCGAGATGATCAGATTCCCGGCGACGTAGCCGCCGATGCTGTCGATGATCTGATCGCCGAGCAGGGTCGCGCGGGTCCGGCGGGTCCGGGGGACGAGGCGGTAGGCCATCCGCTTGAGCGACTTCAGCGAGCCCAGGAAGTAGAGGGTCAGCACCAGCACCGTCAGCGAGTTGAAGACCGCCCCGATGAGGACCGTCCCGATGCCGAGCACGCCGCCGAACATCTGGGTGCCGAAATCGCCGCTCGTCACGTACGTCTGGAGCTTCTCCAGCAGCTGGAAGCGCTGGTCCAGGTCGCGGATCACCGGGTTGTTCTGCAGCTCCTGGACGTACTGCGGGAGCTGGTCGACGAACTGGGAGGACTGCGTGGTCAGCGGGGGGACCACGGCCAGGCCGAAGACGACGAAGACGAGGATGACGCCCAGGAAGACGATGGTGATGGCGATCGCGCGCGGGACGTTGCGCCGCTGGAGGAACTCGACGGCCGGGTTCAGGCCGATGGCCAGGAAGAGCGAGACGACGATGAGGATCAGCACCGAGCTCGCGCTCGCGACGGCCTGCACCAGCCACCAGGCGGTGAGCACGCCCAGGGCGGCGGTGAAGCCGAACACGAAGGGGTTGTTGCTCATCGAGCGCCCTGGACGGCCGAACGGAAGGTTCGGCGCCACAGCCGAGGGCGGGGCCGCGCCGGAGGACGCGGTGGCCCCGCGAGCGGGGCCGTACCCGCTCGCGGGGCCGCCGGGGTCCGCGGGCGGGGTGGGCGGCAGGACCAGGGGGCCCGCGGAGGTCAGGATCGGCTCGGGCGCCGCGGGGTCCGCGGGCTCGGCGGCCGGTGCGGCCGAGGCGTCTGACCCGGCCGGTCCGGTCGACGGGGCGGGCGCGGCCGGTCCGGCTGAGGTGAGGGGCTCTGCGGTTCCGGCCGATGAGGTTGATGAGGCCGGTGCGGCCGGTGCGGACGCCTCCGCGGGCGGAACGCCGGGGGCGGGCGGGGACACTGCCGCCGCTGTGGCGCGGTCAGCGGAGATGGGCTCGGGCACCAGCGGCCACTGCCCTTTCCAGAGAGAGATAGTCAGCTTCCGTCACCCTACTTTTCCCTGGTCACCGCACGGTTCGAAGCACCGGAGGGACGGGAGGGGCGGAAGGAGTGACGGATGGTGCCGTCAGGGCATGTTGACGTACTGGCGGGGCCGCAGGGCGTGGCTGCGCAGGGCGGCCAGGGCGGCGGAGCGGCCCGCCGGGGTGAGGCGGCCGTCGACGCGGAGGCCGAAGGCGTCCAGGCGCCTGCCCAGCTCGGTGAGCGAGGCGTCGACCTCCACGGTCTGCCACTCCGCGCAGTCGATCACGGCGGTGACGTGGTCGCGGTCGGCGGGGGCGCCGTCGGCGAGCAGCATCAGCGCCACCTCCCTGGCCGAGGCGCGGAAGCCGTTCTCCCCCGACGCGGGGGCGAGCAGGGCGGCCGCCGCGGTCTCCCAGAGCAGGTCGGCGTCGGCGAGCAGGCGCTCGCCGGCCGGGGTGGTCACCAGGCGCCTGCCGGTCTGGCGCAGAGCGCCCATCTGGTCCTGGGCCACCTCGCGGACGGCCGCCAGCTCCGCGCCGCTCCAGGTGCTCTCGGCGAGCACGGAACGGGCGAGGTTGTGCCGCTGGGTCAGCGGGATGCCTCCGGGGCGGCGGCCCACGGTCAGCAGCCAGCGCAGCGCTCCCAGGTGGTCCTCGTCCGGCGCGGGGATGGGCGCGTGCAGCCGCACCTCGAAGGGCTGGGCGAGCTCGCGCCAGGCGGTGCCCCGGCCGAGGACCCAGCGGTTGAGCCGCTCGCCCTGGACCCGGTGCAGCCAGTTGTCGCCGCCCAGCTCGGGACGGGGCGTGGTGAGCCAGTGGCTGGTGAGCTTCTGCCGCTCCTCGGGGCCGGGGACGAGCTCACCGGAGACGATGGCCAGCTCCAGCGCGGCCGAGCAGGCGCCGTGCGCGCCCAGCTCCTCGGGGCCCATGATCGAGCTCCACCGCAGCTCGGGGACGTCGGGCGGGAGCACGCCCGTCGCGTCCAGGGCGGTCTGGTACGCGGCCATTCCCGCGTCCTCGCCCAGCCGGGCGTAGGTGCGCAGGATCTGGGTCGTCGTGGCCGACGAGCACAGGGCGGCGTAGCGCTCGAGGCCGCCCAGCCGCAGCAGCCGGCCCAGCGCGCGGGCGATCGCCGGGCGGTCTCCGGTGACCTTGGAGGGCAGGGTGTACCAGAGGAACTCGCACACGTTGAGCTCGGTGATCGTTTCCAGTGGCTCGCCGCCGGTCAGCCAGTCGATCGCGCTACGGGCGTGCTCGGCGGAGGCTGGCTCGGAACGCTCCAGCTCCGACAGGAGTGCGGCCACGTCCGGTGCAGGCATGCTTCGAAGTCTGCCGTATGCGGGCCTGCTCTGACGATGGACGTGACGTAATGGATCCTGCACGGTGCCTACCCTAGGAAATGTCTTCTAAGTGGCTCATATGCGGACGCTCAGATCCAGCCCTTCTTGAAAAGCATTCGTGAACTCCACTCGGCGTACGGGACGATCTCGGCGGTGAGCACCGGGTAGAGCCACCAGAAGTTGACGAGCGCGAGTAGGGCGAAGGCCCCCACGACCGCGGCGCCGACGATCCGGCGTCCCTGCGGGGCGCTCGCCGGGCCGAGGATCAGCCCGGCCGCGAGCACGATCGCCATGATCATGAAGGGGACCATGGGGATCGCGTAGAACAGGAACATGGTCCGGTTGTGGACGATGGCGTAGTAGAACCAGGGGAGCCAGCCGGCGGCGTAGCCCAGGAGTACGGTCCCGGCGCGCCAGTCGCGGGTGGCGACGTACCAGGCGATCATGGCGATGAGGGCGGCGAGACCCCCGTACCA
>NZ_JBPXMD010000049.1:0-41284 GCF_051918855.1 Streptosporangium sp. H16
TCCATCGGACCTCCGGGGATAGATGCTTATCGAAGTCATGCTCTGTCCATATTGACAGACGTCTATGAGTGCTCGGTATGCGGAGGTCAGCTGACCGGCACGCCGAGCTCGTCAAGGAGGGCGCGCACCCGGCGCTCGATCTCCTCGCGGATCGGACGCACCTCCTCGGCGCTCTTGCCCGCCGGGTCCTCCAGCTCCCAATCCAGGTAGCGCTTGCCGGGAAAGATCGGGCAGGTGTCCCCGCAGCCCATGGTGATCACCACATCGGCGGCCCGGACGATCTCCTCGGTCCACGGCTTGGGGAACTCCCGGGAGATGTCGATGCCGCGCTCGGCCATCGCGGTGATCGCGGCCGGGTTGATCTCCGTGGCGAACTCCGAACCGCCCGACCAGCCAACCGCGTAATCGCCGGCCAGATGGGAGAAGAAGCCCAGCGCCATCTGGGAGCGGCCGGCGTTGTGCACGCACAAGAACAACACGATCGGCCGCCCGTCGCTTTTGCCCTCGACGCGAGCCAGGGCGTGCAGCCGCTGGCGGGCGAAGCGCTCGGCCAGCAGCGGCAGGAAGTTGGCCACCGCGGCGCGGGTGGCGAACTGGTCGTAGCTGGTGTGCAGGAATCGCTCGATCGTCTCGACCGAGAAGGTGCCGGCGAACTCCTCACCCAGCCTGCGGGCCGCGGTGGCGATGGCCAGCTGCTGGTCGATGGTCAGGTCGTCGCGTTTGTCGGTACTGGTCATCGCTGGCTCCCAGAGCGTTCGATATGGAATCGACGAGCGTCTAATTCGACTCACGCCGATATTGACATCTACCGATCCTGATATGGGTAAACGGCGAATGAACAGCCGACGTGCATCTTTGCCCAGCCCTGGGTGGGAGGGCAGCATCGGCCCGTGCCACGGGCGGGCGCGGCTGGAGGTCTTGACGCTCTGGGCGTCGATGAGGCAGGCCGACGGCTCGGGCCGCGCGCCTCAGGCCACGAGAGCTCGGTCGCCATCACCGGCGAGCAGCCCAAGGTGTCGACCATCCCTTAGGCGTGTGGGCCTATGACGTGGTCAACACCGTGAGCCGTGGGCGCGCCTGTCCGTTCTTTTTCGGCAAGGGGTACTGAGGACTGCAAACTCGATGATCCCTCAGGCCAAAACATCGAGGTCGCGCGGACCGTTCGCGGTGAGACCGGTGTCCTTGTTGAAAACTGATCGACGAGCTCGACACCCGACGACCCGCCCCGGACCACCCGGACCTGCACAGCCCGCTGGAGTCGTCTACCCAGATATCTGGACTTAGAGAGCCCAGGTTCCGCAGGGTGCCGCCGTTCAGGGCCGGGGTGCGACGGTCAGCAGCCACACGGTGGCCACCAGCAATCGCGCGGCGGCCATCAAGGTGTCCGGCTCGACGCGCTCGGGGGTTTCGGCGGGGGTTTGGTAGCCGGGCATACCCATCCCGATGCCGATCGCGGCCAAACCATGCGCGGCGTAGCGGCGGTTGTCCGACGCCATCGCTCCGGCCCGCAAGGCCACCCCGGTGCGGCGCCCGGCCTGGTCCAAGGCGGCCAGCAGCCCATGGGCTGGGCCGCCCGCCTCGACGGAGGCGGCCTGGTGCAGTTGCGCGGCCCCGTCCAGGTTGATGACCTGGGTGCCCGGCGCCACGGCGGGGGCGTGGTGGGCCGAACCCCATGCGCCGCTCTCCTCGGCGTCCAGGAAGGACACCGACAGATCCACCGGCGCTCTCAACGAACCGCGCAGGACGCGGGCGGCCTCCAGCACCGCGGCCACCCCGGAGGCGTTGTCGGCTGCGGCGGGCAGGCGGCGATCCGGGTCGTCGCCCACCCCGTCGAAGTGCGCGCTCAGCAACACTTGCGGCCCACCTGCCGGCCCTGCCCCTGTTACTTCCTCATCCGGCGTGTTTGACGTGATGGGCAGGTGGGCGTGGACGTTGACTCCCTCGGCGCCGACCGACCGCAGTGGCATCGACGCCGTCACGTTCACCTGCCCCGCGCCGAGGGCGCCGGCCAATTGCCGGTGCAGGTCGGGGCGCAGTCCGATGACCGCCACCGCGCGCCGGGTGGGTCCGGCGATCATCTTGGGCATCCACCCCTCGGCGTCGGTGCCGCGGACCATCAGCACGCCGAGCGCGCCGCCGGCTTCAGCGCGCCCGCATGCCTGGGTCCAGTCCTCGGCTGAGGCCAGCACCCAGCGGCCGCCGAGGTCGGCCGCCTCCGCCCCCACCAGTGGCGCCGAGCGCGGCTCGGGCACCTCGGCCGAGACCAGGTGCTCGACGAAGTCGCGGCGATGCTCCAACGTCCGGACCGCCGCATCGGTGCTCCAGCTCAGCACCGGCGTGCGATACAACTCCCGTACCTCGGCGACGTCGAACGCATCGAGCCGCACCTGGGCGCCCAACCCGCTCAGCTGCTCGGCGAGCCAGGAGGCCGCGGCCCGTCCGCCGGGGGTGCCCACCCGTCGGCCCGCGTAGGCCTCGCCGGCCAGGTGTTCGACGCAGGCGAGCATCCGCTGCGCGCTGACCTGCTCCAGCGCGGCCGCCAGGCCGAAATCCTCGACCACCTCCGCCGCCACCGGCGGTGAGGCCGCAGGTGGGGTGGAGGGCGGGAAGCTCATCCGCAGCACCCGGCGGCGGCGCCACCGGCCGAGGGAGTCGCCACGGCTGGTGCCTGCCCGCAGCATCCGCTCTGAGCCGCCTGCTCGGCCTCAGCCGTGCTTCCGCAACACGACACCGCCGCGGTGTCGGCAGAGGCGGGCGACGTGGTGGCGGCAGGGGCGGGACTTCCGCAACATCCTCCTGCCGCGGGCGGGGCGAAGGCCTCCTGCAGGTTCCCGATGAATCCGCCCGCGCTCTGATCGGTCATGGCATGCTCCCCTTTTTCGGGTCGACGGCAGGCGTCGCACAGCCGCGAACCCCGTTCGAATTTGACGTTTATCTAAGTAGAGGCAGCGTCTCACTCTGATTAGAGGAATGTCAAGATAGACTCTAATCTAATTAGGGAAGTCTCGTCTCGGCGCACAGTGATTCAGGACGCATCGCGGGCGATGTCGTTGACGGTGTCACAGGTGACTTGGGAGACGGCCTCGTCCGGGTATGTGCGCATGATCATCCCTAGCTGAGGGCGGGCCTTGGCGGCGATCTCGGCGGCCAGCTCTTTGGCCACCTCCCGGCCGAGGTACGGGGCGGCGCGATCCAGCTGTCCAGCGGGGGGTCAGGCTCCACCACGGCGTAACCACGGCCCGGCGCCAGCGCGTCGGGCCGCGTCGGGCCGCGTCGAGGCGACGATCACACCACCGACACCGCTACCGGGGGCCACCTCACCATCACGAGCGTTGCGGGGACATGGGGAAGAACGCACCGCTCAACGTCCTGCTCCTCGGGTGGTGAACACTGAAACTCCGGTAGGAGGGCGAGCCGCACCATCGGGTGTGGCTCGCCGGCTCATTGCCGGTCGGCCGGTTACGCCATGAGGGTTTTCACGCTCACACGCTTGCGGGCTCGGCCATCGGGGTGAAGAGCGCTCCCAGCCGGGCCACGGCCGCCGGAACGATCGAGTAATAGACCCAGGTACCACGATGCCTGGAATCGATTAGTCCGGCCATCCGCAGCACTTTGAGATGGTGGGAGATCGTGGGGGCACTCAGGTCGAAGGCGCCGGTCAGGTCGCACACGCACGCCTCGCCGTCCGCGTGGGAGCCGATTATCGACAACAGGCGCAACCGGACCGGATCGGCGACGGCCTTGAGCATCGTCGCGAGCTCGGCCGCGCCGGTCTGTGACAGTGACTCACGGACGATCGGCGCGCAGCACGGGATGGGAACGGTGGTCATCACGACTCCTTAAGTCGGTACTTGGCTGAGTGGCAGGCGATGGTAGGCCGTCAGGGCGAGCGCGGCGGCCAGACAGGCTGAGGCGACTGTTGTCATCACCGAGCCGTATCCGATGAGTTGCGTCAGCGCTACGGCGCTCAGCGGGGCGGTGGCTCTGGCGGTGATGGAGAAGAACGCGATGCGCCCGGCAAGGCTGGCGTAGGCGATGGTGCCGTAACGGACGGTGAGCAGGTAGGGCTGAGTGATGGCGTCGATGCCGAAGCCGAGCCCGAACAGCAGCACGCAGCCGATCGCGCCCGGCACGCTGTCGCCGACCAGTGGCAGCAGGAGTGCGCCGATCGCCTGCAAAGTGAAGATCACCGCCGCGACGATCGCGGCTGGCAACCGGCGTTGCAGGCCGGTGGTGACCAGCCGTCCGGTCACCGATAGCACCCCGAGCAGTCCGGCGACGCCCGCGGCGAAGATCGGGGAATGGTCGAGGTGGACGAGGTAGGTGATCAGCAAGATGGCGATAGTGGCCACCGCGCCGCTGTGCGCGGTGAAAGCGATCACCAGCAGCCAGAAGGGCCGCGCCCGGACCGCAGCACGGACGATTGTGGTCCGCTCTCGAGAGAGGGCCGCAGCTTTGACGGGTGGGTGAGGGCGGTGGCGCAACACGAAGGCGTGCAGGGGGATCGCGCTGAGGCCATAGACCAGAGCCAGGACGACCAGGGCGTGGCGCCAGCCGTAGGACTCGACCAGCAGGCCGGTCAGCGGCAGGAAGATGGAGGAGGCGAATCCGGCGACGATGGTGAGGGCCAGCAGCGCGTTGGCCCGGCTCGTGCCGTCGAACCAGCTGACGATGACGGCGAAGGCGGGCTCGTACAACACCATGGCCGAGGCGATTCCGACCACGACGAAGACCGCGTACAGCTGGGGCAGGCTATCGGCTCGCGACCAGGCCAGTACCGCCAGCGTGCCCAGCGCGGACCCGGTCGCCATGAGCCCGCGACCACCTCGTGCGTCCACCAGGCGGCCGACCAGCGGAGCACATAGCGCGCTGATCAGCACCGCCAGGGTGAACGCCGCCGCGACCTGAGTGCCGCTGCCGACCAGATCGCGTTGCATCGGAGCGAGGAAGACGGAGAAGGCGTAGTAGAGAACGCCGTAGCCGATGGTCTGGGTCACGGCCAAGGCGGCGACGATCCGCCGGCCTCGGCTGAAACGTGGCCGACCGCTGCTCCTCGCCACGAAGATGGCGGCTTCGGTGGTGACGCTCACCCGCGTGCCTCGGACAAGGCGATCGGCCGGCGTCCATACGTCGTGGTCGTCCGATCCTCGGCGCAGGGGTCTTTGACGATGAATCCTTGGGAGCACAACCTGCGGGGCAAGGAGCCGGCCCTCGGAGCGATCGCGAGGTCGAAACCCGGTTCGCCGTTCGGCCTGCGGGCGGCGTTCAGCGTCCCACGGTGACAGATGAGCCCCAGCGCCTTCTTCCGGGCCACGGCGGGACATGCCCTGGACATTGCGGACTCCTTTGCGGTGGGCGGGTGCGGCTCAGCCGTAGCCGCCGGTGGTGACCTGCGGCAGCGGGGTGGCGAGCAGGCCGCCGCTGATGCCGGTGGCCGGCCGACGCGCCGCTCCTGGGCCTCGGCCGGCCCCGAGGAGCACATGCCGGTCTCGGGCAGGTCGAGCTGGACGTCATGGGCGGCCTCCCGGTCGCCGACGATGGCGACGACCTGCTTGTAGCCGGTGGCCATCAAGGAGGTGAGCGAGGCGCCGATCCACCGCCCGGCCTCGATCAGCGCGAAGTCCAGGCCGCGCTCGGCCAGATGAGCGGCGGCGGCCAGGCCGACCGGACCCGCTCCAACAACCGTGACGGGCAACGCGCCGGGCGCGGCGTGCGCCATGATCTGTTCGAACGGTGCAGCGGTGGTGCCGCAGTGGTTGTCACTCATGATCGCTTCCCCTGAATTCGTCTGGTGATCACCGGATTTCAGTGAAGGAGCGGCGGTCCGGGGACCGTCCGTAGCGGCGCTCACGCGGCAGTTCGTGTCACAGGCCTTGCCACGAGCCTCCTCAACGGCGAGGTCGGCGCTGGAGTGGAACTGGTGAGGCAGAACGTGCCCACACATCTCTTGCTTAGAATATTGTCTAATCAGTAAGCGGAGTCACCCTACTAATTAGAGGTTTGTTAAATTAGATAAACACCTAATCTGAAGGTGCGTTCGGGTCGGGCCGCGGCCACCTTTTGCCTGGGGAGGCTCGACGGGAGGCGGTGTGTCGATCGGTCGTACGCTGGTCTCGGCATTGGCGGCGAAAGCACTGAAGCCGGCCCCGGGCGGCGATTCCCTTCTCCGCAGACGAACGTCTTCCCCATCGAGGCGACGCGCCGCAGCGACATCTCCGCCTCCTGAATGAAGTCTCGCCTTCAGCGGGCTCGCACCAATGGCGGGCGCCCACCGCCGGATCCCCTGCCAGCCTGCGGCGATCTCCGCGATCTCCGCGATCCCCGCAGACGGGCCACGCTCTTGCCATCCTTCGATCGGTGAGTTGCTATTTAGATAAAGCTCTCATCGGTGACGAGCAGGGAGGTTGTCATGACACAGCTCGACGACCTGCGCGAACAGGTCAGAACGCGCTATGCGGCCGCGGCTCGGGCCGTTACCGCCGGCACGCCTTCGGGATGTTGCGCGGACCGATGCGGTTGCGATCCCAGTGATCTTGAGCCGATCTTGTTCGGTAGCGGCCTGTACGGCACGGACGAATGCCAGGCTCTGCCCGCCGACGTGGTCGCGGCGAGCCTCGGCTGCGGCAACCCCGTCGCGGTAGCCGACCTCCACGACGGCGAGACCGTCTTGGATCTCGGCTCCGGTGCAGGGCTCGACGTTCTGTTGTCGGCCCGCCGGGTCGGTCCTACCGGCAAGGTCTACGGCCTGGACATGACCGACGAGATGATCACTCTGGCCGAGGCCAACGCGGCCAGGGCCGGTGCCGCCAACGTCACCTTCCTCAAGGGCGCCATCGAGGCCATCCCGCTGCCCGACCGCACCGTCGACGCCGTGATCTCCAACTGCGTGATCAACCTTTCCGTCGACAAGCCCGCCGTCTTCGCCGAGACCTTCCGCGTCCTCAAGCCCGGCGGCCGGCTCGGGGTCTCCGACGTCGTCGCCGAAGACCACCTGTCCCTCGCCGACAGGGCGGCGCGGGGCGACTACGCCGGCTGCATCGCGGGAGCGGTGTCCGTCAAGGAGTACCGCGAGGGCCTGAGTGCCGCCGGATTCGTCGCCATCGAGATCGTCCTCACCCATCAGGTGGCCGACGGGATGCACTCGGCGATCGTCCGGGCGCTCAAGCCTTAGCCGCAGGCGGTGTCCGGTGCGCACGCATCCGGCGGGCAGCACGCCTGCAAGCTGACCTGCAGGTCGGCTAGCGCCTGGCCGATCCGGCCGGGGTCGGCCCGGTAGTGAACGGTCTTCCACTCCCGCCGCGAGGTCAGCATCCCGCCGTCGCGCAGCATGGCCAGGTGGATGGAGGCAGCCGACTGGGCCAGTGACATGCGTTCGGCGACTTCGCCGACGGTCAACTCGATCCCACCGGAGAATAGCATCAAGATCTGCTGACGGGTGTCGCTGGCCATCGCCTTGAGCAGGCCGCGCGCCGCATCGCTCAGCTCGATCGAACTCGACGTCATAGTCATAGCATCACCCCTCCAGCATCATATTGTCATTTTCGAAAATGACAATATGATGCTGGGTCATGGACACCATCGTCATCGGCGGCGGCCAATCCGGCCTGGCCGCCGCCCGCGCCCTGCTGGACGCCGGCCTGACCCCTGTGCTGCTCGAAGCAACAGACCAGGTCACCGGCTCCTGGCCGCATTACTACGACAGCCTCACCCTGTTCTCTCCCGCCCGCTACAGCTCACTGCCGGCCATGCCCTTCCCCGGCGATCCGGACCGTTACCCGCACCGCGACGAGGTCGTGGACTATCTGGCCCGCTACGCCCGTGACCTCGGCCGCCTCGGCGCAGACATCCGCACCGGCGCCCGCGTCGTCGCGGTGGAGGGAGGCGAGAGGGGCGAGGAGGGCTATGTCGTACGGCTCGCCGACGCCACCACCCTGAGCGCCCCCAGCGTGATCGCCGCCAGCGGCTCCTTCGCCAACCCCAATCTTCCCGCCCTGGAAGGCCGGGCGGACTTCACCGGCGACATCCTGCACGCCGCCGGCTACACCAGCGCCACACCCTATGCGGGCAGGCGGATCGTCGTGGTCGGCGCCGGCAACTCAGCCGTCCAGATCGCCTACGAACTCGCCGAGACCAGCGCGGTAACGCTCGCCACCCGCGAGCCGATCCGTTTCGTCGACCAGCGCCCGCTGGGCAAGGACCTGCACTTCTGGTTCTCCGTCACCGGTTTCGACCGCCTTCCCGCCCGCCTGGTGAGCACCCCGCCCGGTGTTCCCGTCCTGGACGAGGGCCGCTACCGCCGGGCGCTGCGCCAAGGCCGCCTGAAGCGGCGTCCGATGTTCACCCGTTTCGACGGCGACCACGTGGTGTGGGCCGACGGCAGTCGCGAACACGTCGACGTGGTGCTGCTGGCCACCGGATACCGGCCACACCTGCATTACCTGGACGGGCTCGGCGCGCTCGATGACAGCGGCTACCCCCGTCATACCCAGGGCCTGTCCACCACGCATCCCGGGCTCGGCTTCCTGGGCTTGGAATGGCAGCGCACCCCCTCCTCCAACACCCTGCGCGGAGTGGGCCGCGACGCCCGTCACCTCGCCCGGAAACTGAAGGCCCACCTGGAGACACAGCACTCTCGAGCGGGCGCGTAACGGTGGACGGCTCCCCGACGGTGACGATCGCGCTGGTCGTCCTGCTGGTGGCGACCATGCTGACAGTGGGCACCGGTCTTACCGGCTCCGCCTTCACCGGCCTGCTGCGCCGCCCGCTCGCACTCGCGCTCGCGTTGACGGTCAACGTCATCGTGATCCCGGCCGCCGCCGTCATCTTGACCGCCTGGCTGCGGCTGGACGGCCCCATCGCCTACGGGCTGATCCTGGCCGCCGCCGCACCCGGTGGAGGAACCGGTGCGCTGCTGACCTACCACGCTCGCGGGGACTTGGCGTTGGGGGTGAGCCTGCAAGGAGCACTCGCCGTCCTGGGCCTGGTCGCGGTGCCCGCCTGGAGCCTGGCCGCCCCCTACGACGGTGCCGCAACCGGCGGGGGCGGCGGCGCGCAGGTCGTCGCGACCCTGCTGGGACAGTTGATTCCCGTCACCGCCGGCATGCTGTTGCGAGCCCGCAAGCCGCTGCGTGCCGACCAGGTGGCCAAGGTATGCCGCCATGTCGCCAACGTGCTGCTGATCACGATGGTGATCTACATCTTCGCCACCACCGCCGACCAACTGGCCGACATCCCTTCACCCGCGTTCGCCGCGTTCGCCCTGCTGGCACTGGGCTCGTTGGCCTCCTACGCCACCCCCGGGCTCCTCACCTCACCCGCCCGGCGGGCGGTGGCGATGACCACGACCGTACGCAACCTGTCGCTGGCGCTGCTGGTCGCCGACTTGGCCGCCGACCCTGGTCAGGTGAGCGTGACGGTGCTGGCCTACGGACTGGTCATGTACGCCGCCGCCGCACTCGCCCTCATCCCGCTCCGCCGCTCCAGCCGCGACCTCATCACCGTTTCCCGCCGGTAGTAACCGCCTTGTCCGAAGAGGACCACTCATGATGGATCCCATCCCCGCCGCCGTCCTGCCGGTCGCGGTGATCGGCGCCGGGCCCACCGGCCTGGCCGAGCGCCGCCTGCCCTTCGTCGTCCTCGAAGCCGGTACCGGCGCCGCCGCATCGGTACGCCAGTGGGGACATGTGCGCCTGTTCAGCCCGTGGCGCTACGGCCGTGCTCCGACCTTCCTGCTGGCCACCGGGTATGAGCAGGCTCGTTCGGTCGTCGCCGCCCTGGCCGGTGACTGGGGCAGCGCGCGGGAGGTCCGGCTGGAACTGCCCGAGACCGGTGTGTGCTCGGCGACCTTGGGCGTGCGGGCGATCGCCGAGAGCTTCGGCCTTGCTCCGGACGTGCCGGCCAAGCTGATCGCGGCGGCCACCCGGCACCTGCCGGCGCGCCCCAGTGCCGCCGATGCCGTCCTGGCCGCGGCCGCCGAGCTGGGCATCGAGTCCGCCGCCGCACTGCGACTGGCCGCGTTCACCTCCGAGCAGTTCGGCGAGGCCCCGGTGGCCGCCGTGCCACGCGGTGCAACTCGTTGATCTGCGGCGCCACATCCAGAAAAGGTGGCGATGCCGGAGGCTTCGCCACCTTTTCCGCGCGAGGCCGTCCCCTTTCAGGCATGCGGACGTTCTGTGCCGCCACAGGTGCAAAAAACCACGGACCCCTGCGAACACTGTGCTCTGGGTGCCGACGTCAGTAAGGAGAGGCGTTCCCGGCCGATCTTCGGCTGGGGGAACGACTCATCTGGACAGACGTCGCGCTCGAAGAAGGATCCGTCCCGTACCTCTCCAATTGAACTACCAGTTGATTTGACAAGCTTCTAACTAAAATGACAAGGTGAAATTTGATTAGACACTTTTCGAAACATGAGGTGTGAGATGCGTTTCCCGTTTCGCCGTCCGGCCTCGCTGAACACCTCCTTCGACGAGACCACCGGCCAGGTCCGGGGTCGCGCCTGTCGCGCCGAAGCCGTGATGGAGCGCGTCCCCACCCCCTGGCCGAACCGCTGAAGCCGGTGGCAGGCAATCAACCATGAGCGGCAGGCGTCCCCGCCCGGCGGCCGCCGGGCGGGTCGGGCGGAAGACTCAGACGGCCAGGCCATGCCGGGACGCCCCGTCGCCGACGGTGCTCGGCGCAGATCCGGTCAGCCCGGCCCGTGCCATGTATTCGGCCAGGTATGAGACCAGCATTCCGATCCACAGGCCGGTTGTCAGATCAGGGTCTCGGCCGCCTGGCGTGGCGGAAACGCAGCGGACGCAGGCTGGCTGCTCGCAGGCACCGAGCCATCGACAACCATCTCGCCTCACCGACGGCTGCCGTGGCGGCTGAACCGCACCCGAAAGGACGTGTTCATGCCCAAGGAACTCCTCACCGCGATGTTCAAACAGGCGCCGCACCTCATCTGCGGTCACGGCCCGCCGACCTGCCACCGGATCGGTGAGCATCGCGTCGCCCGTCGCGTCGACGTCGATTCCAGCCATGCGTCGGCCCCCCGGATGGCCACTGCCGGGGCCGGGCGGTTTCAGGCCTCGAACCTCGTCCTCGGTACCAACTGCGGCACGCGGACAAGCACACCAGGCGGCCAGGAGCCGATCACCTGCCCGGCCCGGTTCACATGAGCCCTCTTGCGCAGGCAGACCAGGCCACCGCCCGAGCGGAAAACGGCGGCCGAGCCGGTTTCACTGCCCGACGGATCGTCGCCGTCCTGGCTCTCACCCAGACCATCGGGTACGGCGTGCTCTACTACGCCTTCTCGGTCTTCCTCACTCCCATGAGCCGTGATCTGGAGGTCGGAGGAACACAGATCACCGTCGCGTTCACTTTGGCGGTGCTGACCACCGCGCTGTGCGCGCCGCTGGTCGGCCGCTGGCTGGACGCCCACGGCGGCCGGGCTTTGATGAGCGCCGGTTCGGCCCTTGGGACGCTGGCGGTGCTGGCCTGGTCAAGGGTGGAGACCCTGCCGCAGCTGTACGGGGTGTTCCTGGCCATCGGTGCCGCCTCGGCGATGGCGCTGTACGAGCCCGCTTGCGCGCTCATCGTCAGCTGGTTCGATGACCCCGCCGGTGGTCCCTCCGCCAGCCGAAACCGTGCGAACGCACTGCTGGCGCTGACCGTCGTCTCCGGGTTCGCCTCCTCGATCTTTCTCCCGTTGACCGGCCTGCTGGTCCAGCATCACGGCTGGCGCCATGCTCTGATCATCCTGGGGATCGGCTACGGGGCGACCGCAGTCCCGTTACATGCCCTGGTACTGCGCCGTCCCCGCTCCGCGGTGACGGCGGCCAAGGTCGCCACATCGGTCCAGCGGACCGGCCTGGTCAAGGCGGCGGCGCGAGAGCGCCCATTCTGGCTGCTGGCCACCGCTTTCACCGCACACAGCGGCGCGGTGGCCACCATCGCCATCTTGCTGATCACCTACCTGATCCACCTCGGTCATCGCCCGGTCTTCGCCGCGGCCGTCGCCGGTCTGCTCGGTGTGCTGTCGGTCACCGGCCGCTTGGTCACCACGGGACTACGCCGCTGGTGGCCTGCGGCCCCGGTCGTGGCAGCGATCTTCGCGGTACAGGGCGCCGCCGCGCTGCTGCTGCCCCTGGCGGGCCGGACCGTGCCGGGCGCGATCGGCTGCGTACTGGGCTTTGGGATCGGCTTCGGCGTGGGAACCATCACCTTGCCCCACCTGTTGGCCGAACGCTACGGCACCGTCGCCTATGCCAGCCTGTCCGGACGCATCGCCCTGTTCTCCATCGCCGCCAAGGCCCTCGCCCCGCTCGGCGCCCTGGCCTTAGCCCTGGCTACCGGGTACGGCTGGGTGATGGCCGCCGTGGCGACCGCGTGCGTGATCGCCACGGCGGCGCTGACCGCTTACCATCGCCTGTCGCTGAGGCGGCCCTTCGATCAGGAGGCGGTGCGGGAACCGCGGCAGGAGACATCATCATGACGTGCGTCACCCCCACCACGAGACCGCAAGGCCGTGCTGCACGGTGTTTCTCCCACCACACATAGTCCTACGGCACGGTCGGGGACATCTTCTCAGGCCAGCTCGGCGCCCCTGACTCGTTACGTTCGCCACATCACCGGGTCAAGGTGATGCCGGGCCTCTCCCGCCGAAGACGTACACGCCCCGCGAACGCCCTGATCCAGACAGCCGAGTCTTGCTGAGACCACGAACCACCAGCACGCCATGGCGCCACGTCGCGAACATGCTCGTGGCGTTATCAACGCAGGTCAAGACAAGTGTCAATGACGAAGCGCTCAGAAAAACCGAACCGGTGTGAACGCCGACCAAGATGATGCGGGCGAGCCGACGGCGTCGCCGAAAAGGGGTCGCCGACCCGGTGCCGCCTGCCGCGACCGGCATGCCGTCACGTTTGCCGCAGCCATGACAGGCGTGGTGGCCACCGAATCTCCGGTTCCGAGCCGGGAGGCGGAGATCACCGAATACACCGTCGGCGGCCTCGCACCTCGGCCCGCAGATCTTTGAGCTCTCATCTCATGCCCCGGTGGCGCCGTCGATCCGTTGGCGCAGCAGGTCGGCATGACCGTTATGGCGTGCATACTCTTCGATCATATGTAGATACACCCATCGAAGGCTCATCTGGACCTGCCGACGCGTGTGGTAGAAGGTCTCCTCCAGGGAGCGCCCGGCTACTGCCGTGCGGGCCAGTTCGGTCTCACGGGCGAAGACGTCGAAGTCCGCTTTCGCGTTGGTGGCGTCGACATCGTCGAAGTCACCGTCGGGGTTGGTGTCGGGGTCGCAATACAGGAAGTCGACCGGTTCACCAGCCACCCGGCGCCGAAACCAACTGCGCTCCACCTCGGCCATGTGACGCACCAGACCCAGGAGGGTCAAATTCGACGGTTCGATGCTGCGCCGTGTGAGCTGCTCAGGGGTCAGCCCGGCGCATTTCATCGCCAGGGTCTGCCGGTGGTGATCGAGCCAGGCTTCCAGGAGGGTGCGCTCATCGGCGACCGGCGGCACATCGGCTCGTGTGCCCTGCGGAGCAGTCCAGTTCATCGAACCATCATGCCCGCGTTGCGGGAAAACCGACGTCTCCTGCCCCGATACGGGCCGCAACAACCGGGTGCCGGATCCGGCCGAGCAGTACCTTCCGACGATCCACACGTTCCAGAGGGCGGGAGGCGGCCGAGTTGTGGTTCCGGGCTGTTTGCGGGCCCGCCGATGGCCAAGGCGGTTCCGCGACATTGTTGATTGTCGGCGGCAGTACCGAAGACGGGCCTGCAGATCGCGAGGGCAGCGGTGACGGTGTGCCTGTCGGCCCGCTAAGCACGATTTTGCTCTCCTCGGGAGAGGACGCGATGCCGCCGCGTTTGGGTTCGGCGAGCTGTTCGGAGGCGCACGGTTGTCCTCTGCCGATGAGCTCGGCGACCTGGCCGACCGACAGTTCGCCGCCGCGTGTGAACAGCGGCACGATGTGCTGGCAGGCCGGGCTGGCCGGCACTTGAAGAAAGGCATGGACGGCCGGGCTGAGCTCGATCATCTCCGGCTCGCTCGTGTGTGCCGTGCAGCACGTCGTCTCTGCTGCGCGAACAGGTGGAGCCTCGACATCCGGCGACTACCGAGCCTGCGATACCTGCGCCCGTTGGGGGCGCTGGCCGTCGACGGCTTCCCCCTGCACCATGGCGGCAGTTCCACCACGCATCCAGGCTTGGTCTATCTGGGACTGGAGTTTCAGCGCTCGTTCGCCTCCAGCACCCTGCGCGCAGTCAGCCGGGATGCCGCCTACGTCGTCGGCCCCTTGGTCGCACACGCGAGCAACGCTCCAGCCGCCGTCGGCCTGTGATCCGGCCGCTTTGACCCATCATTGATTTGACATGCTTCTAAGCAATGCGTCATGATGGCTATTGCTTAGATGGACTTCTATCCAGGAGGGTGTGATGTCCACTCCGCCATCCACATCGTCCAGGAGCGAACGTCTGCCTTGATCGGGCCCGCTCGCCGAGGTGACGCCCCTGCGGCGCCGTCGAGCGGACCGCCTTGCCCCTCTCGCCCATCTCCACCCACGACGCGTATTCAGGAGAAGAGTCATGAGTGACAACTGCTGTGGCCCGTCCGCAATCGAGATCGAAGCGCCCGTCTCCCCTTCTCAGAGCGGCCAGCTGCCGATCGTGGTGATCGGTGCGGGCCCGGTCGGCTTGGCCGCCGCGGCCCACCTGGCCGAGAGGGGCCTGGACTTCCTGGTGCTGGAGGGGGGCCCTCAGGTCGCCGCCTCGGTCGCGCGATGGGGTCACGTGCGGGTGTTCAGCCCGTGGAAGTACAACATCGACGCCGCAGCTCGCCGCCTGCTGCAGGCCGACGGCTGGAGTGCGCCCGATGAGGACTGGCTGCCCACGGGCGCCGAACTCGTCGACGACTACCTCGCACCACTGGCCAAGCTGTTCGATGCCCGGATACGCCTCAACGCCACGGTGAGCGCGATCAGCCGCCTGGGTTATGACCGGGTCCGCACGAACGGCCGGGAGGAGGCGCCCTTCCTGCTACGGCTCGAGAACGGTCAGGAACTCCAGGCGCGGGCGATCATCGACGCCTCCGGCACCTACACCAGCCCCAACGTGCTGGGCGCCAGCGGACTGCCCGCTCACGGTGAGCAGACGGTGGCCGAGCGGATCGACCATGCCCTGCCCGACGTGCTCGGCACCGACCGTGAACGCTATGAGGGCAGCCACGTCCTGGTCGTGGGCGCGGGTCACTCGGCCGCAACCACTTTGCTGGCCCTGGCCCAGCTGAAAAACACCCCCATCACCTGGGCGATCAGAGCGGGCAGCGCAGGACGGACCTACGGCGGCGGCGACGCCGACGCCCTGCCCGCCCGCGGCGCACTCGGCACCCGGTTGCGGGCCCACGTCGACTCGGGCCGGATCCACTTGCTGACCGGTTTCTTCACCCACACCGTGGAACGGGACGGCGACCAGGTACGCGTGGTCAGCCGCGACCCGTCCGGCGCCGAGCAGACGGTGCGTGCCGACCGGATCGTCAGCGCCACCGGCTACCGCCCCGACCACTCGATCGCCGGCGAACTGCGTCTGGACACCGACCCGATCCTGGGCGCCCCCCGGGCACTGGCGCCGCTGATCGACCCCAATGCCCACTCCTGCGGCACCGTGCCCGCCCACGGCGTCGACGAGCTGGCCCACCCCGAAAGCGGGTACTACGCCGTCGGTGTCAAGAGCTACGGCCGCGCCCCGACCTTCCTGATGGCCACGGGCTATGAGCAGGTGCGCTCCGTGGTGGCCGCGCTGGCCGGCGACTGGGAGGCGGCTCGCGAAGTGCGTTTGGAACTGCCCGACACCGGCGTGTGCTCCTCGAATCTCGCCGAGGCTCAAGAGCAGCGCGTCGGCCTGGCCACCGGCATCAGCGGTGGTCTGCTGTCGGCCCCGCTCCAGCTGGCTTCCGTCTCGGCCACCGGCTCGGCTTCTGAGGGCGGCTGCTGCGGCTGAGCCGCCGACCGGGAAGGACCTGTGATGTCTGAGGGATATCCCACCGCGGCGCAGAAGGAGGCCTTGCGCCTTATCTGTGACCACGGCCCGCTGGACACAGACCAGCTCGGCGAGTACCTGATCGCCGCCCGCCACGCCAGCACCAATGCCGGCTACGCCCCGGCGATCGCCCGCATGGCCGGCACCCTCATCTGGCGGTTGCACGCCCAGGGGTTCATCACCGAAGCCGATGACGCGTGGATCACGACAGCCGACGGCCGTCTGATCGTCTGCTGACGATGAGCTCAGCCACCTCGTAACGCACAACGCCGCCGCCTCCGCTACGCGGAGCGGCGGCCGTCTGCGCTGCGGCACGTAGATCACCGCCGTCCCGGTTACGGCTCAGGCCCTTCAGGGCCGGTGCGTCGCAGTGAGAAGCGACAGCACCGGCTCAGATCACGGGTTTCCTTTGGGATTACCGACGCACTCATGGTGGGACGTTCACTGTTTGCCCGCTATCGCCTATAATTTCGACCAATGTCGAAACAAGGAGCCGCGGGATGACCCCCACCGTCCGGTGCTGTGCACCGATCATGCGTGAGCCGCTGAGCAGGAGCGAGGCTGCTGATCTGGCCGTGTTGCTCAAGGCGGTCGCCGACCCGGTCCGGTTGCGGTTGCTGTCGATGATCGGTTCCCATCCCGGTGGTGAGGCGTGTGTGTGCGACCTGACCGATACCTTCGATCTGACCGCTCCGACGATCTCCCATCACCTCAAGGTGTTGCGGGTGGCCGGTCTGATCGACAGCCAGCGGCGTGGCACCTGGGTCTACTACTGGGTGGTGCCGGAGGTGGTGGCCCGGCTGGGTGAGCTGTTCGCCTCACCCGCCACCGCCCAGAGCGTGTAACCGGCTTGGGTGCGGTGATCGGCGCACCGCGACTCGTCGACGTCCTGGTCATCGGCGCAGGGCAGGCCGGGCTCGCGGCCGGCTACCACCTCCGCCGCGCTCAGGCCGACTTCGTCATCCTGGATGCCCAATCCCAATCCGGCGGCGCCTGGCGACACGCATGGCCCTCCCTTCGCCTGTTCTCTCCCGCCCGCTACAGCTCACTGCCCGGCCGGATGATGCCGCCCTCGCGCAGCGGCGACTATCCCGACGCGGCCGATGCCGTCGCCTACCTGACCGACTACGAACGACGCTACGACCTGCCGGTGATCCGGCCGGTGACCGTGCACAACGTGCGGCGCGGCGACGCCTGCCTGCGGGTCGAGACCGACGCGGGAATATGGCGCGCCCGCATCGTGATCAGTGCGACCGGAACCTGGTGGCGCCCCTACGTGCCCTACTACCCCGGCATCGGCGACTTCACCGGCCGCCAGCTCCACACCGCCGACTACCGCGGCCCCGAGGCCTTCTGCGGCAAGAACGCGGTGATCGTCGGTGGCGGCAACTCGGCCGCGCAGATCCTCGCCGAGATCTCCACCGTCGCGCGGGCCACCACCTGGGTCACCCGGCGAACCCCCCGGCTGCTGCCCGACGAGGTGGACGGCAAAGCGCTGTTCGATCTGGCCACCCGCCGTCATCACGCCGCGCTGGCCGGTGAAAGCGCGACCGGAATCAGTGATCTGGGTGACATCGTCGCCGTGCCCGCGGTTCGCCAAGCCCGCGACCGGGGCGCGCTCAAGGCCGAGCCGATGTTCAGCCGGATCACCCCGCACGGCGTCGCCTGGAGCGATGGCGCCGAGCTGGCCTGCGATGTCATCGTCTGGTGTACCGGCTTTCGGCCCGCCCTGGGCCATCTGGCTCCGCTGCGCCTACGTGGCCCCGAAGGCGTGATCCCCACGACGGGCACCCGCGCCCTCGGCGAACCCCGCCTGCATCTGCTGGGCTACGGCGACTGGACCGGACCCGCCTCCGCCACCTTGATCGGAGCCGGCCGTACCGCCCGAGACACCGTCGCCGAGGTCATGAAGCAGGTGAGCGAGGTTTCCGACGGCTGACATCGTGCGAGCGCCCTCTCACCGTCGGCCGCTGAGGTCACGTCGACGGCCAGGGGCGTGGATATCTCCCTCCTGGGTGATCCGCTGGCGAGCGGCCTGCTGAAGGGCATCCCAGGGGCTGCCCGGCGGCGGGGTGTGGGCGAGGTCGAGGTCGGTGATCTGCGCGACGGTGATGCTTGTGGTGGATGCCCGCGGCCAAGGCGTCAACGCGTTCGGCCACCTCGGGCGCCGAGGTGGCCGAACAGTTACGCGCCGAGCAGATGGCCGGTGGACCGGTCACCGGTCGATCGCGTGCGGATCGGCGTCGCCTCCGGATGGTAGGCCTGGTGGTTCTCAGCCGTACTTTTCGATAATCAGCGGGGCGCCCCCGTCTCAGTGGCCTTCCGGTCACCTACGCCGGTACCTGGTGCCGACCACGGTCTGGTCCGCCCGATCCGTGACGAGATCCGTACCCGGGCCAAGTGCGCGGCCGGTGCGGCGCTTGGCTGCGACCGGCAGCGGCATCACCACCGAGACTCCTGCGGCAATGGTTACCCGGCGAAGCAGTGATCAGAGTCCGGCGACCGCGCTGCGCCGTTCCATCATGATCACGTCACGCCAGGTGCCGTGGTGGCGTCCGACGCGCTCGCGGGTGCCGACCAGGCGAAAGCCGAGTGCCTGGTGCAGGGAGAGGCTGGCGGTGTTCTCCGGGAAGATCCCGGCCTGGATCGTCCAGATCCCGGCGTCCTCGGATCCGGCGATGAACGCGCTCAGCAGGGCGCGGCCGATGCCGTGGGCCTGGCAATCGGGGTGGACGTAGAGGCTGTGCTCGACGACTCCGGCGTAGACCGGGCGCGCGGACACCGGTGAGGCGGCCACCCAGCCAACGACCTGGCCGGTGTCGGTGTCGACGGCGACGTAGCGCAGGCGCGCGAGCCTGCCCGCGGTGAAGCCCTCCCAACTGGGGGCCGTCGTCTCGAAACTGGCCTGGCCGCTTTCCAGGCCCGTCTGGTAGATGGCCAGCACCTGCTCGGCGTCGGCCTCGCGCATCGGCCGGATCTCCAGTCCCGGCGAGATCGCGGGTTTGACCGCCTGGACGATGGCCGAATGCACGCCGTCGCCGTGATCGGCTGTCAGGGTGATCGAGGTGGCCACGAACCCGGCCGCGGCCAGCAGAGCCCGGTATTCAACGATGGTGAGGGATCCGGCGACGCAGCCCACCCGCTGCTCGGTGGACGCGCGTCGCTGCGCCTGGGTGGCTTCATCAGTGGCTTCGCCGGTGAGGCTGTCGGTGACGACGTCGCTGATGCCCAGGCGCCCGCCGGGCCGCAACACCCGGAAGGTCTCGGCCAGCACAGCGGCCTTGTCGCTGGAGAGGTTGATCACGCAGTTGGAGATGACGACGTCGACCGTGTAATCCGCCAGCGGGATCGCCTCGATCGCGCCGCACAGGAACTCGACGTTGGCCGCGCCCACCTCCGCGGCGTTGTGCCGGGCGAGGGCGACCATGTCGGCGCTGGCATCCAGGCCGTAGACCTTTCCGTACGGTCCGACGCGGCGCGCCGACAGCAGAACGTCGATGCCGCCTCCGGAGCCCAGATCGAGCGCGGTCTCGCCCGCGCGTAGCTCGGCGACGGCGACCGGGTTGCCGCAGCCGAGACTGGCGCGCAACGCGCCCTCAGGCAGCCCCGCGGTGTCGCTGTAGCCGGCCGCGCCGAAACGGCCCCGCTCGAACGCATCCGAGCCGCAGTCGGCGATGATCTCACCGGCCACCGCCGCGCGAGCCAGGCCCGAGTAGCGCTTGACGACTTCCTCATGTGCCATGGCGTGTTCCTCGGTCGGGAGCGGGGGCCATAGGGGCAGGGTTGCCCATCACCACGTCGGCGGCGGTGGGAAAGCAGCTCACGCACTCTTCGTTGATCCGGTACAGGCTGGAGGTGCCCTGCCGCTCCACCAGGACGAACCGTACCTCCGACAGGATCTTCAAGTGGTGCGACACCGTCGACTGGCCGATCCCGACGGCGGCGACGATCTCCCCGACGCTCATCGGCTCGCGCCGCCGGGCCAGCAACGACACGATCTGGATGCGCGTGCCGTCGGCCAGCGCCCTGAACCAGCCCGCATACTCCTCCGCAGCCTCGCGCTCCAACGGCCCCGATTCCCGATTCATCAAAAATCGACGATAGTCGATGGATATCGGGAGGGCAACCCCCCTTGATCTCGCCCAGCCGTCACGTCCCGGGAATCACTCGATGTCCGCGGCGGGTGAGGCGAACAGCTCACCCAGCCGGGCCACCACCTCCGGCACCACCCAGTAGTAGACCCAGGTGCCACGCCGCTGGCTGTCGATCAGACCGGCCACCCGCAACACCTTGAGGTGATGGGAGATCGTCGGAGCGGTCAGATCGAAGGTATCGGTCAGGTCGCACACACACGCCTCACCACCGGGATGGGAACCGATCATCGACAGCAACCGCAACCGGACCGGGTCGGCGACCGCCTTGAGCAACACGGCCAGATCAGCAGCCTCGCTCCTGCTCAGCGGCTCACGCATGATCGGTGCACAGCACCGGACGGTGGAGGCGGTCATGACGTCGGTCCCCTAATTCGATGGCTACCTAAATTTTACGCGACGGTAGGCGATTGGGGCGAACGCGCCGAGAACGCAGGAAGCGGCCACAATGCACATCACCGCAGTAAAGCCGACGATCTCCACCATCACCACCAGAGGTGCGACGGCTGTGGCCATGGTAACGGGCAGAGTCATGGCCCCGCTGACACCTGGTGTAGGTGGCGTGCCGTACGCCGGTCGGCGGGTGGTGGTCGCCACCGCGAAGCCGAGACCGGACGGGGCTACCGGGACGAACGCGCCGGAACCATTCGGGACCAGAGGAAGGAATCTTCCCTCGCGGCCGGTCAGGCCGGGACGGGGACGGTGATCAGAACAGACAACTCGGCCAGGGTCTCGGGGACCAGCCGGTAATACACCCAGGAGCCGCGCCGCTCGGAGGCCAGCAGGCCGACCTCTTTGAGGACCTTCAGATGATGGCTGATGGTGGGCTGGGAGACGTTGAAGGCGTCGGTGATGTCGCACACGCATGCCTCGCCACCGGCGTAGCTGGCCACGATCGACAGGATGCGCAGCCGCACCGGATCACTCAGCGCCTTGAACACCCGCGCCACGGCGGCGGCCTGCGCGACGTCGAGCGGCTCGCGGGTCAGCGGCGGACTGCAATCCAGCAGTTCCAACGGCTCCATCGATCCCTCCCTGGAGAAGTCAACCGAAGCGGACTCTCACTCATATTGGCACAGGTCTATTTATCTTCAATGCGGTTTATCGACTTGCCGGGCGGCAGATACACCGAAGTCACCGGCAGGGCACG
Source organism: Streptosporangium sp. H16 (assembly GCF_051918855.1). Taxonomy (NCBI): domain Bacteria; kingdom Bacillati; phylum Actinomycetota; class Actinomycetes; order Streptosporangiales; family Streptosporangiaceae; genus Streptosporangium; species Streptosporangium sp. H16. Next base: position 21,334 of record NZ_JBPXMD010000049.1, read on the forward strand.
CACCTGGCTGTTCGGCCACGTCGCGGGATCGGGCACCCCTTCTTGCCGTTCTTGCCGTTCTGTTCACCCGGTTCACGGTTCAGGTGACGCCCTTTCGAAAGCCCCGGCCAGACTCCATCGCAGTCCATCGTGACCACAAGGGCGATCTCCCGTCCCGGGCGTGGAGAACTCGAGGTGCCGACGCCGGCCCTGACGGCGAACCCGATGCCGCCGGACCAGACGATCACGCCACCGCTCAGGTCTCGGGACCGGCTGGGGCGCATGATGGACAGCGCGACGGTCCGCCTGGTGCTCCTCGGGGAAGCCCGGCGCACCGGCGCCATCGGCGCCCCGTGGCTGCGGTCCGGCTCGTCACGTTCAAGCCGAACAGGCCAGTGAATTGCGAGCCACACGCTGAACACGGCCTGTTTCTGCAGCCATTTATTGCTTGACGGGTGGCATCAGGGGAATGCGGAGATCGGCTCATACACCACGTTCGCAGGATGTGATGGCTGGCGGCCTGGCCCCTCCGCCGATTCAAGGGGAAGACGCCTCCCGCCGACGCCCGCGATCTTCGTGCCGGGAAGCCGGCGGCCGATGCACAGGAGGACCGAAACTCCGAAGCCGGTAACCGCGGCGGCCCCGGCGGCGGTGTCTTCGTCGCCGCCGATCCCATCACCAGCAACAACAACCCCACGAGCTTCTGGAATAACTCACCCGCCTACAGCTCCTTACGCGCTCGCGCGATGCCGATAAAACCCCTCGCTCACCTGTGCAAAGCCCGGATGGCACCACCACCTCTCTGATTACAGAGCGAATTATCTCCATCACCCTAGGTTGCAATAGCCATTACTGTTGTCAATAATAGATATTATAAGGTGACCAGAATGGCCGTACACCACGCATATAGATAAGAGTAAATTTCCTACTCGCAACCTCTAGACGCCGCCATTTGGAGCCGCTAACGTACGAGAGAGAAAAGAGTAAGATCAACAGTAAAGCCGAGATGGCCACCTCCTCACGGCCGCTCGCCTGACCATTCGGTCAGCTTCCGATTAATCTTTCCGGAGCGCAGAGGACGATAACGTTGAGCAGTAGCCCCGTTGTCATGGAAGAAAACAGACGGCACGCACCCGAAACTCCCGACAGGAAAGGGCAAGAGCAAATCCTCGCCATCAAAGTCGGAGGAAGCCTCTTCTCCGACAAGAGCATCGAGGGCAGCTTGGACAGGGCGGCCATCGCCGAATACGCGCACGTGATCGCCAACCTGTTCAAGAGCAACCGGGGACGCGTCGTCTTCATCTCCGGAGGCGGAGCCGTCGGGCACGGCGCGCTGCGCGACATCAACGGGTCCGATCCGTTCGGCTGCCTTCCCCTGACCAAGGCGCTCGCGGACGTCAGATGGGCCTGGACCGAGGCCCTGGTAGGCGAAGGGGTCCGGGCACTGCCCCTGCAGCTCGGGGCGATGTCGGCGCTGAACGGGGACGGCACGTTCTCCGTCAGGGCCGACACCGTCCGAGACGTCCTGGCGAGCGGCGCGCTTCCCGTCCTGTCCGGCGACAGCGTCCTGGGAAGCGACGGCGCTTTGTACGGCCTGTCCAGCGATCGCGTCCCGGAGTTCTTGATGCGCGCCCTGAAAGTCCCCTTGCGGGTGGTGAGCTTCACCGACGTGCCGGGAATTCTCCTGGATGGACCCAACGGCAAGGAAACCCTCAGATACGTCGACCCCGGCCAGCCGGACGAGGCCTACAACGCGCTTTGGGCGAAGAGCGAGTGGGACACCACCGGCGGCTTCAAGACGAAGCTGGATGCCCTTATCAGCTGCGCATCTTCGGGCGCAGAATGCTTCATTCTTCAGGGGTCCGCGCATGACGCGGAGCGCCGATACCTTCTCTCTCCGTACAGCCAGTGGCCGAAAGACGTTCACTGCACCCGAATCGCGCTTCCGGAACCGGAGGCGCACCAAAGCTGACCCGGCAAAGGAAAGGGGGCAAGCGGGAATCGGAGAACCTTGCATTCGGGTGAATGCTGCCTCCGTACAGATTTACCAGCACAAAAGACCGATGACCGTCTCATCGAAACTGCGTCAAGGAGATTCACATGACCATCGCACCCGCCCTGGAAGAGACCTACGGCCAGAAGATCAGGGCTCGCAGGGAGCACATCAAGATGGACCGCGACGCCTTCGCGGGGGCCCTGGGAGTGACCCCCGACGAGGTCACCGCCCTTGAGGAGAACAGCGGCGTCCTCACCCTCGACAGACTGACCTCCATCGCGAGCGTGCTCGGCACCTCGCTGCCCGAGCTCACCCCGGAGTTCGTCAGCGACCTCGACGGCGGGGTCCGCTACCAGCTTCCGGGTGACAACCCCGTCATCGAGGGGCACCGGGGCGACACCGAGTACTACACCTACAACTGCCTGGTGCGTACCCGGACCGTGCCGAAGCTGGTTCCGCTCCTGCTGGAGGTGAACGTCGACGACCCGGAGAAGGCCGCCTTCAACGTCGGGCACGACGCTCACGAGGTGATCTACTGCATGGAGGGTGACATTCACCTGAAGTGGGGCGACAAGGAGAACCCGAAGGAGGTCACCCTCCCCCAGGGAAGCAGCTTCTACATCGCCCCCGGCGTCCCGCACACCCTGACCACGACCAAGGGCTCGGGACCGGGCAAGGTCATCTCCATCAACTTCTGATCGATCAGAAGTTGATCAGCCGGCTCCCCGGCGCCTCGGGACCTCTCCCGAGGCGCCGGGGAACTCACCCCCCACGCGTCATCTCGCCGGTGATGTCCTACCGGATTTTGCTGCGTTCACGGCCGCTTCCCAGCGTGCGGTTCGCCGACATTCCGTGATCAGCGGCGTTGGCGCCCATCGCGCGGCGGTTCGGGGTCGTGTGGCGCCCCGGTCGTTCATCGCGGCGAGTCCCCACCCGCCATTGCCGCCGGTCACCCCGCCTGGTGAGACCGGGACCGGATAGTGACGGCGCGGCCTCCATGAGCCTGCGGGCTGTGCGGCGCGCCGCACGACCGGAGCACTGAGGCCCGGCGGCACCGGCCGCGAAGCAACCGGGGAGAAATCGGCGGTCGGCACCCCACGACCACAGGTCCAGCAGGTCCAGCGGTGTCCCGGTCGTAGAGCGGCTGGGATCGGCGGGTTTCCCCCCTTCAAACGGCCCAGGTCACCTGCGGGAAAGACCTCATAACCGGCGCCGGCCTCTGGGGATTTCGCCGGTACGTGCCGCAGCCCTCGCAGACGCGACGACGCCCGGTGAGAGGTTCACGGGGAACAGCGCGTCCCGGTGGCCGCCACGGCAAGGACTCTTCTCGGCCGCGTGGTCCTTTCCCCGCAGCCATGGCCGAAGAGGGTGTTGCCACCCGAAGACGCGCGAACACCATTCGATCATGAGGTACGCGAAACCCCAGAACACAGGCACCGAACCGGTGCTTGTGGTCTTCGTATCGCGGCAGGAGAGGCCGGGTGTCTCGGGCCTTCCTGCGATGGCAGACGACGGCGAGCCACTAAGGAAGATGGCCCAACGTATGGAAATCTCCCCCCACTTCTCTTCGACCACGCCGTACGACCCTTTGTCGGTCGCCTACTTCGCGTCCTGCCATGACGGTCCTGGGCGCTTCACGGCCGCACTGTCGGCAACCGCGACCGAATCCGCGGTTGACATCGGCCCCGGGCTTCGCGGGGTGCGGCGTAGCGCACCAGACAGCCCGAGCCCGGTCGTCGGCGTCCACAACCCCACCGAAACGGTGCAGGAGTTCGTGGCCCACCCCCTTTTCCCCGAGGTCGTCGCGGGACGAGCGCACCTGGTGTTCGTCAGCGGCCATGTGGAGACCGTCGGCGCCCCAGGTGAGCCCCCCCGCTTTCGCCTGCGTCCCGGCGCCCATGTCTGGCTGGCGCAGGCGAGCGATTCGGGATCGGCCGGAGCGCCTCATCGATCGCACTCCGCCGCCCGCGAGCACACCAGCGTCCACTCATGAGCGCGGAGTCCGCCGACGGACAGCGCACTGCTCTGATCACCGGCGCCGGCAGCGGTATAGGGGCGGCCACCGCCCGCCGCATGGCCGCCGAAGGGTATCGGGTCGTGCTCACCGGCCGGCGCCTGGAGCGGCTGGAGAGCGTCGCCAAACAGATCGCCTCGCACGGCGACACGGCCGAGATACGTCTTTTGGACGTTACCGACCAGGCCGCCGTAAGTGCCGTCGCCGACGAGCTGGATCGCTGTGACGTTCTGATCAACAACGCCGGAGGGGCCATCGGCACCGAATCGGTCGCGCACGCCGCCGCCGGTGACTGGCGGGCCATGTACGAGACGAACGTGCTGGGGGCGCTGCACATGACGCAGGCGCTTTTGCCCAAGCTCACCGCCAGCGGTGACGGAACGGTCGTGGTCGTGTCCTCCACGGCCGCGTTCACCGTTTACGAGGGTGGCGGCGGCTACAGCGCCGCCAAGCACGGTGAGCATGTTCTCGCCGCGACCTTGCGCCTGGAACTGTGCGGCGAACCGGTCCGCGTCATCGAGATCGCCCCCGGCATGGTTCACACGGAGGAGTTCTCCCTGAACCGCTACCGGGGGGACGCCGGCAAAGCCGCGGAGGTCTACGCGGGCATCGCCGGCCCGCTGGTCGCCGAGGACGTCGCCGACGCCATCGCCTGGGCCGTCACCCGACCCTCCCATGTCAACGTCGACTTCCTTGTGCTGCGTCCCCGCGCGCAGGCCGCACAGCACAAGGTCCACAGACAGTCGTGACACGAGCACGGCGCCATGGTTTTCCCGAATACCACCGCAACCGATGATGAACAGGACGGCCACTTGTGGAAAGCACCCCCCAGCCCTCGACCCTTGACCTTCCCGAAGTCGCGATCACCCCGTTGAAGGAACTGGACGCGACCGTCGGCGTCGTCGGTTCCAAGAGCTACACCAACCGCTTTCTGGCGATCGCCGGTCTGTGTCGCGACCAGACGGTCCTGCACAACGCCCTCCACTCGCAGGACACGCTCCTCCTGGCCGACGCCCTGCGACGGTTCGGGCACGTCGAGGTGGACGTCGACGGTGTCTCCAAGAGCATCACGGTGACCCCCAACGGCCGTCCCATGAGTGCTCCCGAGGGCGAGATCGACATGGGAAACGCCGGAACCCCCATCCGTTTCCTCATCACCATGGCCGCCCTCGCCCAGGGGCGAACGGTATTGACGGGCAGCACCCGCATGCGGGAAAGGCCGATGGGGCACCTCCTCGACGCGCTGGGCGTGCTCGGGGTGAACGCGCGCGCCCTGGCCGCGAACGGCTCACCTCCGATCGAGATCCAGGGACCGATGCTGCGGGGCGGGCCCACCCGCATCGACGGGACGGTGAGCAGCCAGTTCGCCAGCAGCCTGCTCATCAGTGCCCCTGTCACCGAACAGGGGATCGATCTCGACGTCGTCGGCGACCTCGTCTCCAAGCCCTACGTCGACATGACGGTCACCGCCATGCGGCAGAGGGGAATCGAGATACGGCGCGAGGGCTACTCGGCCTTCTCTGTCCAAGGCGGCCAGAGCTACCGCGGCGGAGAGATCACCGTGGAGCCCGACGCCTCGGGAATGTCGTACTTCCTGGCCGCGGCCGCGATCCTCGGCGGCAAGGTCACCATCCCCGGGATCGGCCTGGACTCCCTCCAAGGAGACGTGGGACTCGTCCAGGTGTTCGTCGACATGGGATGCACCTCCAGCGTCGACGGCGACGGCATCACGCTGGAAGGTGGGACACTGCGCGGGATCGACATCGACATGACGAACATGCCCGATGTCGTTCCCACCCTCGCCGCCGTCGCGGCCTACGCCAGCGGACGCACCCACATCACGGGGATCGGCAACCTGCGTTTCAAGGAGTGCGACCGGATCGAGGCCGTCAGCACCGAGCTGGGCAGGATGGGGGTCACGGTGGAGACCACCGAGGACACCATGACGATCCACGGCGGCTCGGAGCCGAAGGGCGCGGTGATCGACACCTACGACGATCACCGGATCGCCATGACGTTCGCCATCGCCGGACTGCGCACCCCGGAGGTCGTCATCCGCGACCCGGCATGCGTCACCAAGTCCTTCCCGAACTTCTGGGAGCGGCTCGAGGGCCTGCGGGGAGAGCGACGGTGAGGCTCTCTCCCGGGATCCTGCTGATCCTCGACGGATGGGGACAGGCACCCCCCGGCCCCGGCAACGCGCTCGCCGCCGCCGATTCCCCCTTCCTCGACGAGCTGACCTGCGATCCGCGCAATCTGCTGCTGGCGGCCTCCGGCCGCGCGGCCGGCCTGCCCGACGGGGTCGTGGGCAACTCCGAGACCGGTCACCTCATCATGGGAGCCGGCCGGCCGGTGGAGTACGACAGCCTGCTCGTGGAGCGTCAGGTGCGATCCGGTGCGCTTGCCTCCCACCCCCTGCTCGATGAGGTCTGCCGGCAGCTGGCTCGAACCGACAAAAAACTTCATCTGGTCGGGCTCACCTCCGATGGGCGGATTCACTCCGACATCGCTCACCTTCCCCAGGTGCTGCGGGCGGCACGAAACGCCGGGCTGGAGCGGGTGAGGATCCACGCGATCACCGACGGACGCGACGTGCCCGACCATACGGCCGCAATGTACATGTCTCGTCTGACGGCCATGCTCAAGGAGGCCGGGGTCGGTTCCGTCGCCAGCGTGATCGGCCGCGACTACGCGATGGACAAGAGCGGAAGAGATCATCTGACCGCCAAGGCCTGCCGTCTGCTCCTCGACGGTGAGGCGGACCGCATCGCCCCCGACGCCGAGAGCGCGGTCCTGGCCCCGGAAGGCGACGGTGCCATCCCCCCGACCGCCGTCGTCTCCGCCGTTGGGTCGCCGACTCGCGTCCGCGACGGCGACGCCATCGTGTTCATGAACTTCCGTAGTGACCGCACCGCCCCTTTGGCCGACATGGTCGCCGCCTTTCTGGCCCGCAGTGGTCGCACCGGGGTGCGGTTGCTCAGCGTCGGCCAGTACGACACCAAAGCCGACATCCCGGCGCTGGTCCTGCGGGCGGATGCCTCCGGAGGAATGGCGGACGCCTTGGAGGATGCAGGCGTGCGATCGGTCCGGATCGCCGAGCGTGAGAAATTCGAGCACGTCACCTTCTTCCTCAACGGCCGAGACGCGCGCCGGCGGCCGACAGAGGAGCACCTGCTCGTTCCCGCGGCCGGCGACCGTCCCCTGCGTGAACATCCGCAGATGAACCTCAAGGAGGTCGGCCGCAGCGTCATCGACGCCATGACTCGCCCCGACGTCGGCCTGGTCGTGGCGAACCTGGCCAACATGGACGTGTTGGGACACACCGGCGACTACGCCGCGACCCGTGAGGCGGCGGCGGCCGTTGACCGCGCCGCGGCGCGGATCTGTGCCGCGGCCCGCGCCGCCGGACGCTGGGTGCTGCTCGTCGGCGACCATGGAAACGCCGAGCAGATGCTCACCACACCCGCCCCCGACGTCTCGCCCGTGGCCTACGGAGGGCACACGTGCAATCCGGTGCCCTGCGCGCTGGTGCCGGCAGGCGGGGAGCGACTGGCCTCCGTTCCCCCCGGCGCCGCGGCGATCCCCTCCGTCGGCCCCACGGTGCTGCGTCTGCTCGGCCTGCCCATCCCGGCGACCATGTCGGCTCCCGCCCTGGCCATGCACTTCGCCCATCCCTCGGCTCCCCCTACATCCGATTCCCGGCACGGAGTACAACGATGATCTCCGCCGAACTCTTCTGCGACGCCTTGGAGCAGCGCGGGTTCAGCGTCGCCAGCGGCGTTCCCTGCTCGTTCTTCGGCGGACCGATCGCGCTTTTGAGCCAGAGGCCAGGCCGGTACGTCCCCGCCGCCAACGAGGGAGGAGCACTCGCCGTGGCGGCGGGGGTGGCACTGGCCGGCGGCCGTTCCTACGTCATGTTGCAAAACTCCGGGCTGGGCAACCTCATCAACCCCCTGACCTCGCTCGTCATGACCTACCGGATCCCTTTGCTCAGCTTCGTGAGTCTGCGCGGCTGGCCGGATCCCACCCAAGACGAGCCTCAGCACGCCGTCATGGGGCCGACCACCCGGCCCTACCTGGAACTCCTCGACCTGCCGAACTGGACGCTGCGATCCGGCGACGACCCAAAGCGTTTCCAAGAGATCCTGGACGCCGCCCTGCGGGCGTTCCAGACGGGCCAGGCCCCTTTCGTCCTCGTCGAGAAGGGCGCCGTCGCGAAGGCCACCGCCGCCGAACCCGTCTGCCGGCAGCCGAACGGCCCAACTCACCGGCTCGACAGCACCGAGGTGGTGCAGGTGATCGCCAAACTCGTCGGCGACACTCCCATCATCGCCACCACCGGCTACACGGGCCGTGAACTTTTCGGGGTGGAGGATCGGCCGGCCAACTTCTATATGCAGGGCTCCATGGGACACGCCTCCTCGGTCGCGCTGGGGGTCGCCCTGGCCCGGCCGGAGCGCAAGGTGGTCGTTCTGGACGGCGACGGGGCCGCGCTCATGCACCTGGGCGCGCTGTCGACCATCGGCTTCCAAAGCCCGCCCAACCTGGTTCACATCGTGTTGGACAACGGTGTCCACGAGTCTACGGGTGGCCAGCCGACGACATCGGCCACCACCCGGCTGGAGGGCGTCGCCTTGGCGTCGGGGTACCGAAGCTGCCGTCGGTATCACACGCTTGCCGAGGTAGGTGAGGGGGTCGCCACGGCCCTGGCCTCCCCTGGACCGCACATGTGCGTCATCCCCACGCGTCCGCGAAGCGGCCCGATACCACCGCGCGCGACCAACGCCCATCCGCCGGAGTCCATGCGTGCCCGCTTCACGGCCGCGGTGGGCGCTACACCGAGCACCTCTGCGCCGAACGAAGGGTGACCTTTATGCCTCGATCACTGCCGAAGAAGAAATCACTGGGAATTATCTGTGCGCTCACTGTTCTGGTCAGCGCCGCCTGCGGTTCCGGGACGAACAGCGTCACCAATCCCGAGACGATCGTCATGGGACTGATTCCGAACGAGAACGCCTCCACCTTGAAAGCCGAGTACGCGCCGCTGGTCAAATTGGTCTCCGAGGCGTCCGGGAAAGAAGTCAAACTCGAGGTGATGAACAATTACGCCACCCTGATCGAGGGGCAGCGTGCGGGCACCGTACATATTGCGATGTACGGGCCGCTTAGCTACGTTCTGGCCAAGGACTCCGGCGTTGACATCTCACCGATCGCGGCGGAAATTTACAAGAAAAACGGCTCGGCCAGCTACCAGGGTTATATGGTCGTCCGCGCCGACAGCGGAATCAAAGACCTGCAAGGCCTGCGCGGGAAGAACATCTGCTTCGTCGACCCCAACTCCACCTCGGGGCGCCTGTACCCGCTCGCCGCCCTCATCGAGGCCGGCCTGCACAAGGGGGACTACAAGGAAACGTTCTCCGGAGGGCACGATGCCTCCCTCCTGGCCGTCCGCGACGGTGACTGCGCCGCCGCGGGCATCAGGGACCTTCTTTTCAACGAAGTGCTCCCCCACCAGGAGGACATCAACATCAAGGACTTCACCATCCTGTGGAAATCACCACCCGTGGTGAACTCCCCCCTGGCCATCTCCAACCGGCTCGACGCCAAACTCCGCACCTCCATCACCACGGCGATACTGGAGCGCGGAAACGCAGACAGTCTCGGTGTCGACAACATCGCGGGCTACTGGGGATTCACCAAAGTAGACGACGATTTCTATGACCCCATTCGCAAGATATGCAAGATCACTGGGGCGGAGGCCTGCAAGGGAAAAAACGACCAGTAGAAATCGGTCACCATGACGTTCGTTTTTATTCAGGTTCGCGACAACAGTGGGTTGAGGTGTAGATGGACAGCCGGCAGACACAGGAGCCCGTGATTTCCCTGGAGGGAGTCACGAAGAACTTCGGAAATGACATCATGGCGCTTGACAACGTCAGCCTCAATGTGCCGGAAGGCCAGTTCCTGGCACTGCTGGGCAGTTCGGGGGCAGGCAAGTCCACCCTGCTCCGCCACGTCTGCGGCCTGCACAGGCCCACCAGGGGGGCGGTCCGCGTGCTCGGGGTGGATGTCCGAACCGCCAGTGAGAGGATGACACGGCGCCTTCGATGCCGCATCGGGTTCATTTTCCAGCAGTTCAACCTTGTCGGACAGCTCAGCGTTTTGGAAAACGTGTGCAGCGGCGCACTGGGGCGCCTCAGCGGCCCCCGGCTCGGACTGTTCTCCTACTCCTCGCGGCTGCGCCGGGAGGCTTTGGAGCACCTGGACCGGGTCGGGCTCGCCGATCAGGCGTTTCAGCACGCCGGCACCCTCTCCGGCGGCCAGCAGCAGCGGGTGGCCATCGCACGGGTGCTGATGCAGCGCCCGGCGGTACTGCTCGCCGACGAACCCGTGGCCTCCCTGGACCCCGACAGCGCCCAGACGGTGATGCGACTGCTGCACGACATCGTTCGCGACAAGGGGGTGACGCTGGTCAGCAGTTTGCACCAGATGGATTTGGCGCTCTCCTGGGCCGACAGGATCGTCGGTCTTCAGCGCGGAGGGATCGTGTTGGACACACCGGCAGGCGCCCTGAACACCGACACTGTGATGGGGATCTATGGTAACGCAGCATCAAGCCGGTGACACCGAGAGCGTCGCAACGGCTGAGCGTGCCAGGGGAATCGTTTCCCCGGAGGTCACGGATACAAAACCGGTACCGGTGCGCGCCGAGGGCCGCAGGCGTCCCCGGCGCCATAAGAGTGCCGCCGCTACCGGTTTCGTATCCGTTTTCCTTGCGATCGGAACCTGGTCGGTGCTGGAGCTGGAGATCAACCTCTCCACCCTGGCGCTCGGCTACTCCAACGCCGTCGCCTTCATCCAGCGGATCTGGCCACCAGAGGTGCCGAGCCTCGACGAGGCGCTGCGGCAGAGCGGTCTCACCCTCGCCATCACCTTGCTGGCCACCCTGCTGTCCATCGTGATCAGCCTGCCGCTGGCCGTCTGGGCGGCGGCCAACACCACCCGCGGCGCCCCGTTCCGGGTCGGCTCGCGCAGCGTGATCGTCGCAGCGCGCGCGATTCCCGACATCGTGCTGGCCATCATCTTCGTGCGGCTGTTCGGCCTGGGAGCCTTGTCCGGAATTCTCGCGATGGGCCTGCACTCGGTCGGCATGGTCGGCAAACTCTATGCGGACGCGATCGAGCAGACCTCCGACAAGCCCCGAGACGCCCTGCGCAGCGTCGGCGCCACCCGCAGGCAGCAACTCGTCACCGGGGTATTGCCCCAGGTACTGCCGGCCCTCATCGCGGTCGGCCTGCACCGCTTCGACATCAACCTGCGCCACTCGGTCATCTTGGGATACGTCGGTGTGACCGGGATCGGCTTTGAGATGTACAAGGCGTTCGGTTCACTAAAATTCGGCCTGGGCATCAGCTGGGCCCTCATCTTGCTGCTGCTGTGCCTGCTCACCGAGCTGCTGTCCACCTCCATCCGCAGAGCGCTGCTTCGCGACTCCCTGGCGTTGGAACAAAGCGATCGCCATACGATGATCGGATTCCTGCGGCGCCGTCTGACGGCGCGTACGGGCTTGTCGGCCGCGACGTCGCGGCAGGCGCGGCCGGTCGGCCCGCGCCCCGTGGCCGCCGCACCCGTCTGCGTAAGCCTCAGGCCCGTTTCGCCCGCGTGGACGTTCGCGCGGGCGCGCCGGCTGCTGTACGCCGTACTCGCCGTGGCGATCGTAGCGTGGTCCTTTACCGGCAGCGGGGTGCTGGACAGCAGACTCGCGGGCGGTCTGGCGGGATTCCTCTCCACCCTGGCCATGTTCTGGCCGCCGGGTTCAGCGGGAATCATGAACGAGCTGCTGCAGGCACTGCTCGTGACGGTCCAGATCGGTTTCGCCTCCGCGTTGATCGGCGCGATGTTCGCGATACCGGTCGGATCGTTGGCGGCCCGTAACATCTCAGGCCACCGTAGCCTGCACGTTTTCTTCCGCGGATTCGTCCTGCTGGTAAGAGGCGTGCCCGAGCTGGTGCTTGCGATCCTCTTCGTCGTGGTCATCGGCCTGGGCCCGGTCGCGGGTGCGCTGGCGCTGGCTGTTGGATCTATCGGCCTGCTGGGCAAACTCGTGGCCGACTCCCTGGAGGAGATCGACCCGCATCCGATCGAGGCGATGCGAGCCCTCGGTGCCTCCCGCATCCAGATCTACTTCACGGCTGTCCTCCCTCAGGCGGCGCCCGCGATCATCGGGGCGACCCTCTACCAGTTGGACGTCAACATCCGTGCCGCCACGCTGCTGGGGCTCGTCGGCGGTGGAGGCGTCGGTTTCTATCTGCTGCAGGCCTCCCACACCCGGGAGTACGAGGTGATCACACTGATCGTCTTGATGACGTTCGCGGTGGTCTTTGTGCTGGAACTCCTGGCAATGCTCGTCCGGCGGATCCTCAGATGAGCCGCAAGGAATTTCTCCGCAGTGCACCAGGTCACATCACCTGAACCGTACAAAGCAGGGCAGCATGTCGACACAGCGAAGCGAGTCGACGCACGCCGGCCGCTGAGGGCTGGATTCGCGGACGGGCACCTGCGCCGCGGTGATGGACGGCGAAGGCCAGGCGCACAGGGACACCAAGACGCCGCACCGGCGGCCGGCCGCTAGATGGCCCGGCCGCCGGTGAGCCTTTGCCGGGGCCTTCGCGTGGAGCCTTCACGATGGCTACCGGCTGGGCGCCGGTCACGGGAACACCTGGCGGCTTCGGGCCCCGGGGTCCCCGGCCAGGAGACCGCCGGGACCGGCAGTACTGTGACGGATCCGCGGGAGACCGCCAGGCTAGGCGGGCTCGTTACCGGGCCGCCACTTGATGTTGCAGCCGGCGCTGGGCCTGTGCGGTTCCGGTACGGGCTGTCCGGCGAGCACATGGTCGATGGCCGCGCGCAGGGCGGCACCGTCGTTGGGCAGGTCGTTACCCGGTCGTCCGGCGTCGAGCTGGCCGCGGTAGACCAGGCGCCGCTCGGCGTCGTAGAGGAAGAAGTCGGGGGTACAGGCGGCCCGGAAGGCCTTGGCGACCTCCTGCGGCTCGTCAATCAGGTAGGGGAAGGTGAATCCGGCCCGGCGCGCCTGCTCACTCAGATGCTCCGGCGTGTCCTCGGGGTGGGCGGCCGTGTCGCTGGAGCAGATGCCCACCGTGGCCACCCCCCGCTCGTGGTAATGCGCGGCGACCGCGGCGATCTCCTTCTCCACGTACAGCACGTAGGGGCAACGGTTGGACAGAAAGACCACAAGCAGAGCGGAGGCGTCGGCGAAGTCGCCGATCGACACTTTGCGGCCATCGATCGAGGGAAGGGTGAAATCCGGGGCGGGCGTCCCAAGCGGGACCATGAAAGAGTTGGTAAATACCATATTTATATTGTGCAGGATCAACACTCGTTCAGGCAATGTCATGTCGTAACGAAAAAATTCTGGCTCCGAATTCACGACAGCCGAAGTCTGGATGGCCGCCTCAAAAGGGTGTTCCCAGTCAGCTTTTTTTGAAGTCCGACAAATACTGTCACCCAGAGTGATATCCAATTGGACACATGGTTCTAATATCCGAATCCACACGGCTGGTAGGTGAGATAACACACCATCCCACCCTGATCGACGGAACAGTGAGGCATCGTTTCACCTGGTCGGCTGCGGTTTACTCACCGGTTCCGGACTGTCGGCCGCGGTAACGGCCAGCTCTGTCGAATCCGCAACCGAAAATTGAAGGTTGCTGGAATTCCGACTGGACAGCCAGCTCGCCATATACGCCGGTTTCAACCCCATCGCAAAAATCAGCGGCACCTGAAAAGGATCAACCAGATATCCGGTGCGTCTCTTGATGCAGTGCGAAGCCGACCATCCTCGCGCGGGGGCTCGGCTACCGCATTGTTGTGCGCGTGTCGCTCCTCCAGGAATTAGCGCTCTTCTCCCACTACCTGCATTAGCCGTCCCTGCCGGAAGGAGCGGAACAGGAACGGCGGCCGGGCCTCCTTTGTGCGGGGGAGACCGGCGATGTCATGGCGGCCGAGGGACCTGGGAATGGTCTTTGGTGGTGCGGCCGGCTCCGCGTCCGGGCGTCACGTGCTCTGTCTCACATCCCGCCAGCCGGATCATGGGGTGTCGATACTCGGACCCGGATACCGTCGGCATCGGCGGGACGGCGGTGAGCGCCTGCGCCGGGGGTGGTGGTCGGCCTCATCCGGAAGGGGCTGGGTGAAAAACGCCGCCGGCCTTATAGGAGGTGTTTGAGGGCCCGGCATCACGGCGTGGTCGTGATGCCGGGCTGACGCCGGCGAATCCGCGCGGGCCGCGGCGCGCGCGCCGACAGGAAGGAAAGTCAGATGAAGACGGCTTGGCCATCCTTCGGATCGAACCTTCGGCGCCGACTCCGCGATCGGTTGAGTTCACCGAGGGCCGGACGAACCGCGAAAGGGGAGCACAGCGGAAGAAAGGATCAAGACAGGAAGCACGCACCTTGCCAGGTACTGCCGATCACAGAAAGTGCGGCGTCGGCTTTCCCTGACTACCGGCCGAAAAACGTCGATGTCTCGCTTGTGGCCGGCAGGACATGGCCGACCACATCGCCGTCACCTTCATGGCGCCATGGCCGCGCCGGGACCACGGTGTCCCTGCCGGCCGGTCTCCCGTCGGGTGGCGAGGCCGCCCGCGTCGGGGGTATCACGGCGATCCTCGCCGATCACGGGCGCACAAGCGGCCGGGAGGACCATCTTCGCGCTCATGACCGGCGAGGCACGCACCGGCGCGATGTGCGACGTCACCTGGGTGGGGTACATGCGATGGCAGGTCATCGCCGATCGCTGACCGTTTCGGTGAACTCACCTGCCGAAGCGTACGGATGCCACCTGCGGCTACCCGATGCCGCCCCAGCCCTGAGGCCGCGACGTCGCCACGCGAGATCTCGAAAGCCTCTCGCGAAAGCGCGCCCCTACGTCCGCTGCTCGAAGCACACCACGGCGGGCTCGGACGATTCCGCCTTCACCGGCTGCACCTCGTTCGCCGGTTCCGTCGTTTCGACCTCTTCGGTCACGCTGACGGCACCGCAGCAGCTGTCCAGTTCCGCCTTCTTTTCACCGCCGAAGAGCTTGCCAAGGAAATTCGCAGCCATGCTTTCTTCTCCCATCTGTGATGTAGAGCCACTTCATTAGTGGAATTTGGCTCGTGCTGTCCGGTCAGCGCCAGGACCGCGCGGTAGAGCCATTGGAATCGAGAACCGAGCCGCCCCGCTGTCTCGTCGATGGAGACCACGCCGGCTGAGACCGATCGGCATCCCAACTTTGAACACATCTCATTACTATCAACAGGAATTACAGGTGTCAATCACGATCGTTGGATTGATGGGCCAAAGCGGCCATGCTCCTGAACCTGCCATAAATGACCGTTTCGCAGGTTTTGGCTTCGCCGTATCTGAGGGCGAGCAAAGGCGGCATCACCCTTCATCCTCTCGGCTCTCGACACGAGGCCGTCGACACCAGTCGGCTGTTTTGGACAGTAAGCGGGGAAATATCGGACAGAGAAAAACTGTATCGCCCGGTGCGCTGCACGACCCATTGCCATGGAGGCAGGCGACATTGCTTGTGCAGGTCGCAACGGAAACGTGGCTGCATGCCCGGGGACCAGCCGATATACCCTCGGCGATCGGAGGCGGCTCGCAAGTTCAGCGACTGACTCGCGGACATCATCTCAATACTGTCTTCTCCGCCGCCCTCACCCGAGAACACGCCGCAATCGGCGCCGTGTCCCGGCGCCAAGCAGACGACCTGCGTGAGGTTTCTCCCTGCTCTGTGCCTGTCCCCTAGGTTTCGGGCATGCCCGGCTTGAAGACGACGGCTACTTTCGCCTGGGCGCACAGAAGCGGCAGTGCGGTGAACCAGGTATCGGGAGCGTGCAGGGGCGGCGCCCGCAGGGCGGGAATGAGGTCGACCAGGGCGTCACGGCGGTAGGGCCGACACTGTACTTTTCGGGCGGACGGCTCACACAGCCGACCGGACCGCACTCGACGCCGTGGCGGTTGGAGGGGATTCGCATCCTCCCGAGGCGTTGACCGCTCCTGCCCGTACTGGCCTGCGGCAACGCCACAGAAAGCGGTCGGTGGCTTCACCGGCGGGCCATCTTTCGTGATCGTCTGCCGCCTTGACCTCGCGTAAGACACGTGCCGGCGCCCGAATCATCCGGGGTCGGCGGGGTCTCCGGGGCGGCGTAGAGCGTCCGGCAGCACTGCCAGGACACCGGGCAGCGTTGAGGCGAGCGCGTCGCGCAATCCAGCGTGACGGTTGGAGACGACCAGCCTCACCCCGGTCAGGCCCCGTGCGGTCAGGCCACGCAAAAAGGTCAGCCAGCCCACATCGGCCTCACTGGAGGCGATGTCGACACCGAGGATCTCCCTATGACCGTCGGCGTTGACACCGGCGGCGATCAAAACGTGCACGTTGACCATACGGTCGTCCTCGTAGATCTTCTGGGGCAGCGCATCGACCCATACGAAGGTGTACAGGCTCTCCAGCGGCCGGTTACGTGAGCCCTCGACGATCTCATCCAGCTCCTGCACCATCGACGGCAGTTGCGCCTTCGACAGGGCGGTCACTCCCAGCGACTCGATCAGCCGCTCCACCCGTTGCGTGGAGACTCCTAACAGGTACGAGGTGGCAACCACGCTGGCCAAGACGCGCTCGGCTCGTGGCTCGCGCTCCAGCAGCCATTGAGGATAGTAGGAGCCGAACCGCAACCTGGGGATGGCCAGCTCGATCGTGCCCGCACGGGTACTCCACTCCCGCCGCCGGTATCCGTTACGCGAGTTGGCCCGCCGCGGGTTCACCTCCCCGTACCCTGCCCCGCACATGCTTTCCACCTCGGTGTCCATCAGCCGCTGCGCGAACTCGCGGATCATTGTGCGCAGTACGTCCGGAGACACCGCCGCCAGGGTGGTTTCGAAATCCTCCCCGATGAGGGGCACGATGCCACCCGCAGACACGTCGTTCTCCTTCGCAGCTGGCTTGACCGTTGTGAACGGATTCCGAGGTGGCCGCCTCACCTATCGGGGAACGAAAACCGCCAAAGCAGACAGGAACCTTACGACTGCTGCCGGGTAGGTGAACGTCCACCCTCGTGCAGGTCCCGCCCCGGTCTTTGACCAGGCCAGATGAAGGGGTACGAATCAATTCAATCGTTCCCACGCCGCTGAGCGGTTTTCGGCGGCCGCGCGCCGTGTCGCAGGAGGAACGACGGCGCTTGTTGCGTGCAAGCCGGTGTGTACGGCGGCGGCGTGCCTGGGCGGTGAACGCTTCGCCCAGCGTGGTCCGGGACCATCCGCGTCGACGGTGAGGCCGACCGTGAGACTGCCACCGGCCTCTTCGGAGACACTACCGAAGAGGCCGGGGAGGACATGCGCCGAAACTCGATCGGCGCACGGGTTCAGAAGAGGGGGATGATCAGTCCTCCGGCGATGGCGACGGCGAGGACCGACACCACGAACGCGGCCACCAGTCGGGGCTTGAAGATCGCCGACAGCATGGACAGTTCCGGCAGGCTCGCGCCGGCACCTCCGATGACCAGAGCGAACACCGGTCCCAAAGCCATGCCCGCCGAGCTCAGGGCCAGGCCGATGGGAAGAATGGACTCGGTGCGGACATACAGCGGGATGCCGACCAGGGCTGCGAGCGGGACGGCGAAGATGTTGCCGGGGCCGGCGATGTCGATCAGGAAGGACCGAGGAACGGCACCGTAGATGAAGGCCCCGATGCTCACACCGACCAGCAGCGGGATGACCAGCGGCTTGAAGAACGACGTCGCCTGCTTCCAGGCCGGGCCCGCCTCCGAGCGCATTCCCCGCCAGGGCGAGGTGTCGTGGTCCTCGGCGCTGACGGTGACGCGCTTGACGTACTTCTCCAGTCCCATCTTCCCCCACAGCAGGGAGATGGCCATGATCACGATGAATGTGATGATGCCGTATCCGATCATGATCTGCCATCCGAAGAGGATCCAGATGATCCCCAAGATGATCGGGTCCAGGAGCGGGGAGGAGATGAGGAAGGCCGCCGCCCCGGTGAAGGGCACACCGATCTTCAGCATCCCCATGAGCATGGGCAGGGTGGAGCAGGAGCAGAACGGGGTCAACGACCCCAGCAAGATCCCCTTCATCGGCGCCGTGAACCTTCCGCCGGCCATCCACCGCTGGAGCCTCTCATCGCCCAGGCGCCGCTGGAGCAGGGCGACGATGAAGGCGACGGATAAGAACAGGGCGACGAGTTCGACAGTGATCGTGCCGAAAAGCTGGAGCGTCTCTGCCCACTTGTCAGACATCGTCATCCTCCTCACTCAGGCAGCATGCCTGGGCACCTTCAGGGGTCAGGGCCGCCAGAGAGGCGAGCCAGCGAACCGGCATTCCGAATTCCTCACAGCACAGGGCGTAGACGTTGGAACGCCCCTGGGGCATGACCTTCACAAGTCCCTGTTCGCGCAGCGGCCGCAGGTGGTGGCTGATAAGCGTCTGGCTTAGGCCGGTGGCCTCCTGCAGTTCCTTGACGTTGCGTGGACGCTCGGCGAGAAGCAGCGCCAGGACCACTCGGTTCTCATCGGCCAGCGCCCGGAGTTTGGGAACAAGGCGGCGGGCCCGTTCTTGATTGGACAGTTCTTCGCCCTCGAGAAGGCGAATATCCAGTTCTCTCAACATGACCTCATAACTATCAACAGGGTTTGTTTATGTCAACAGTACTTCTTGATATAGCGGTCCGCTTGGCCAATCCCGGCAAACGGTACATTCGGGTTCGATATACGCAACAATTGAAGACCGAAATACCCCTAACAACCTGTCCGGATCCCGAGGTCGGCGGTCGCAGCACCGATTCGCTTCCGGCCAGGGACGGCCAGGCGGCCCACCGTCAGGCTGATGTCTCCGGCCGACCGCTCAGCGCGCTGCCACGCAACGCAGAGTCGCACAGCAGTGCCGCGAACACCATCAATCCTTTCCCGGCCTCGCCCATAAGCCTCACGGTAAATCCGGCGACGGGCGTTGAACCAGCCGTACTCTGGCGGGAACTACCATTGCGTCAGTAGTGCGTTCCGCCCCACTGAGCGACCCGGTATCCAGCCAATGTGCTGGTCGCGGCATTGCCCGCGTACTCGTTGGGAAACAAGCCGGTGTCCATCTCTGCGAAAGCGCGGAGACCCTATTATGCGGCGGCGATCTCGTGAAGTCTCGCCCTGCTTGCGGGCAGTACGCGCCGATGTCCCTTGCCCAGAGGTCCCCGTCGCCGTGGCCTCCCACCGCATCCAGCACCTCGGGCAAAGCAGCACCGCGATGGCCTCTGGCCGGTGTCGACGAGTTCATGCCCCCGCCCTGCCGCCGCACTGCGCCTCGGCGTCGAGGCTCTCCGGCTCACATCATGACCTCAAGCCCCCGTCCCGGCCGGATAGCTCTTCAGGCACCGAGTCTCAGGCCGGACTTTCCCGCTATCGTACGGATCATTGATGATCTATGGGTTTGGACATCACGTAGGAGCGCACCAGGTCACCTCAGCCGTGGCCTTCGTGTGAGAGGCCGCCGGGGGCCTGCTTGCGTCCGGCGAGGGCGGCCACATTCGGCAAGGAGAAGCGGTGAACCTGCGACTGGTCGATCTGATCCACGGCGTGTCGTTTCTGGAGAACGCCTTCGTCAGGTGGGTGCTGAGCTTCGCCGTGTCACCTGGCATCGCCCAGCACGTGAGCGGACAGCATCCGGTGGCCGTCGGGGATCACCGCTATCGGCTGGACTTCCTCATCGCCGGGTCACGGCTTCGCGTCGCCATCGAACTGGACGGATTTGCCTTCCATCACGGTAGGCAGGCATTCGTGCATGACCGGATCCGCCAGAACGACCTCGTCGGGCTGGAGTACGGTAGGTGTCAAGTCAAATGCGACAGGAGTCTGCTGATCTGATCGCTAGGCGACCTCTTCCTCGGGCTGGTTGATG
>NZ_JBPXMD010000050.1:0-38734 GCF_051918855.1 Streptosporangium sp. H16
GGGCAAACGCCCGGAATGCAAGCCCTGCCTGATTCTTGACAGGCATTCCTCACTTCGTGTCTACTCTGCCGCACCACTCACAGCCAAGCCCGCCGGGCAGAGGACACGTCTTAATGAACTTATGTGAGCGCTAACAAAGACACTCGACTCGAGCGTCCCGCCCCAGACGCTCTGTCCAGCCCATTTGACGTAGGAATGTGAGCGTTACCGTCACCAGCTCTCCTCGCACAGGACATCCTGAAGGACTCACGCGGATCAGCCGCCATCGATGCCGGGACGCCGATGAGGTGGGCTCGGTGCTCGCGTAGATCTCGTACAACTCCCAGCGCCAACCCACACCTTCCGACTTCACCGGCGCTGCCGTCTCATCACTCCTGCGACAAAAGATTCACAGAGAGTGAAGTTGCTTCGGTGTGTGGTGATCAATCCGGCAAACAAAAGAAGATGCAGGTCGCAGGCAGCGAGCGTGCAGGTCGAGGAGGGGCCAGCGCCCTCAACTCAAGAACTGTTGCTTACCCAGGATGCGCAGCATCGGCCGGCTCGGAACGAGACCGCACGCCAGAAAATAATCTTGAGGGTGTGGCGGGCCCTCCGGCGGCCGGACGGGGCCCGGGTCAGCTCGTGCCGCGCGGGACCAGCCGCAGCCGCAGCGCCACCTCGCGGGCGGTCCCGGGCCGGTCGAGCCGCTGGAGGAGCAGTTCCATCGCGGCGTGCCCGGACTCCTCCAGGGGCTGGCGCACGGTGGTGAGATCAAGGGCGTCGGCCAGGTCGCTGTCGTCGAAGCCGACCACCGCCAGGTCGCCGGGGACGGCGAGGCCGAGGTCGTGGGCGGCCCCCAGAATTCCGGCCGCGAGGGTGTCGTCGGCGGCGAAGACCGCGGACGGGCGGTCCGGTGCCGACAACAGCCTTCCGGCGGCGGCGCGGGCCGGCGCGACGCCGTGCGCGGTCAGCAGCACGTCGCCGTCGGCGAGGGTGTAGCCGGCTTCGGCCAGGGCCGAGCGGTAGCCCGCCAGCCGTCGCTGGGACGGCGAGACGTACAGCCCGGATCTCTGCGCCTCACCGAGGAAGCCGAATCGGCGGTGACCACGGCTGATCAGATGCTCGGCGGCGAGCCGGCCGCCGGTGGCGTCGTCGGTGTGCACGGAGTCGAAGCGGGGATGGCGGACGTCCACCAGGACCGTGGGTAGCCGCAGGTCGGTCAGGCGGCCGGCCACCGCCTCCTCCAGGGAGAGGCTGACGACGATGAGCCCGTCCAGGCGGCCGGTGATGGGCAGGCTGGCGAGTAACGGCGAGGAGCTCTGCGCGGCCGACTCCTGGTCGAACACGACGACCTCCAGGGGCCGGTGGCCGACGGCTCGCAGGATGCCGTTCAGGCGCCGGGCGACGGACGGGTACGAGGTGAACGGCGCGATGACGCCGACGCGCCCCACGCCGCGCCGCGCCTTGGCGACCGCGTCCTGCTTGGGGACGAAGCCGAGCGCGTCCGCCGCCGCGAGGACCTTGCGCCTGGTCGCCTGGCTGACCCGGGCCGGGGAGTTGAGGGCCAGCGACACGGTGGAGATGCTGACGCCCGCCGCGGCGGCGACGTCGTAGATGGTCGTCCGTGTCACCGTGCGACCCTCCTTCCGGAAACGCGCTCTCACCGCCGGCAGGAATCGTATCAAGCGCCCGAAGGAATCGAAGTGCTTCGATAGAAGTAATTGACATCTTCGCGGACGATCACGTCTCATGGGGAGGAGACAGCCGTGCGTCCGGGCGGGAGAGGAACACCGGCCCGCGTCGCGGCGGGCGGGAGCGCGCCGACGGGAGGGCAAGAGCATGAGCCGTTCGTACGTGGTGACGGGAGGCGGTCGTGGCATCGGCAGGGCGGTGGTCGAGCGCCTGCTCGGCGACGGCGGCGCCGTCGTCGCCGTCGAGCGCGACCCGGCGGCCCTGACCTGGCTGGACGGCCATCCCGCCGGCGCGCGCCTGGCCGGTGTCGCCGGTGACGCCGCCGACGAGACCGTGGCGGAGCGGGCCGCCGAGCTCGCGCGGGCCGCGGGCCCCCTCGCCGGCTGGGTCAACAACGCCGCCGTGTTCCGGGACGCCTCTCTCCACTCCGCCACGACCGGACAGGTGCTGAATCTCATCGCGGCCAACCTGAACGCCGCCGTCGTCGGGTGCGCGACCGCGGTCCGCCGCTTTCTCGCGGCGGGAACCCCGGGCGCGATCGTCAACGTCTCCTCGCACCAGGCGCGGCAGGCGGTCCCCGGCTGCCTGCCGTACGTCACCGCCAAGGCGGCCGTCGAGGGGATGACCCGTGCGCTCGCGGTCGAGTACGGCCCGCACGGCATCCGCGTCAACGCCGTGGCGCCGGGCTCGGTGGACACCGAGCGCTACGCGGAGTTCCTCGGCGCCCAGGGGCCTGCCGGCGCGGCCCGTGTCGAGCGGGAGATGGCGCTGTCGCACCCGCTGGGCAGGGTGGCGCGGTCCCAGGAGGTCGCGGCCGTGATCGCCCACCTGCTCTCCGACGACGCCGGCTTCGTCACCGGCGCGACCGTACCCGTCGACGGCGGGCGGTCGGTGCTCGCACGCGATCCCGAGTCATAGGAGGTCACAGCAACGACAGGGTCCGGGCGGCGACCCCGGCCATGCCCAGACGCTCGGCCCTCGCCCTCCTTGCCGAGCTGCTTCCGCTCGGCTCGGAGCGTTATCCGGCACACCGGGAGGTTTTCTCCCGCCTGCGCGACAACCATCGCGTGCTGCCCTGCTCGGCGCTGTTCAGGTTCAATCTCACGCGGCTGATGACCGGCGTCGTGAACAGGCTCGGCCCCACGGCCGTCTTCCGTTTCCGGCGCCCTCTCCAGGACGTGGACGACCTCAGCGGCGTGCCGGTGGCCACGGCACGCACCTACGGCAACCTGATGATCTGGGACGGCGAACGCGGCGCCAAGGTGTTCGACCTCACCGAGATCCCCCTGTGAGGCCCCGCGAGGAGCGGTGAGGGCGGGGCACCACCTCGCGGGTGGCCGGCGCCGCCTGACCGGCCGGACGGGATCCGGCCGGTCAGGGGCGCCCGGGGCCGCCGGGACGCCGGCGGCCCCGAGTCGGGAGTCCCGGGGGTGCGGGGTCAGGCCGTACGGAGCCAGACGGCGGTGTCGGAGGGGAGCAGGTTCCCCTCCAGCGGGCCGCTGGCCAGCAGGACCGACTCGTGCTCGGGCAGGGAGGCCGGCTCCTGGCCGAGGTTGACCACGCAGACCAGGCCGGACTCCCGGCGGAAGGCCAGCACCCCGTCCTGCGCGTCCAGCCAGGTCAGCGTGCCGTCACCGAGCAGCTCGCGGCGCAGGTGCAGCCCGGTGCGGTAGAGGGTGAACATGGACGTGGGGTTGGCGGCCTGCGCCTCGGCCGTCAGCGCCTTCCACTCCAGCGGCTGCGGCAGCCACGTCGGCCCGGCGCCGAACCCGAACGGCGGCTCGTCACCCGACCACGGCAGCGGCACCCGGCAGCCGTCGCGGCCGCGGTCGGTGCGGCCCGAGCGGATCCAGATCGGGTCCTGGCGCAGGTCGTCGGGGATGTCCTCGACCTCCGGCAGCCCCAGCTCCTCGCCCTGGTAGACGTAGAGGCCGCCGGGCAGCGCCATCGCCAGCAGCGCGGCCGCGCGCGCCCTGCGCTCGCCCAGCGCCGGGTCGGAGGGCATGCCGTGCTTGCGGTCGGCGTGGCTGAAGGAGGTGTCGGCCCTGCCGTACTTGGTCACCGGGCGGGTCACGTCGTGGTTGGACAGCACCCAGGTGGGGGGCGCGCCCAGCGGGGTGTGCGTGGCCAGGGTCAGGTCGATCGACCCGCGCAGCGCGGCCGCGTCCCAGGTGCACGCCAGGAAGTCGAAGTTGAACGCGGTGTGCATCTCGTCGGGGCGCAGGTACTGGGCGAACCGCTCCTGGTCGGGCAGCCACACCTCGCCGATCAGGATCCTGTCCTCGTACTCCTCGGCCACCCTGCGCCAGCCGCGGTAGATCTCGTGGACGCCGTCGAGGTCGGTGTAGGCCTCCTCGCCTCCCAGGCTGTCCATGTCCTTGACCAGCAGGGCGGCCGAGTCGATCCGGATGCCGTCCACGCCCCGGTCGAACCAGAACCGCAGCACGTCGTGGAACTCCTCGACGACCTCCGGGTTGTCCCAGTTGAAGTCGGGCTGCTCGGGGGCGAACAGGTGCAGGTACCACTCGCCGTCGGCGATCCGGGTCCACGCCGGGCCACCGAAGATCGACTGCCAGTCGTTGGGCGGCAGCTCGCCGCTCTCCCCCCGGCCCGCGCGGAAGTGGAAGCGCTCCCGCTCGGCGGAGCCCGGCCCGGCCTCCAGCGCCTGCAGGAACCACTTCTGCCGGTGGGAGCCGTGGTTGGGGACGATGTCGGTGATCGTCTTGATGCCCAGGGCATGCGCCTCGGCGATGAACTCCTCCGCCTCGGCGAGCGTGCCGAACGATGGCTCGATGTCACGGTAATCGGCCACGTCGTACCCACCGTCGGCCATCGGCGACGGGTACCAGGGGTTGAGCCAGATCGCGCCGACGCCCAGGTCGGAGAGGTACGGCAGGCGCGCGCGGAGTCCCGCGAGGTCGCCGATGCCGTCGCCGTTGCCGTCGGCGAAGCTCCGGAGATAGACCTGGTAGATCGCGGCTCCCCGCCACCACGTTTCGGACATGCTGGAACAACTCCTTAGTAGTTGTGGGTGGGTGACGAGGTCAGCCCTTGAGGCTGCCGGCGGTGAGGCCGGCCATGATGCTGCGCTGGAAGACGAAAAAGACGATCATCGTCGGGATGCTCGCGATCACCAGCGAGGCGATCAGCACGTTCTGCGGCATCTGCGCCGAGAGCGAGGCGATGCCCACGCTGATCGTCATCTTCTCCCCGTCCGGCAGCACCAGCAGCGGCCAGACGAAATCCTTCCAGACGTTGACCACGGAGAGGATGGACACCACTCCGAGGATCGGCCGGGAGACGGGCAGCACGATCGACCAGAGGATACGCGCCGGAGAGGCGCCGTCGATCTGGGCGGCCTCCAGCAGTTCCCTGGGGATCGAGTCGAAGAAGCGCTTGAGCAGGAAGATGAAGAACCCGTTGGCCGCGGCGGGAAGCCAAATCACCCACGGGGTGTTCAGCAGGTCCCAGCCGAAGATCGGCATGTCCTTGACCGTCAGGTAGGCGGGCAGCAGGATGACCATCGGCGGGATCATGAGCGTGGCCAGCATCATGCCCAGGACCAGGTTGCCCAGCACGGGCCGCAGCTTCGACAGCGCGTAGGCGGCCGAGACGTCGACGGCGAGCGTGAACAGCCAGGCGCCGCCGGCGTAGACGACGGTGTTGGTGAGGAACAGCCCCAGGTCCAGCTGGTCCCACGCCTCGGCGTACACCCCGAAGTCGAACGACGTCGGGAAGAAGCTCGGCGGGATCTGGGCGAGCTCCTCGGGGGTCTTGAGCGCGCCGGTGACCATCCAGTAGAGAGGGAACACGAACACGGCGGTGAACAGGAGCACCACGAAGGTCAGCACGGCGCGGTAGATCCACCGCCCGTGCGGGGTGGTGAGGGTGTGCGGGGAGACCAGGCTCCGGAACTCCCTGGCCGGCTCCTTGGGTTTGCGCGGCCGCCGTGCCCTCTTGCCGGAGTCCCGCTCCGGCGGCGGGGCGGGAGCCGGGCGGCTTGGTTGAACGGTGAGGTTCGACATCGGCTCAGCTGCCTCCTTAGCTCTGGTTGTCCCGCGACAGGCGCAGGTAGAAGGCGGAGAACACCATCAGCACGACCATGAGCATCAGCCCGAGCGCGCCTCCGGCGCCGAAGTCGCCGAAGTTGAAGGCGTACTGGTACATGAGGTAGGCGACGGTGAGCGTCGCGTTCTCCGGGCCGCCGCCGGTGAGCAGGTACGGCTCGATGAAGACCTGCATGGTCGCCACGATCTGCAGCAGCAGCATCACCAGCAGGATGAGCCTGGTCTGCGGGATCGTCACGTGCCAGACCCGCTTGAAGAGCCCGGCGCCGTCCAGCTCCGCGGCCTCGTACAGCTCGCCGGGGATGCTCTGCAGCGCGGCGAGGTAGATCAGCGTGCCGGTTCCCAGGTTCATCCAGGTGGAGACGATGACGAGGGAGATCAGCGCGGTGTCGGTGGAGTCGAGCCAGCTCAGGGCCGGCAGGTGCGCCAGGTCCAGGATCTGGTTGAACAGGCCGGCGCCCGGGTCGTAGAACCACTTGAACAGCAGCACCCCGACGGCGGGCGGCAGCATCACCGGGAGGTAGACGATGAACCGCAGGTAGGCCCGCGCGTGCCGCAGCTCGTTCAGGACGATCGCCGCCACGAACGGGACGACGTAGCCGAACACGAGCGCCAGGCCGGTGAAGGCGATGGTGTTGATCCACGCCTGGGCGAACGCCGAGTCCTCCGTCACGGTACGGAAGTTGTCCAGGCCGACCCAGGTGGGGTCGTCGACGAAGTTCGTCTGCTGGAAGCTGAGCAGGACCTCCCTCACCATGGGGTACCAGGAGAAGAAGGCGAAACAGATCAGCGCCGCGCACAGGAACCCGTAGGCGGTCAGGTTGCGTCGCAGCCCTCGCCGGAACGCTCCCGGCTTTCGCCGCCGTGGACCTTTCACGGTCAAAGTGGTCATCGGTTGACTCCCGATATCAACATGAGTGTCGGGGTGCCGGCCGACGGGCCGGCACCCCGGGTGTCAGAAGGTCAGCTCGACTTCGCCAGCACCTTGTTCGCCTTGGCCTCGGCGTCGGCGAGGAGCTTGTCGATGTCGGCGTCCTGCCTGGTCAGCACCGCCGACATGGCCACGTCGAGGATCGCGTAGAGCTCCTGCGACTTCGGCGGCTCAAGCTTGTTCTGGATGGCCGCGGAACCCTCCACGAAGGGGGCGAAGTTCTCCACCGGCACGGTGGCGTTCGCCTTGCGCAGCTCGACGATCTCCTTGCCCGGCGCGGTGTCGCCGTACAGGTCGGGGATCGGCAGGCCGACGGGGCGGCCCTGCTGCTTGCTGCGCGCGTAGTTGAACTGGCCCTGGCCGGGGGTCAGCTCGTGGAACTCCAGCCACAGCATGGCGGCCTTGATCTTCTCGGGCGTGGCCTTGGGGTTGATCATGTAGCCGTCGCCGCCGCTGAGCGAGGCCTTGGCCTCGGGCAGGGCGGTGACCCCGTAATCCTCGAACTTGCCCTTGAAGTCGTTGTTGACGGCCTGGACGACGTCGGGGGCGCCGATCATCATGCCGAGCTTGCCGCCGCCCATCATGCGCATCAGGTCCTCCCACTGGAGGAGCTGCTTGGCGCCCATGCTGTTGTCGGTCCAGCGCATGGTTTTGAGGTTCTCCAGGACGGCCTTGCCCTCGGGGCTGTTGAAGGCCGCGGACCTGCCGTCGGGGGTGACCATCTCGCCGCCGCGCCCGTAGAGGGAGGCGGCGAAGTGCCAGCCGCCGGTGTTGCCGGCGCTGTACTCGCCGAAACCGACGTGTCCGGGGCCGAGGGCGCTGATCTTCTTGGCGGCCGCCTGCACCTCGGCCCAGGTCTTGGGCGGTGCGGCGGGGTCGAGACCGGCCTGGGTGAAGAGCTTGCGGTTGTAGACCAGGCCCATGGAGTAGTTGTTCCTGGGCAGGCCGTAGAGCTTCTCACCTTCCTTGAAGGTGGCCAGGACGTCGGGCCGGATGTCGTTCAGCAATTTGATGCCGCCGACGTACGGGGTGATGTCGGCGGCCTGGCCCGCGGCGATGATCTTCTTGATATCGGTGAAGTAAACGTAGAAGACGTCCTCCATCGAGCCACCGGCCAGCTTCGCCTGGAAGGTGTCCGGATTGATGCAGGGGAAGGCGTCCTTGCTGTCGATCGTGATGTGCGGGTGCAGCTTCTTGAACGCTGCCACGTCCTCGTCCCAGGCGGTCCGCTCCAGCGGGTTGCTCTTCGGCGGCTGACAGCCGACGGAGATCGTGACCGGAGCCTCGGCCCCGGCGGCACTCGGCTTGGTCTCCGCGGCCTGTGATCCGCTGTCGTCGTTGCCGCACCCGGCGGCGGTGAGCGCGATGGCTGCGGCGAGCAGCATCGAGAGCTTGGGGGATTTCATCCGAGGCACTCCTTGGCGGGTCGGTTGCGAGAAACATATAGAGGCGTGCAGGAACTAGCAAGAGCCCGTCAATTCAGATGCAAAAAAGTGACAGTGATCCATCGGCCGTCTCCCGGTAACACCCCCGCCGCGCGCGAGAACCCCGCCTCACCTGGGGCTACACACACATGACATGGAGTGGAGTCATCCACTTGCGGGAAGATGCTTGACGACGTCATTTTCCTGTCGAAATTTTTAGAGACAGCTGCCAGGAAGGTGGCTGGAGGAGCCGGCGACGGGCGCGGCCCGGCGACGGTTCGGGAACGGTCAGGCCGGTACGGCCCTGGGCGCCGCCGGCGCGGTGGAGGCGCGGACCACGAGTTCGGGGTCGAACAGCAGCTCGCCCCCCGGCAGGGCGGCGGCGTCGATCTGGGCGACCAGCAGGTCCACGGCCGCGCGGCCCATCGCCTCGATCGGCTGGCGCACCGTGGTCAGCGGCGGGTCGGTCCGGTTCATCATGGCCGAGTCGTCGTACCCGATCACCGAGACGTCGCGCGGCACCGCCAGCCCCTCGCGCCGGACGGCGCGCACCGCGCCGAGCGCGAGCAGGTCGCTACCGCAGATCAGGCCGGTGACCCCGCGCCGCACCAGCCGGGTGGCGGCGGCCTGGCCGCCCTCCATCGAGAACATGGCGTGCTCGACGAAGCGGGCGCCGAAGTCCATGCCGTGCGCCCGCGCGTAGGCGGCGAAGGTCTCCAGCTTGCGGCGCGACGGCATGTGGTCGGCGGGCCCGAGGAGCATCCCGACGCGCTCGTGTCCGAGGGCGCGCAGGTGTCCGGCCGCCATCTCGGCGGCGGCGACGTCGTCGCAGGAGACCTGGGAGAAACCGAGGTGCCCGGCCGAGGCGTTCACCAGGACGGCGGGCAGGCGCCGCTCCAAGATGCGCGCGTAGTGGTCGTGGGAGGCGTCCCCGTCGGCGTACGCGCCTCCGGCGAAGACCACGCCCGAGACGTGCTGCGCCAGCATCAGGTCGACGTAGTCGGCCTCCTGCAGCCCGCCCGAGGTGCGCGTGCACAGCACGGAGGTGAACCCCTGCTGGGCGAGCGCCCCGCCGACGACCTCGGCGAACGCAGGGAAGACCGGGTTGTGCAGGTCGGGGAAGACCAGGCCGATCAGGCGGGCGCGGTCACGGTGCAGCCGGGTCGGGCGCTCGTAGCCGAGGGCGTCGAGCGCCGTCAGCACGGCGTCCCTGGTCGACTCGGAGACGCCGCGCCTGCCGTTGAGCACGCGGCTGACCGTCGCCTCGCTCATCCCGACCCTCTTGGCCACCTCAGCAAGCCTCCGCGTCATACCCGCAAGCATACGACGGCTTTCGCAAGCGTTTACATACACTTTGCGGATCGGCGTCATACCGGCTCGCGGGAATGACGCGTCATGACAGTCCGAGATGCGGGCTTCATGCCCCAATGGAGTCGATTGCCGGACCTTAACTCGCTGTTCGCGCGGCCTCGCCGGGCAGCTCCACCTGCACACGGAGCCGGAGGGGTCCGCTCGGCGTCACATCCACGACAGCAGGGGACACATGACAATCTCTTCTTTGCTACAGAAGGATGAAATATTGCGGCTATCTGTTCGTCATCCTATGATTTTTGTACCATCTGATACCGCTCTTCTGCCGAGACGGCGGCATCGCCACACGGCCACCGGCGGACGAAGGGGTGACCCGGCCAGGCGGCCGGGTGCGTGCGGACGTCAGGCGGGCCGCACGGCACCCGTACTCCCCCGGTCGTACGCCCGGGGGCGACCGGCCCCGTGTACACCACGAGAAGTACGGCGGAGCGCTTCGCCGGGGTGACGACGCCCGCGCCCCGGACCGGGAGCCTGGACACCGAAATCCGACGGAGGTGTCCATGAGTTCCCCACCCGCTCCGACCGGCCGGGCCCGCGTGCCCGTCCCCGCCGGTCCGGCCCGCGTGCCCGCCCGGACCGATCCGGCCCGCGTGCCCGCCTGGATCGTCTGGTCCCTGCGGGTCACCGCCACCCTGCACCTGGTCACCGTGCTCGGCCAGGCGGTCATCGCCGGCATGTTCGTCACCGGGAAGGTGGACCTGCTGGCCCATCACAACCTCGGCGCCATGCTGACCACGGCGCTGGTGGGCCTGCAGCTCATCGCCGCGATCACGCTGTGGCGGCCGGGCCGCGGCCCGCTGTGGCCGCTCGGGGTGAGCGTCCTGCAACTGGTGCTGGTGAACGCCCAGATCGTGCTGGGCCAGGAGCGCATGGTCGCCGCGCACATCCCGCTGGCGATGATCATCTTCGGCCTGGCCGTGTGGATGACCGCCTGGACGTGGCGGGGGCAGCGGAGGGCGGCCGCGTGATCTCCAGAAGGCGTTTCCTGGGCGGCGCGCTCGGCGTGACGGGCCTGGCCGCGGCCGGATGCGGCGCGGTCTCGGCCGAGACCGCGGGCCAGGTCCTGTCCAGCGCGCTGCCGCTGCCCAGGCCGTTCACCGTCCCGCTGCCGATCCCCGCCGTGGCGCGCCCCGCGCGGCCGGGACACTACGAGGTGGTCCAGCGTCCCGCGAAGGTGGAGATCATCCCGGGGACGACGACCGAGGTCTGGGGGTTCGACGGCACCTTCCCCGGACCGACCTTCCAGGTGCGGCGCGCGAGCCCCGTCACGGTCCGGGTCCGCAACGAGCTGCCCGTGCCGACCTCCACGCACCTGCACGGCGGGGTGACCCCGGCCGGCTCCGACGGCTATCCCACCGACCTGGTGGTGGCCGAGGGCCGCGGCTTCCGGCCTCCGCCCGGCGGCCACTCCCACCACGGCATGCGCGTGGATCCGTCGCAGTGGACGCTGCACGCCGGGGCCAGGGACTACGCGTACCCGCTGGACCAGCGGGCCGCCACGCTCTGGTACCACGACCACCGGATGGACTTCACCGCCCCGCAGGTCTGGCGGGGGCTGGCCGGATTCATGATCGTCGGGGACGACGAGGACGACGCGCTGCCGCTGCCCAGGGGCGAGCGGGACGTCCCGCTGATGATCTGCGACCGCGCGTTCGAGGAGGACGGCTCGTTCCGCTACCCGGCGACCGATCCCAGCCTGCTGGTGAGCGCCGGGGTCGAGGCCGCCTACATGGAGGGCGTCGAGGGTGACGTGATCCTGGTCAACGGCGCCCCCTGGCCGGTGCTGGAGGTCTCAGCCACCCGCTACCGGCTGCGGCTGCTCAACGCCTCCAACGCCCGCCGCTACCGGCTGGAGCTCACCCCCGGCGGCAGGTTCGTCCAGGTCGGCAGCGACGCCGGGCTGCTGGCCGCCCCCGTCGCGCACGAGGCGATCACGATGGCCCCCGCCGAGCGGTTCGACGTGGTCGTCGACTTCTCCGCCTACCCGGTCGGCACCGAGGTGACGATGGTCAACACCCTCGGCACCGGCCCGGCGCGCGACGTGATGCGCTTCCGCGTCGCGCGCCGGGCCCGGGAGGACAGCGCGGTGCCGGGACGCCTGGCGGCGGTCGAACCGGCCGTCAGGTCGTCGGCGGCCGCCTCGCGGCTCTTCGACTTCCGCAGGACCGGGCAGGGCCCGGACGCCGCCTGGACGATCAACGGGCTGCCGTTCCGGCCCGGCAGCCCGCTGGCCCGCCCCCGGCTCGGCACCACCGAGGTCTGGCGCCTCACCAGCGACTTCCACCACCCCGTGCACGTGCACCTGGCCCACTTCCAGGTGCTGTCACGCAACGGCCGGGTCCCGGCGGCCACGGACGGCGGCTGGAAGGACACCGTCGACGTCCGCCCGTACGAGGTGGTGGAGGTCCTGGTGCGCTTCGAGGGCTTCCGGGGGCGCTACATGATGCACTGCCACAACCTCGAACACGAGGACATGGCGATGATGGCCGACTTCGAGGTGGTCTAGACGAGTAGGCCTGGTCAGCGGTCGCGGGCGATCGGTTCACCCCCAGGGCTCACTCGCCTTGATCACTCGGTTCGCCCGTGACCGAGAGCGATCGGAGAGTACTCTCAGGGCATGGACGCCGAACAGGAGCAGATCGTCTACACCGACGAGCAGCGCGAGCGTGACCTTGCCCGGCTGCGGGAGATCATCGGCGGAGAGCCCGATCCGGAGATGCTCCAGCTCGCCCGCCGGCGCGACGCGGAGTTTGCCGCCCGCCGCAGCCACGCCGCGTGATCGGACGCGTTCTCGACACGAGCGCCCTGCTGGCCTGGAGTCGCCGAACGTCGCCGTACGTCGACGCCACGGTGTGGTCGCGAGCCCAGCACAGCGGATACGTCGTCCCTGTCGTCACCTCCGCGCCGGCGCTCACCGCAGCGCTTGCTCAGCTCCCCCACCAGGACGTTCCGGTGCTGGACGCGCTCCTGGGGATGGAGATCAGCATCGTCGACGATCTCACGCCCGGCAGCGCGTCCGGCGTGGCGGCGATCCTCCAGACGGCCGGGCCGTACGCGGCCGAACAGCTCACCGCGGCCAGCATCGTGCACACCGCCCAGCGGCGCGGCCTCCCTGTCATCACGAGCAACCCGTTCCCGTTGCGGGCCCTCGCCGCTGACGTGGAGATCGACCTCATTCCGTAGAGGGCGCGGTCTCCGGGCGGACGGGAGCCGCTCGCATGTCCGGTGATCGGGTGTGCTCGATGCGGGGAAAGCGCTCCACCCGCCCGGCCGGAGGTTTGCCGGGAGCGCGGCGGCGTGGCGAAGTGGCCGTTTGGGAGCCTTTCGTCGAGGAAGCCGTACCATCGGCGGTCCACAGGGGAGATGGGAACGATGGCGGAACGACTGGTGGTGATCGGCGGCGACGCCGCGGGGATGAGCGCGGCCTCCCAGGCCAGGCGCCGGCGCGGGCCCGGCGATCTGCGGATCGTCGCCTTCGAGAAGGGTGCGCACGCCTCCTACTCGGCCTGCGGCATCCCCTACCTCGTGGGCGGGGAGGTCACCGACGTGGAGTCGCTGATCAGCCGGCGCCCGGAGGTGTTCCGCGACGAGATGGACATCGACCTGCGGCTGCGCAGCGAGGTCGTCGAGATCGACCTGGACCGGCGCGCGGTGGCCGTGCGCGACGAGCGGGGCGACCGGGGCTGGGAGCCGTTCGACCAACTCGTGGTCGCCACCGGCGCGGTGCCGGCCCGCCCCGACCTGCCAGGCGCCGATGCCGAGGGGGTGTACGGGGTGCAGACCCTGGACGACGGCATCGCGCTGCTGCGGGCCCTGGAGGACGAGCCGCGCAGGGCGGTGGTGGTCGGCGGCGGCTACATCGGCCTGGAGATGGCCGAGGCGATGGTACGGCGCGGGCTGGAGGTCTCTCTCGTCGACGCCGCCGAGCAGCCGATGGGCACGCTCGACCCCGACATGGGCGCCCTCGTCGCCGGCGCCCTGCGCGACCTGGGCGTGAAGGTGCACCTCGGCGAGCGCATCGAGGGCTTCGAGGAGTCCGGCGGGCGGGTCACGGCGGCCCGCACCGAGAACCGGACCCTGCCCGCGGACCTGGTCGTCCTGGGGCTGGGCACCCGGCCGAACAGCGCGCTGGCCGAGGCCACGGGCATCCCGGTCGGCGAGACCTCGGGGATCGTGACCGACCGGCGGATGCGGACCCCGGTGGAGGGCATCTGGGCCGCCGGTGACTGCGTCGAGACCTTCCACCGGGTCTCCCGGCGGCCGGTGGCGATCGCGCTCGGCACCCACGCCAACAAGCAGGGACGCGTCGTGGGCATCAACATCGGCGGCGGGCACGCCGCCTTCCCCGGCGTCGTGGGCACCGCGGTGTCCAAGATCTGCGAGTACGAGGTGGCGCGCACCGGCCTGACGACCGCGGCGGCGCGGGAGGCCGGGTTCGAGCCGGTCGGCGGGATCGTGGAGTCCACCACGCGCGCCGGATACTACCCCGGCGCCCGCGAGATGAAGATCAAGACGATCGCCGACCGGAGGACGGGCCGCCTGCTGGGCGCCCAGATCGTCGGCCAGGAGGGCGCGGCCAAGCGGATCGACGCCCTGGCCGTCGCCATCTGGCACGAGATGACGGTGGAGGAGATGTCGGGGCTCGACCTGTCGTACGCTCCCCCGTTCGCCCCCGTGTGGGACCCCGTCCTGATCGCCGCGCGCAAGGCGGCCGAGCACATCGACCGCCTCGACGGGAAGGCCTGACCGCTCGGTGGCTCACCGGCCCGTGGTCGCGGGAAAAACCGGGGAGATGGTTGGGCCGGATGAGAGCGGGCAAGGGCGAAGAATCGAAAGCCCGATCCCGACAAGGAGGAGCAATGCTCACATTGACGGACACGGCAGCCCAGGTAATCCGGGACCTCAGCTCGCAGGTGACAGACTCTCCGGATACCGGGGTTCGCATCTCATCCCAGAGCGACGGGACCGGATCGCTCGTGCTCTCGATCGCGGAACACCCCGAATCCGCCGACAGGGTGGTGGAGTCGGAAGGAGCACGGATCTTCCTCGACCCGCAGGTCGTGGACATGCTCGACGACAAGTCGCTGGACGCCGACGTCGACGAGGGGGGCGGCGTCGCGTTCCTCGTCACCGAACAGCATCACTGACCACTCCGGGCAGACCCGGCACGCGGGCCCCGGTCCCCTCGCGGGACCGGGGCCCGTGCGTGCTCTTCCCGGGGACCTCCACGCCTCTCCCAGGGAACCTCTCCGCGAGGTACGGGCGAGGTCAGGCCTTCGAGGCGCGGGCGAGGTCAGGTGCGGGCGCTGCTCAGGGCGAGCGGGTCCCTGGGCGCCGCGGGCTTGGCCTTCTCCATCTCCTCACCGAGCTCCTGGAGCCTCTTGCGCCCCATGGCCTCCCGCACCTGCGGGAACCACTCCTGCTCCTCCTCCTCGACGTGGTGGCGGACGTTCTCGATCAGCACCGTGACCTTGGCGTCGAACCGCTCGTCCTTGGGGTCGAGCTTGGCCAGCTCGGAGAGCATCCAGACCACCACGTGGTGCTCCTCGACGCTCTCCAGGACGTGGCCGGAGGTCTCCGGAACGCTCTCGCGGGCGGCCGGGTAGAAGATCTGCTCCTCGATGTGGGCGTGGGCGGTGAGCTCCTCGATGATCTGGTCGACGAGTTCCCGCTTCTTCTTGTACGCCCGCTCGCCCGCGTTCTCGAACTCCTTGAACAGCTTCTCGACGGTCTTGTGGTCGTCCTTGAGCAGAACGATCGCGTCCATCTTTCTCCTTAAAACGACGTGTCCGGTGTGATCAGGGGTTGAGCAGGACCTTGATGGCCCCGTCCCGCTTCTTCTGGAAGATCTCGTAACCGTGCGGCGCCCGGTCGAGGGGGAGCCGGTGGGTGGCCAGGTCCATGACCGCGAGGGGGTCGGAGTCGTCGGTCACCAGCGGCATCAGGTCGTGCCGAGGATGTCGCCCTGTCCCATGAAGGGCCCCAGCACCTCGTACAGGTGCAGGTCGGAGCCGCAGATCGCGGTGGTGGTGACCCTGATGATCGCGTCGTTCGGCTCCTTGAGCACCGGGTCGGGAACCTCCTCGACCCGTACGTCGCGCCTGCCGCGCCAGGTGAAAGCTTTCATGATCTTCTCCTCGGGGGTGTCAGCGCAGCCGGGGCAGGACCTCTTTGGCGTAGAAGTCGAAGAAGGCGTCCTGTTCCTGGCCGATCTGGCTGATGTAGACCTCGTCGAAGCCGGCGTCCACGTACTCCTCGATCGCCTTGACGTGCACCTCGGGATCGGGGCCGCAGGGGGCGGCGATATCGTCCTCGGTCACCGTCTCGGCGAGCTCCTCGAAGTGGCGGGGCAGCGGCAGCAGCTGCGAGGCCTCGCCCTGGATGCCCTGGGTCGGCCAGAGCCGGTGCGCGGTCTTGCGGCCGGTGGCCTCGTCGGCGGCGTAACAGACCTTCAGCCCGCCCTGGGAGGGCTTGCCCGCGCCGCCCGCCTCGTGGAACTTCTCCACCAGCTCGGCGCTCGGGGAGGTGCAGATGTAGCCGTCGGCGATGCGCCCGGCCAGCTGTACGGCCTTGTCCCCGAAAGCGGACATGTAGACGGGCGGCGGCTCGTCGGGAAGGGTGTAGAGGCGGGCGGTGTCGACGCGGTAGTGCTCTCCCCGGTGGGTCACCAGCTTCCCGCTCCACAGCTCTCGCATGAGCTCGACCGCCTCCTCGAGCATCTCCAGCCGCTCGGAGGCCGGGGGCCAGCGCGAGTCGACGATGTGCTCGTTGAGCGCCTCACCGGTGCCGACGCCGAGCCGGAACCGGCCGCCGGACAGCGCCGCGCTGGTCGCGGCGGCCTGCGCGATGATCGCCGGGTGGGTGCGGACCAGCGGGCAGGTGACGGCGGTGGTGATGGGCAGCGAGGTCGCCTCCGCCACCGCCCCGATCACCGACCAGACGAACGGGCTCTGGCCCTGCACGTCCAGCCAGGGGTGGAAGTGGTCGGATATCCACAGGCCCTCGAAGCCCGCCCGCTCGGCGAGCTTGGCCTGCCGTACGAGCTCCGCAGGCCCGTGTTCCTCGCTCGACAGGAAGTATCCGAACGTGGTCATTTTCCCCTCCCCGATCGTCTGAGCTGCAGTGACGTCTCCCTTACCCCATCGGTGAAGGTCAAACGAGGAGGTGTGCGGGGGTGGGCGCGATCTTCCCCCTGACCTCCCCGAGGAAGCCGCGCGACCCGGCGGCGAGCTCGACCGGGCCCCCTGCCCCGCGATCGGGGCAGGGGGCAGGGGCCCTGATCGGTACGGCCCCCGATCAGTACGGCCAGGCCCAGTCGCGGATCTCGGCCGGGTCCTCGCCGTGCTCGCGGGTGTGGGCGCGGGCGCGCAGGCGGGCGTCGGCCATGTGCTGGCGCAGGTGCGCCGAGCGCTCGGCCAGGCCGGGGACCCGGTCGATGACGTCCATCACCAGGTGGTAGCGGTCGATGTCGTTGAGCATGGCCATGTCGAACGGCGTGGTGGTGGTGCCCTCCTCCTTGTAGCCGCGCACGTGGATGTTCTCGTGGCCGTTGCGGCGGTAGGTCAGGCGGTGGATCAGCCACGGATAGCCGTGGAAGTTGAAGATGACCGGCCGGTCGGCGGTGAACAGGGCGTCGAACTCGGCGTCGGGCATGCCGTGCGGGTGCTCGGAGGGCTGTTGCAGGCGCATCAGGTCCACCACGTTGACCACCCGGACCTTCAACGAGGGCAGGTGCTCGCGGAGCAGCGCGGCCGCCGCCAGCGTCTCCAGGGTGGGCACGTCCCCCGCGCACGCCAGCACCACGTCCGGCTCGGTCCCGGCGTCGGTGCTGGCCCACTCCAGCACGCCCAGCCCCCGCGTGCAGTGCGCGATCGCCTCGTCCATCGGCAGCAGGTCCAGCACCGGCTGCTTGCCGGCCACGATGACGTTGACGTAGTCGCGGGAGCGCAGGCAGTGGTCGGCCGTCGACAGCAGCGTGTTGGCGTCCGGCGGCAGGTAGACGCGCACCACAGAGGCCTTCTTGTTCATCACCACGTCCAGGAAGCCGGGATCCTGGTGGGAGAACCCGTTGTGGTCCTGGCGCCACACGTGCGAGGACAGCAGATAGTTCAGCGAGGCGACCGGCCTGCGCCAGGGGATCTTCCGGGAGGACTCCAGCCACTTGGCGTGCTGGTTGAACATGGCGTCGATGATGTGGATGAACGCCTCGTAGCAGTTGAACAGGCCGTGGCGGCCGGTCAGCAGGTAGCCCTCCAGCCAGCCCTGGCACAGGTGCTCGCTGAGCACCTCCATCACCCGGCCGCCCGCCCCCAGGTGCTCGTCGGTCTGCAGCACCTCGGCGTTCCAGGCCCGGTCGGTGACCTCGAAGACCGCCTGCAGCCGGTTGGAGGCGGTCTCGTCGGGGCCCATCAGCCGGAAGGTGTCGGGATTGGCGGCGATGACGTCGCGCAGGAAGGCGCCCAGCACCCGGGTGGGCTCGGTCGTGGCGGTGGCGGGCGACTTGACCTCGACCGCGTACTCGCGGAAGTCGCCCAGCGCCAGCGGCCGCAGCAGCTCGCCGCCGTTGGCGTGCGGGTTGGCGCTCATCCGCAGCGGTCCCTCGGGCACCGTCCCCACGACCTCGGCCACCGGCCGCCCCTCGGCGTCGAACAGCTCCTGCGGCCGGTAGGAGCGCATCCACTCCTCCAGCATCGCCAGGTGCTCGGGGTTGTCGCGCACCCCCGACAGCGGCACCTGATGTGAGCGCCAGGTGCCCTCCACCGGCAGGCCGTCGACCTCGTGCGGCCCGGTCCACCCCTTCGGCGTCCGCAGAATGATCATCGGTGGCCGGCCGCCCTCGGCGATCTGGTCGAACACCGTCTCCAGGGTCTCGGCCATGATCTGGTGCACGGCCTCGGGCTCGTCCCCGGACACCAGGTGCGGGCGGTATCCGTAGCCCTCCATGAGCTTGACCAGCTCGGCCTCGGGGATGCGGGCCAGCACGGCCGGATTGGCGATCTTGTAGCCGTTCAGGTGCAGGATCGGCAGTACGGCGCCGTCGCGGCCCGGCGCGTGGAACTTGTTGCTGTGCCAGCTGGCCGCCAGCGGCCCGGTCTCGGCCTCCCCGTCACCGATGACACACGCCACCACCAGGTCCGGGTTGTCGAACGCGGCCCCGTAGGCGTGGGCCAGGGAGTATCCGAGCTCGCCGCCCTCGTGGATCGAGCCGGGCGTCTCGGGCGCCACGTGGCTGGGGATGCCACCGGGAAAGGAGAACTGCCGGAACAACCGCCGCATCCCCTCGGCGTCCCGGGAGATGTCGGGGTAGCGCTCGGTGTAGGAGCCCTCCAGCCAGGCGTGCGCCACCGCCGCCGGGCCGCCGTGCCCGGGACCGGCGATGTAGATCATGTCCTGGTCGCGTTCGGCGATGATCCGGTTCAGGTGGGCGAAGCAGAGGTTCAGCCCCGGCGTGGTCCCCCAGTGCCCCAGCAGCCGGGGCTTGATGTGCTCCGGTCTCAGCGGCTCGGCCAGCAGCGGGTTGTCCAGCAGGTAGATCTGACCGACCGACAGGTAGTTGGCCGCGCGCCAGTAGGCGTCGACGTGCGCGAGTGCGTCCATACATCGACAGTTCCTCAACTGAGGCGTTCGAACCCCGTACGGCGAACTCCCCCTACCGCATTGGGGTGGAATGTACGAAGATCTCCGGATGAGTCTAGAGCGACGTACGGGTGCGTTCGAGGCTGCTGTGGTTCCCGTCACCGGGAACATCGGGAGTGAACGATGAGGTTTGTCGGTTTTCGGGATGGGCGCCAGGTCCGGGTGGGCGTGCTGACCGGTGGAGACCGGGTGGCGCCGCTGGCCGAGGCGGGCGAGTTCTACGAGGACCTGCCCGGCTGGACCGCGAGGGCGCGCGAGCTCGCCGGGCGGGAGCTCGCCGGGCGGGAGCTCGCCGGGCGGGAGCTCGCCGGGCTGAGCCTGGCCCCGGCGGTGGCCGGTTCCGCGCGGGTGGTGTGCGTCGGGCTGAACTACCGGGCGCACGCCGCCGAGGGCGGTTTCCCGATCCCGGAGACACCGGCGATCTTCGGGCGGTGGACGGCGTCGCTCACGGTCGACGGGACGCCGGTCCCGGTGCCGCCGGACGAGGCGGGCCTGGACTGGGAGGTCGAGCTGGTCGCGGTGGTCGGCGCGGAGCTGCGGTGCGTGGACGAGGAGACCGCGCTGGCGGGGGTGTTCGGCTACGCGACCTTCAACGACCTGAGCGCCCGCCGGGCGCAGCGGCTGACCGCGCAATGGACGCTCGGCAAGAACTCCGACCACAGCGGGCCGATCGGGCCGGTGGTGACCGCCGACGAGGTGGGCGACCCGGCCGGCGGGCTCCGGCTGGTGACCCGGGTCAACGGCGAGGTCGTCCAGGACGGCGACACCAAGGACATGATCTTCCCGGTCGGGCGAGTGCTGGCGCACCTGAGCCGGACCATGACGCTGCGCCCCGGAGACCTGGTGGCGACCGGCACCCCCGCCGGGGTGGGGCACGCGCGCACCCCGGCGCGCTTCCTGCGGCCCGGGGACGTGGTCGAGGTGGAGATCGACCGGCTGGGGTCGGTGCGCAACCCGATCGTGGCCTGGCCGGAGAGCTGACCGATGTCGCAAACCTCGCATTTCAGCCACTCCCCTCATGAACAAGGCGCCCACCCCACCGCCGGGCGGATACCTCGCTCGGGTCTCGAGGATCGTCCCGGGGACTTCAACGTCACCCTGATCACCTTCGCTGCGATGGCGCTGTACGACGCCCTGGACGGCGAGCAGCGGGCCCGCGCGCTGCTGCCCTTCGACGACGCCGACCGCTCGAACTGGAACTTCCTGCCCGCCTCGGGACGCGCCGGGGTGCCGCTGCGGGACCTGAGCTTCGACCAGGGCATCCTGGCGCACCGGCTGATCGCCCAGTGCTGCTCGGAGCGGGCGTACGCGCAGGTGGTGCAGGTGATCTCGCTGGAGCACGTGCTGCGCGAGCTGAACCTGGAGCGGTTCGGGCACGTGGCCAGGGAGTTCCGCAACCCGGGGATGTACTTCCTGACGTTCTTCGGGCAGCCCAACCCCGACTCGGTGTGGGGATGGCGGCTGGTCGGCCACCACCTGTCGCTGAACTTCACTGTCGTCAACCAGGACCACCTGGCGGTGACGCCGTTCCTGCTGGGCTCGGAGCCGGCCCGCTTCGGCCCGTACCGGGTGCTGGGCGAGGAGGAGGACCTGGGGTTCGCGCTGCTGCGCTCCCTGGACGACGGGCGGCGGGCGCGGGCGATCATCCACCCGGTCCCCCCGGCGGACTTCGTCACCCGTACGGTGCCGAGGATCGGCGAGGTGGAGCTGCCCGACCTGCACGGGGTCGGCCGGCGGGACGCGATGATCACCGAGGCCGACCGGCAGGCCCTGCGCTACATCAGGTCGCACCCGCGCGGGATCGCCGCCGCCGACCTGACCTCCCGGCAGCGGCGCGCGTTCGACGAGTTGCTGGAGTGCTACCTCGACCGGGCCAGGCCCGGCCAGGTGGCCGCCGAGATGGACCGCGTCCGCGCCGCCGGCGGCGGTGGCGGGGAGGGTGACCTGCACTTCGCCTGGGCCGGCGCCGACGACTACGGGCTCGGCCACTACTACCGCGTCCAGGGCCCGGTCACGTTGATCGAGTTCGACAACACCGAGGACGACGCCGACCACGCCCACAGCGTGTGGCGCGACCCGGCCAACGACTTCGGCGAGGACCTGCTGATGAGACACCTCATCGAGGAGCACCGCGGTACCGCGGGGTGAGACGCCGCCCGAGGAGAGGAACCCCTGAGTGAAGATCGCCATTGTCGGAGGAGGCCTCGGCGGGCTGGCCACCGCGCTGCTGCTGCGGCAGGCCGGCCTCGAGGCTGTCGTGTACGAGCAGGCCGCCGAGCTGCGCGAGGTCGGCGCGGGAATCGTGGTGGGCCCCAACATGGTCCGTCCCCTGGTGCGGGCCGGGCTCGGCGAGCGGCTGGCGTCCTTCGCCGTCCCCCTGGAGACCGCCTGGGAGTTCAGGCGCTGGGAGGACGGCCGGGTGCTGTCCTCCCAGCCGATGGGCGAGGAGTGCCGGCGGCTGTACGGCACCGACTGCTACGTCGCGCACCGGGCCGACCTGCTGGACATGCTGCTGGAGGCCCTGCCCGCCGAAGCGGTCAGGACCGACCGGCGGCTGGAGGTGCTGCGGCAGGAACGCGAGGGGGCCGAATTGGTCTTCACCAGCACCGGCGGCGTGAAGACGACGGTGGCCGCCGACGTCGTGATCGGCGCGGACGGCATCCACTCGGCCGTCCGGCCCGCGATCGTCGACGAGGAGCCGCCGCGCTTCTCCGGGCTGTGCGCCTACCGGTGCCTGGTCGACGCCGAGCGGGCACCGGAGCTGGCGCTGCGCCGGGTGCAGACGCTCTGGCTGGGTCCCGGCCGCCACTTCGTCCACTACCCCATCAGGGACAGAAAGCTGATCAACATCGTCGCGATCGTGCCCGCGGGCGAGTGGCGCGTCGAGTCGTGGACGGCCGACGGGCGGCTCGAGGACCTGGCGCGCGAGTTCGAGACCTGGGACCCCCGGCTGGGACAACTGATCGCCGCGGCCACCGAGACCAAGCGCTGGGCGCTGTACGATCGCGCCCCCCTGGAGCGCTGGACGTCGGGACGGGTGGCCCTGCTGGGTGACGCCGCCCACTCGATGCTGCCCTTCTTCGGCCAGGGCGCCGCCCAGGCGGTCGAGGACGCGGTGGTCCTCACGAGCTGCCTGCGCGACGCCACCGGCGACACGGTGGCGAAGGCGCTGGCCCGCTACGAGGAGATCCGCAGGCCCCGGGCCTCGCGGGTGCAGCTGATGAGCCGGGGCCGCGAGGTGCAGAACCACCTGCCCGACGGGCCCGCCCAGCTGGAGCGCGACGCGGCCCTGGCCGGCAGCGACCCGCTCCGGCAGAGCGCCTGGCTCTACGGCCACGACCCCGAGACCGCCATCGCGGGCTGAGCGGCGGGCTGGACGGCGGGACGGGAGGACGCGACGGGCGGGCGGTGCGGCGGGACGGCCCGGCCGTCGGGCAGCAGCTCGCCGGTGTCCTCGAAGAGCACCACCCCGTTGCAGAGCAGGCTCCAGCCCTGCTCGGGGTGGGAGGCGATCGGTCTCGCGGCCTCCCGGCCGGAGGCGTAGGCCGGGGGACATGGGGTTTCGTGCCGGCACATGGCGTACCTCACTGATCTGCGCTGGTCCGCGCTGGTCTGCCTCGTGACGGCGGTCCGCCACCGTCTTCTCGCAGGATGCGCCCGCGGGGAC
The DNA here is from genome assembly GCF_051918855.1 of Streptosporangium sp. H16. Taxonomy (NCBI): domain Bacteria; kingdom Bacillati; phylum Actinomycetota; class Actinomycetes; order Streptosporangiales; family Streptosporangiaceae; genus Streptosporangium; species Streptosporangium sp. H16. The sequence goes on from NZ_JBPXMD010000050.1 coordinate 22,768, forward strand.
GTCCTGTCCCGGTACAAATCCGCACAGGGGCCCGTGTCCGGGAAGCGCGCGTCCCGCCGGGCCTCACCCGGTCTCGCGCACCCCTCCCAGGAACGCGAAACCGCTAGCCGCGAGCCTCGGCGCGCAGCTCGGCGAGCAGCTCACCCTGCTCGGCGAGCACCCCGGCCAGGATCGACCGCGCCACGGCCATCAGCTCGGCCAGGTCCTGGGTGGACAGGGCGTAGACGACGGTGGCGCCGTCCCGGGTGGCGGTCACGACTCCCGCGCGGCGCAGCACGGCGAGCTGCTGGGAGAGGTTGGAGGCCTCGACGTCGATGGCGCTCAGGAGATCCCGCACCGGCAGGGGGCCGTCCCGCAGCAGCTCCAGCACCTGGACGCGGACCGGATGGCCGATGGTGCGGAAGAGTTCGGCCTTGGCCTGGTGCAGCGGCACCGGCATGATCACACAGCTCCGGCGACGGGCCCGCCACCGGCGTACCGCACGTCGACGCCGTGCCGGTCGGCGATGCGCAGCAGGTTCTCCAGCCGCCCGGACAGGACCTCGACCGCGTGATCGTCGAAGGCCTGGCGCATGAGCTCCAGCTCGCCGTCGACATCGGCGATGCGCGCCCGTAGCTCCGCCGCGAACTCGCTCATGTCCCCCACCTCCCGTGGATCAGGTCACTCCCCGGCGTCTGGTTTATCGGCACACCGTTCCTCATGATGTGGCAAATTGCATAATTCTTCAAATCGTAATGACGTTGGCTATGATGGCGACGGCCGTTTTCCAACAGGGCCCGCAGCCGGTTCGAGCCCGATCGATGACGGATCGACCGCGAAGCGGGATACTTGGTACGGCTACCGCAGACTGACCTGCGGCGTCAGAGCGCGCCAGCCGGCGATGCGACAGTGACGAGAGGCCGAGCACGGCCTGCGCGAGGGAGTACAGCCAATGGGACGGGGCCGAGCCAAGGCTAAGCAGACGAAGGTTGCTCGCGAGCTGAAGTACAGCAGCCACAGCATGGACATCGACCGGTTGCGCAAGGAACTCGGCGCCGGTGACGATCCCGCGCCGGAGAGCGAGGCCGACGACCCCACCGGTGAGCCGACCGGCAGATGACGTCGCGGGCGGGCCACGGACCCCGGCCGGCCGCCGTGGCGCCGGCGGAGCCCGGCTCCGTGACCTCGCGCGAGCCCGCGTGGTCTCGCGGTCCCGGTCGCGTGGCCTGCCCGCGTGGCTCCTTCCGCGGCGCGCCGGCCGGCCGGCGCGCCGATCGGCAGGCGGACGCCCGTGGCGGCGTCCGCCGCGCGACGGCGAATTCCACGCAACATCCGGCAACATCATTGAGGCACCCGCCCAGGGCTGCTTACCGTCACGGTTGTGCGTACCGCGGTGCGGCGGTCACGCACCCCCGGTCAGCGCGTCGACGGAGAGCTCTGGCGGGTCCCACTCATCCCACGGTGACCGGCTACCCTTCCCCCGCCGGGCATCGGGATCTGCCAGTTCACACGCCGTGGCCCTGGGACGAATCGCCGGATCGCGCGAGGTCGTGCCTCGCGCGGGCGGAAAGTCTCCCCGGGCCACGGCCACCACTCACCCCACCGTGCCCTCGCGTGTCCCCGCGAGCCGTGCCCGGCGGCGACGGGCCGCGGCGCTCGCGGAGCGGCGCCCTCCCGCCGGGGGAACGGTGACGAGCCGCTACGGGCCCCAGTTCGGGCCCGACATCACCTTCCTCGGCGTCGAGCGGTGCTCGCTGGACGATCCCGCGAGTCACGCGGGCGCCGACATCGTGATCGTGGGGGCGCCGTTCGACGGCGGCACCTCGCACCGGCCGGGCGCGCGCTTCGGGCCGCAGGCGATCAGGATGACCGACTACCTGCCGCACGACGGGGCGCGTCCCAGCCTGGCGCTGCGCACCGACGGGCTGCGCGACCTGCGCGTCCTGGACGCGGGCGACGTCGAGATGCCGCCCGGCGACATCCTGGCGTCGCTGGCCGCCCTGGAGGCCGCCGTCGAGAAGATCGCCCGCTCCGGAGCCGTTCCGGTGATCCTGGGCGGTGACCACTCGATCGCCTTCCCCGACGCGAAGGGGGTGGCCAACGTCCTCGGGCACGGCCGGATCTCGATGATCCACTTCGATGCCCACGCGGACACCGGCGACATCGAGTTCGGCTCGCTGTGGGGGCACGGGCAGCCGATGCGCAGGCTCATCGAGTCGGGGGCGCTGCGCGGCGACCGGTTCCTGCAGATCGGCCTGCGCGGCTACTGGCCGCCGCCGGAGACGCTGGACTGGATGGCCGAACGGGCGATGCGCTCGTACGAGATGACCGAGATCACGCACCGCGGCCTGCGGGAGTGCCTGACCGAGGCCTTCGCCATCGCCGTCGACGAGTGCGACGGCGTCTTCCTGTCCGTCGACATCGACGTGTGCGACCCGGGCCACGCGCCGGGCACCGGGACGCCGGAGCCCGGCGGCCTCACCGCGCGCCAGCTCCTGGACTCCGTACGGCGCGTCTGCCTGGAGCTGCCGGTCGTCGGGATCGACGTCGTGGAGGTCAGCCCGCCCTACGACCACGCCGACATCACCGCCGCGCTGGCCAACCGCGTGGTGCTCGAGGCGTTGAGCGCCATCGCCCGGCGGCGGCGCGACGCCCGGGACGGGACCGCCTGGAACCCGCTGCTGCCGCTGCTCGCCGAGCGCCCGGATCGCGCGGCCGGACCGCCCGACCGGCCAGACCTGCCGGACCGCTGAGGCGCCTGCCGGAGGCCCGCCTCCCCCGCGGGTTCTAGCGGGTTCGCGGGCGGTTGCCCCACTTGGGCCTGCGGAAGAGGTCGCGGCGCTCCAGCAGGTAGACGAGCTTCGCGGCCGCGGTCCTGACGGCCTCCTCGTGGCGGTGGCGTTTCTGCGGGACGACGGCGCTCCAGCGTTCGAGCAGGAGGGCGATCTCCTCGGCGAGCTCGCCGATCACCCGGTAGCGGGTGCTGAAGGCGTAGAGGTCGCCGTGCACCTCGTTCACCAGGTCCTCGTCGACCCGATGGGCGAGCGGCCTGACCCTGCGGAGGATTCCCGCCTCCATCGCCGGGGTGACCGGTGCCCGCCGGGCGTCGCCCTCGGGCACCATGATGAGGGCCCGGACCCGCGCGACGGCCAGGGTTCGCTCGGCCTGCGAGGTCGCGGGGTGCTCGGCGAGGTCCAGGAGGCGGCGGAGGGTCTCCTGCGTCTTGTCGTCGAACATGGAAAACCCGTTCCGCCTTCGTGTCCCCGTTTTTCGCCGGACCGGGAGGGAGGCCTCGGCGTCGGCACCGGCGCATGCCACGCACGTGCCATCACATGCTATTCGACCCGATGGGCAGGGAGGCGTACCGGTGTGACCCGTGAGCGCGGGGTGAATTGGGATATGCCCGTTGTGCGCGAACGGCCCCGGCGCTTCCGGGCCGCCCACCCTCGTGCACCGGAACCGGAGCGGGGTCCGGAGCCGGCGGCCGGCACGGGTGGGCAGTCGATGGTAGGTGCTGCGGGGGCGCCTTTCCCGCCTTTCGCCGAATCCGGTATTCGACAGCCTCCTGACTCGGCTTTTTAAGCAAATAGCCTCACTTTTCCGTTTTTCTGCGAATACAGTCCAGCTTTGTCGGACGGCGCCCCCTTCTCCGAAGGGGAGGAGAGTGGACGGGGTGGCTCACAGCCATGGATCCGATCGGTGACGATCTGCTCAGGACCATCAAGCCCGAACTCGGGTACCGGGAGGGATCCGGCCAGCACAGCAAGTTCGGTGAGTGGTACGCGGTCAACGTGGCCCAGGACCCGCAGTACAGGACGGCCCCCTGGTGCGCGATGTTCATCGCCTGGGCGGCGGAGAAGGCGGGCGTGCAGGAGTACGTCGGGCAGTTCGCCTGGACCCCGTCGCAGGCGCGCTGGTTCGAGACCCACGACGCGTGGACCCGGACTCCGGAGCCGGGCGCCCTGGTCTTCTTCGACTGGTCCGGCGGCAAGGACATCAAGGGGATCGACCATGTCGGCGTCGTCGAGAGCGTGAACGGTGGAACGATCCACACCATCGAGGGAAACGTCGACCGGATCTGGCTGAAGCGCAAGACGCGCGACCAGAGCAAGGTCGTCGGATACGGGCTGCCGCGCAAGGTCAAGGAGAAACTGACGGGCGCCGCCTCCGGGGAGGACGCCACGGCCCCGCAGGCCGCCGGGCGGATCGAGATCCGCCCGGCACTCGCCCCGGGCTCCACTCCCCCGGCGGACGTGCCGGGAACGCTCCCCGTCTCCATGGAGACCGTCGTGATCGTCGGGGTGCTGACCTTCGTCCTCGGCACGACGTTCGTCCTGTCCCGGCTGCGCCCCCGCGTCTCGGCGGGACGGCACCGCAGGAGAGGCGGGCGGCGGGAACGGGCGGACCTGTGGACCGGCGTGACGTGTCCGGTCGAGGAGACGCTCCTGCGCGCGGAGACGCCGCCGGCCTGGAAGGCGCTCCCGCACACCGTGGCGCTCCATCCGGGCGGGCAGGGCGGGCAGAGCCGGCAGGGCCTGCCGGACACCACGCCCCGGGGCCGCGAGACGCTCCGCGTGAGCAGGCCGAGCTGGGCGTGCGAGCCGTACCGCACGGGTCTCCCGAAGCGGGCCGACGGCGCCGGGACCCCCGGCCGTACCGGCACGCGGCCCGCCCCCGGGCCGGACCTCGGCGGGAAGGCGCGGCGCGGCGCGCGGGAGACACGCGAGGGCGAGGAGGCCCGCGCCGCGTGACCGTACCGGCGCAGGCCACGTGACCGTACGAGCAGAATCACCCGAGACCGGGATAGAACGGAGATCGCACCAGGTTGCCGAATAAGGTTAGGCAAAGCTAAGTTGCTGGGGACGGCATTTCCCAGTGAAGGCGGCACGATGACAGCGGGCAGCGAGCAGACCCTGGAGCGCGCGGCGGAGGTTCCGGCCTATCGCGGCCATCAGGCGGAGGTCGTGCGGACGGCGCGGCTCAGCCCGAACTTCGTCCGGGTCACCTTCGGCGGCGAGGACCTGGCGGGCTTCGCCGACAAGGGATTCGACCAGCGGATCAAGGTCATCCTCCCGCTGCCGGACGGCGGCATCACCCCGCTGGGCGACGGAGACGACTGGTACCAGCGGTGGCGGGCGCTCCCCGACGAGCTGCGCAACCCGATCCGCACCTACACCGCGCGGGCCGTGCGGCCCGAGCTGCGCGAGCTCGACGTCGACTTCGTCCTGCACGGTGAGAGCGGCCCCGCCTCCCGGTGGGCGACCCGCGTCACCCCGGGCGACCGGGTCGTGGTGGTCGGCCCCAACGCCGCCTACTCCGGCCCCGTCGGCGGCCGGGAGTGGGCCCCGCCCGCCGGGGCGTCGCACCTGCTGCTGGCCGGGGACGAGACGGCCGTGCCCGCCATCGCCGCGATCGTCGAGTCGCTCTCCGGCTCCGTGCGCGCCACCGCGCTGCTGGAGGTCCCCGAGGCCGCCGACGCGCTCCCGCTGGACGTCCGTCCCGGCGTGGAGGTCGTCTGGCTGCCCCGCGAGGGGGCCCGCCACGGCGACCTGCTCATCCCGGCCGTACGCGACACCCTGAGCGCGCTCACCGCGCCGGGCGGCGCCCTCACCGGCGGGCCCGCCTCCCCCGCCGGTCCCGGCGCCGCGAACCCGCTGGAGGACGTCGACGTCGACGAGGGGATCCTCTGGGAGGTCCCCGAGGCCTCGAAGGGCGACGGCCTGTACGCCTGGCTGGCGGGCGAGGCGGGCGTGGTCAAGCTGCTCCGCCGCCACCTGGTGCAGGAGGCCGGGATCGACCGCTCGGCGGTGGCCTTCATGGGCTACTGGCGGCTGGGACGCTCCGAGAGCGCCTGAGCCGCGGCTCCCGTCCGGAGGTGACACCCGCGCCCGGTGACGCGGCCGTCATCGGGCGGCCTTTGCCGTCGTTTGCCGTCGTTTGCCGTCGGCGGCGGGAAACGTGCCGACTCCTTGACGCGGGACGGAACCGGGCAGGTGTCCGGGGCACGTAGCTTGAGGGCGTAATGCCCGGCTCGCGACGTGAGAAGGCCGACATGACAGCAGCGGAATCCGCTCGTCAGGACCCGGCGGGCGCCCCCGGATACCGGCCCATCGCCGACCACGGGCTGATCGGCGACCTGCACACCGCGGCGCTGGTGGACACCGGCGGCACCATCGTCTGGTACTGCTGCCCGCGCTTCGACGCGCCCAGCGTGTTCGGCTCGATCCTGGACGCCGTCCGGGGCGGATCGTTCGAGCTGGGCACGGCCACCCCGGCCAGGACCAAGCAGTTCTACTTCCCCGACACCAACGTGCTGATCACCCGCTTCTCCGCCGCCGACGGGGTGGGCGAGATCCAGGACTTCATGCCGATCGTCGGCGACACGCGCGACGGCGCCCGGCACCGGCTGATCCGGCGGGTGAGATGCGTCCGCGGGTCGCTGCCGTTCCGGGCGCGGGTGGCTCCGCGGTTCGACTACGGCAGGCAGTCCCACACCCTGACCATGCACCGGGGCCGGGCGCTCTTCGAGTCGCCGTCGCTGTCGCTGACCCTGTCGTCCAGCACCACCCTGGAGGTGGACGGCCAGGACGTGCGGTCGGAGTTCAAGCTCAACGAGGGCGAGTGCGCGGTGTTCGCCCTCGACAGGTTCGGCGACGACGTGGCGCTGCGCGCGTGCCCGATCGAGGAGGCCGAGGAGGAGTTCGCCTCGACCGTGGCGTACTGGCGCCGCTGGCTGTCCTCGTCGAGGTACCGGGGCCGGTGGCGGGAGATGGTCCACCGGTCCGCGCTGACGCTGAAGCTCCTCACGTACGCGCCGACCGGCGGGATCGTGGCCGCCGTGACGACCAGCCTGCCCGAGCAGCTCGGCGGGGAGCGCAACTGGGACTACCGCTACGTCTGGATCCGCGACTCGGCGTTCTGCGTGTACGCGCTGCTGCGGCTGGGCTTCGGCGAGGAGGCCGAGGCGTTCATGGGATTCCTGTCCCGGCACGTCAGCCGCGACGGCGGCGGCCCCTCGGGCCCGCTGCAGATCATGTACGGCATCGACGGGCGCACCGAGCTGCCCGAGATCGAGCTGCCCCACCTCGAGGGGTACCAGGGCTCGGCCCCGGTGCGCGTGGGGAACGCCGCCGTGGACCAGCTCCAGCTGGACATCTACGGCGCCCTCCTCGACTCCGTCTACCTCTACGACAAGTGGCACCAGCCGATCTCCAGCGCCCTCTGGGACGACGTCCACATCCTGGTGGACTGGGTCTGCGACAACTGGGACCGGCCCGACGAGGGCGTGTGGGAAACGCGCGGCGGACGCAAGGACTTCGTCTACTCGCGGCTGATGTGCTGGGTGGCGATCGAGCGGGCCATGCGGATGGCCGCCCGCCGCGGGCTGCCATCCGACACGCCGCGCTGGCAGCTGGCCCGCGACGCGATCTACCGGCAGATCATGCGGCGCGGCTGGTCGGAGGAGCTGCGGGCGTTCGTCCAGCACTTCGACGACGACGTCCTGGACGCCTCGGTGCTGATGATGCCGATGGCGAAGTTCATCTCCCCCATCGATCCGAAGTGGCTGTCGACCCTCGACGCGCTCGGCGCGAACCTGGTGTCCGACTCGCTGGTCTACCGCTACGACCCCGCGGTCAGCCCGGACGGGCTGCGCGGCGAGGACGGCACCTTCTCGATCTGCTCGTTCTGGTACGTCGAGGGGCTCACCCGCGCCGGGCGCCTGGACGAGGCCCGGCTGGCGTTCGAGAAGATGCTCACGTACGCCAACCACCTCGGCCTGTACGCCGAGGAGATCGGGCAGACCGGCGAGCAGCTCGGCAACTTCCCGCAGGCCTTCACCCACCTCGCGCTGATCAGCGCCGCGTTCAACCTCGACCACGCCCTGGGCTGAACGCCCGTCCGGGCGCGCGGCCCGCCGCGAGGGCGGGCCGCGCGGGGCCGATGAGGCCGTGGGTCAGGCGCCGTCCTCCAGGTCTCCCTCGGACTTGAGGTAGACCTCCTGGAGGTCGCGCAGGATGGCGGGGTCGGGGTGCTCCCACATGCCCCGGCCGGCCGCCTCCAGCAACCGCTCGGCGATCCCGTGCAGCGCCCACGGGTTGGACCGGGCCATGAACGCCTGGTTCTCCGGGTCCAGCACGTAGGTCGCGGCCAGCTTGTCGTACATCCAGTCGGCGACGACGCCGGTGGTGGCGTCGTAGCCGAACAGGTAGTCGACGGTGGCGGCCAGCTCGAAGGCGCCCTTGTAGCCGTGCCTGCGCATCGCGGCCAGCCAGCGGGGGTTGACCACCCTGGCGCGGAAGATTCTGGACGTCTCCTCGGAGAGCGTCCTGGTGCGGACCGCGTCCGGCCTGGTGCTGTCGCCGATGTAGGCGGCCGGGGCCTTCCCGGTGAGCGCCCGGACGGTGGCGATCATGCCGCCGTGATACTGGAAGTAGTCGTCGGAGTCGGCGATGTCGTGCTCGCGGGTGTCGACGTTCTTGGCCGCCACGGCGATCCTGCGGTAGGCCGTCTCCATGTCCTGCCTGGCGGGAACGCCGTCGACGCCCCGGCCGTAGGCGAAGCCGCCCCAGACCGCGTACACCTCGGCCAGGTCGGCGTCGTCGCGCCAGTTGCGGCTGTCGATCAACGGCAGCAGCCCGGCCCCGTAGGCCCCCGGCCGGGAGCCGAAGATCCGCATGGTGGCCCTGCGCCCGTCGCCGTGCCCGGCCTGGTCGGCGAGCACGTGCGCCCGCACGTAGTTGAGCTCCTCGGGCTCCTCCAGCCCGGCCGCCAGCCGTACTGCGTCGTCCAGCATCGCCACGACGTGCGGGAAGGCGTCGCGGAAGAAGCCGCTGATCCTGACGGTGACGTCCACGCGCGGGCGGCCCAGCTCGGTGGCCGGGATCGGCTCCAGGCCGGTGACGCGGCGCGAGGCCTCGTCCCAGACCGGCCGCACGCCGAGCAGCGCCAGCACCTCGGCGACGTCGTCCCCGGCGGTGCGCATGGCGCTGGTCCCCCAGACCGACAGCCCGACCGAGCGCGGCCAGTCACCGGTGTCGGCGCGGTAGCGCTCCAGCAGGGAGTCGGCCATCGCCTGGCCGGTCTCCCACGCCAGCCTGCTCGGCACGGCCTTGGGGTCGACCGAGTAGAAGTTGCGGCCGGTGGGGAGCACGTTGATCAGCCCGCGCAGCGGCGACCCGCTCGGCCCGGCCGGGACGTAACCGCCGTCGAGGGCGTGCAGGATCGCGTCGATCTCGTCGGTGGTACGCGCCAGCCTGGGCACGACCTCGACGGCGGCGAACCGCAGGATCCGCTCCACCGTCCCGGGATCCGCGCCGCGCGCGGCGGCCGCTCCCCCGGCGCCGGGTGCGCCGGCCCGACCGGTCGCGTCGTTCGTGCCGGTCGAACCGGTCGTGCCGGGTGCGCCGCTCTGGCCGGGCGCGTCGTTCGTGCCGGTCGGACCGGCGCCTCCTGCCGGGGCGTCCGTCCGGCCCAGGACCTCGGCCGTCACCTCCCCCGCCGCCGCCGGATCCCAGTCGCGGTGCTCCATGGCCTCGACCAGGGCACGGGCCAGGGTCTCGGCCTCGTCGACGCCGATCCGCCCGGCGCTGCCGTCCTCGGCCAGGCCGAGGGCCTCGCGCAGCCCGACGAGCGCCTCGCCGCCCGCCCACATCTGCCGGGCGCGGAGCATGGCCAGCACCAGGTCGACGCGCGGCCGCCCCTCGGGGGCGGCCCCCAGCACGTGCAGGCCGTCGCGGATCTGGACGTCCTTGACCTCGCACAGCCAGCCGTCGATGTGCAGCAGGAAGTCGTCGAACTCGGCGTCGTGCGGGCGGTCGGCGACGCCGAGGTCGTGGTCGAGCCTGGCGGCCTGGATCAGCGTCCAGATCTGGGCGCGGATCGCGGGCAGCTTGGCCGGGTCCATCGCCGCGATGGAGGCGTGCTCGTCGAGGAGCTGCTCCAGCCTGGCCATGTCCCCGTAGCTGTCGGCGCGGGCCATCGGCGGGACGAGGTGGTCGACCAGGGTGGCGTGCGCGCGGCGCTTGGCCTGGGTGCCCTCGCCGGGGTCGTTGACGAGGAACGGGTAGATGAGCGGCAGGTCGCCGAGCGCGGCGTCCGGGCCGCAGGAGGCCGACAGGCCCGCCGACTTGCCGGGCAGCCACTCCAGGTTGCCGTGCTTGCCCACGTGGACCACGGCGTGCGCGCCGAAGCCGTCGGCCAGCCAGCGGTAGGCGGCCAGGTAGTGGTGGCTGGGCGGCAGGTCGGGGTCGTGGTAGATCGCGATGGGGTTCTCGCCGAAGCCGCGCGGCGGCTGCACCATGACCACCACGTTGCCGGAGCGCAGCGCGGCCAGCACGATCTCGCCCTCCGGGTCGCGCGACCTGTCCACGAACAGCTCGCCGGGCGCCGGGCCCCAGTGTTCCTCCATCCGGGCGCGCAGGTCCGCCGGGAGGGTGGCGTACCACTCGGCGTACCGGCTCGCCGCGATGCGCACCGGGTTTCCGGCGAGCTGCTCCTCGGTGAGCCAGTCCTGGTCCTGCCCGCCCGCGGCGATCAGCGCGTGGATGAGCGCGTCGCCGTCCTGCCCGGTCACCCCGGGCAGCTCGTCCTCGGCGCCGATGTCGTAACCGCGCTCGTGCAGCGCGGCCAGCAGCCGCACCAGGCTGGCCGGGGTGTCCAGGCCGACGGCGTTGCCGATGCGGGCGTGCTTGGTGGGGTAGGCCGACAGCATCAGCACCAGCCGCCGCTCGGCGGGCGGGATGTGCCGCAGCGCGGCGTGGCGCACCGCAATGCCCGCCACCCGCGAGGCCCGCTCGGGGTCGGCCACGTAGACGGTGAGCCCGTCCTCGTCGATCTCCTTGAAGGAGAACGGCACCGTGATGATCCGCCCGTCGAACTCGGGGATCGCGACCTGGGTGGCGGCGTCCAGCGGGGACAGGCCGTCGTCGTTCTCCTCCCAGGAGGCCCGGCTGCTCGTCAGGCACAGGCCCTGCAGGATCGGCACGTCCAACTCGGCGAGCGCGCCGACGTCCCAGGCCTCGTCGTCCCCGCCCGCCGACGCGGTCGCCGGACGGGTGCCGCCCGCGGCGAGCACGGTCACCACCAGGGCGTCCACCGTACGCAGGACCTCCACCAGGCCGGGCTCGGCGGTGCGCAGGGAGGCGCAGTACACCGGCAGCGCCCGCGCGCCCGCGTCCTCGATCGCCGAGCAGAGCGCCTCGACGAAGGCCGTGTTGCCGGCCACGTGGTGGGCCCGGTAGTAGAGCACTCCGACGACGGGACCGTCGTGTCCCTCCTGGTCGCGGGCCTCGCGCTCCAGCGTTCCCCAGGTGGGGGTGGGCTCGGGCGCGGCGAACCCGTGGCCGGTGAGCAGCAGCGTGTCGGACAGGAAACGGTACAGCTCGGTCAGGTTGGCCGGGCCGCCGTGGGCGAGGTAGGCGTGCGCCTCGGCGCAGACCCCGCCGGGCACCGTGGACAGCTCCATCAGCTCGGCGTCAGGCGCCTGCTCGCCACCGAGCACGACGACGGGCCGGGGGCCGGCGAGCAGGGCGTCCAGCCCCTCCTCCCAGGCGCGGCGCCCGCCCAGCAGGCGTACCACGACCAGGTCGGTGCCCTCCAGCAGCGGCGGGAGGTCGGTGGCGGTGAGCCTGGCGGGGTTGCCGAGCCGGTAGCCGGCGCCGCTCGCGCGAGCGCTCAGCAGGTCGGTGTCGGAGGTCGAGAGCAGGAGGATCACGCGCCACACTCCGGGAGAGGAAGGGCGGTACGGCCCAGGGGCGCCACGGCGTGGCGGGGGAACGGCGCCACGATATGGCGGGGCAACCGTGAAAAGCGCGCGGTGTGGCGGGGGAACGGCGATGCCACGGTGTCGCGGGGGAACGGCGAAGAGCGCACGGAGCTTCCTCCCTCGGGGTCCTCGCCCCGGGTCGTCGTCGGCCGCGACGGCTGGAGTCTCCTGGCTCCCGGATCGGTGCTCACCCCGGCCTTCCCGCCCGTCGTCGGACAGTGGCCCGGGTGGGGTTCGCTCCCCGGTTACAGTGGCGGGACCGCGCCGGATTCACACCGGCTTCCTCCCTTTGCCGTCGCCACCGATGACACTACGGCAGTCCGGTTCGTTGCAAGAAACTGGCGTTAGCATCCTTCGAGTGTCCATTGCCGACTTTTCCGGACGATCGCGACTCGACGCGTGTCCCGGGGCGCTTCAGGTCCATGCCGCCGCGGACGGCGGCCTGGCCCGCGTCCGCGTGCCCGGAGGCCGTCTCACCCCCTTCCAGCTGCGCGAACTCGCCGAGGCCGCCGCGGCGTACGGCGGCGGCGTCATCGAGCTGACCTCCCGCGCGAACGTCCAGGTGCGCGGCCTCGGCCCGGAGGATCCGGACGGCGTTACGGGGGACGGCACGGGGAACGGGTTCGCCGCGCGGATGGCGAGGGCGGGCCTGCTGCCCTCGGCGACGCACGAGCGGATCCGCAACATCCTCGCCTCCCCGCTGACCGGACTGGACGGACCGACCGGACTGGACGGACCGACCGGGCCGAGCGCGTTGACCGGGCTGAGCAGACCGGCCGAACCGAGCGGACCGGCCGGACCGAGCGGACCGAGCAGATCGAGCGGTGCGAACACTCCGGACATCACGGATATCTCAGATCGTCCGCGCTATCCGCGCGGCGGCGGGATCGCCGACGTCACACCGCTGATCGGCGAGCTGGACCGGCGGTTGTGCGCCCGCCCCGCCCTCGCCGCCCTGCCGGGGCGGTTCATGTTCGCCCTCGACGACGGCCGGGGGGACGTGGCCGGTCTGGGCGCGGACGCCGGGATCCTGCTCACGGGGCCGGACGAGGCCGCGCTGATCCTCGCCGGGACCGACACCGGCCTGCGCGTCCCGCTCACCGGAGCCGTGACCGCCCTGCTCGCCGCCGCCGAGGCGTTCCTCGACGAGCTGGCCACCCGGGACGTCACCGCCTGGCGAATCGCCGAACTCCCCGACGGTCCCTCCCTGATCGCCGCCCGCGTGCGAGCCGCCCTCGGGGTTCCCGGCACGACGCCCTTCGCCCCGGTGAGACCGCGGGTCGTGACCCTCGGGCCGGTCGGCGTCATCGGGAGTGCGGACGGGACGGGGAGCGGAACCGGCGCCGGAGGAGAGACGGGGCCCGCGAGCGGCACCGGGGGCGACACCGGAGACGGGGGCGCGCGGGTCGCGCTCGGGGTGGCGATCCCGCTGGGGCGGCTGACCTCCGCACTGGCACTGCTGCTCGCGGACGCCGCCTCGGGCGGGGAGATCCGGCTCACGCCGTGGCGTGGCGTGGTCCTGCCCGGCCTGGACCGCGCCGAGGTCGCGGGCACGGCCGCCCGCCTGGAGGCCGCCGGGCTGGTCGTCGACCCCGCCTCGCCGTGGATCGGTGTGACGGCCTGCACCGGCCGCCCCGGCTGCGCCAAGTCCCTGGCCGACGTCCAGGCCGACGCGGCCACCGCCGTAGCCGTCGGCACGACCTCGCCGCCCGCCGTCCCGCCGCCCACGGCCGCACCATCCGGGAGCGGGCCGTCCGGGAGCGGGCCGTCCGTGGCCCCGCCGTCCGGGAACGGGCCGGGCACCGATACGCTCCCCGTGCACTGGGCGGGCTGCGGCAGGCGCTGCGGCCGTCCGAGGGGGCGGGTCGCGGATGTGGTCGCCACCGGTGACGGCTACCGCCTGGAGCTGGACGGCACCGATCTGACCTGCTCCGGCATCGAGGAGACCGCGGCCGCGCTGGCGGCCGCCAGAGGGGAACTGTGATCGACTACGTCCGCGACGGCGCGGAGATCTACCGCCGCTCCTTCGCCACCATCCGCGCGGAAGCCGACCTGTCCGGCCTGCCCGCCGACGTCGCCCGGGTCGCGGTCCGCATGATCCACGCCTGCGGGATGGTCGACCTGGTGAGCGACCTGCGCTGGTCACCCGGTGTGGTGGCCTCGGCGCGCGAGGCGCTGCGCGCGGGCGCGCCGGTGCTCTGCGACGCCATGATGGTCGCCTCCGGGGTGACCCGGCGGCGCCTGCCCGCGGGCAACGAGGTGATCTGCACCCTCGGCGACCCCCGGGTGCCGGAACTCGCCTCGGAACTGGGCACCACTCGCAGCGCCGCCGCGCTGGAGCTGTGGCGCGACAGGCTCCAGGGCTCGGTGGTCGCGATCGGCAACGCGCCGACCGCACTGTTCCGGCTGCTGGAGATGGTCGAGGAGGGCGCGGGCCGCCCGGCCGCCGTACTCGGCGTCCCGGTAGGTTTCATCGGTGCCGCCGAGTCCAAGCAGGCCCTCGCCGAGCACCCGGCGAACCTGGAGTACCTGGTCGTGGACGGACGGCGGGGCGGAAGCGCGATGACCGCCGCCGCGGTCAACGCGATCGCGAGCGAGGAAGAGTGAGCGACGACGTGACCGGACGGCTGTGGGGCGTGGGGCTCGGACCCGGCGACCCCGAACTGGTGACCGTCAAGGCCGCCCGCCTGATCGGCGAGGCGGATGTGATCGCCTTCCACAGCGCCCGCCACGGCCGGAGCATCGCCCGCTCGGTGGCCGCCCCCTACCTGCGGGAGGGCCAGGTCGAGGAGGCGCTCATCTACCCGCTCACCACCGAGACCACCGACCACCCCGGCGGCTACCAGGGGGCGATCGACGACTTCTACGCCGCCTGCGCGGTGCGGCTCGCGGCCCACCTGGACGCCGGGCGCGACGTGGTGGTGCTGTGCGAGGGTGACCCGCTCTTCTACGGCTCGTACATGCACATGCACAAGCGCCTGTCGCACCGTTACGTCACCGAGGTCGTGCCGGGCGTGACGTCGGTGAGCGGCGCCTCGGCGGTCCTGGGGCGCCCGCTGGTCGAGCGGGACGAGGTCCTGACCGTGCTGCCGGGAACGCTCCCGGCGGAGGTGCTCGCCGAGCGCCTGGCGGCCACCGACTCGGCGGCGGTGCTGAAGCTCGGCCGTACGTTCACCAAGGTCCGCGACGCGCTGGCCGAGGCCGGGCGTCTCGACGAGGCCTGGTACGTCGAGCGCGCCACCACCGGGCAGCAGCGCCTCGCCCCCCTCGCCGAGGTCGACCCGGGCAGCGTCCCGTACTTCTCGCTGGCGCTGATCCCGAGTCCTGTCAACGCGGCGAGGCCCGCGCCCGCCGCCACGGCCGGGACCCCGGGTGAGACCCCGGCCGGGACCCCGGGCGAGGCGAGGGCGCGCGGCGAGGTGGTCGTGGTGGGGCTCGGCCCCGCCGGGCGGCCGTGGCTGACGCCGGAGGCGCAGGAGGCGCTGGCCGGGGTCGACGAGCTCGTCGGGTACGGCCCCTACCTGGACCGCGTCCCGCCCAACCCGCGCCAGCGCCGCCACCCCACCGACAACCGGGTGGAGGCCGAACGGGCCGCGCACGCGCTGGAGCTGGCCGCGGCCGGATCGAGGGTGGCCGTGGTGTCCTCGGGCGACCCCGGGGTGTTCGCGATGGCCAGCGCGGTGCTGGAGGTGGCGTGCGAGCCGAGGTTCGCGGACGTGCCGGTACGGGTGCTGCCCGGCCTGACCGCGGCGCACGCGGTGGCGAGCAGGGCCGGCGCTCCCCTCGGCCACGACTACTGCGTGCTGTCACTGTCGGACCTGCTCAAGCCCTGGGAGGTGGTCGCCGGGCGGATCAGCGCCGCGGCGAAGGCCGACCTCGTCCTGGCGATCTACAACCCGGCGTCGAAGAGCCGTACCTGGCAGGTGGCCGCCGCGCGGGACCTGCTGCTGGAGCACCGGGCGCCGGAGACCCCCGTGGTCGTCGGCCGCGACGTCGGCGGGCCCGGGGAGAGCATGACCGTCACGACCCTCGGCGACCTGGACCCCGACGCGATCGACATGCGCTGCCTGCTGCTGGTGGGCTCGTCCACCACGCGGGTGGCCGAGCGGGGTGACGGCGGCCGGGTGGTGTTCACCCCCCGCCGCTACCGTTGCTTGTGAGTGTGCTGTGGTGAGCGCGCTCTCAGGCAGCTTCCGGCTTGCGCCGGAGCGTTCCCCGTGTCCG
>NZ_JBPXMD010000051.1:0-38006 GCF_051918855.1 Streptosporangium sp. H16
CATCCCCGAAGGACTCGCCCTGCTCGACACCGCCCTGCACACCGACCACCCCGCCCTCGTCCCCGCACGATTCACCAAGGCCAGGACCCGCCCGCAGTCCCGTCGTACGCACCCCGCGCAGCCCCTGTCGGAGCGCCTGGCCACGATGGACCCGGAGCAGCTGCACGCCACCCTGGCCGATCTCGTCGCGGACCGGGTGGCGGCGGTGCTCGGGTTCGCCGACGGGTCGGCGATCGAACCGCGGCGCCAGTTCCAGGAGCTCGGCTTCGACTCCCTCACCGCGGTCGAGCTGCGCAACCAGCTCAACGCGGCGACCGGGCTGCGGCTGCCGGCCACGCTCATCTTCGACTACCCGAACCCCGGCGCGCTGACCCAGTTCGTCCTGGAGCAGCTCTTCCCGGCGGTGGCCGCGGCCGAGGCGACCCCGGCGCACAGCGACGCCGAGGTGCGCCAGTTCCTGACGACCATCCCCATCTCACGGCTGCGAGAGGCCGGGCTGCTGGACAGCCTGTTCCGCCTGGCCCGCCTCGACGACCGCGACGCGAACAACCCGACCGAGGCCGAGGCGATCGACACCATGGACGCCGACCTCCTGATTCAACTCGCCCTCGAAGGCGGGGGTTCCTAGCCAAGGAAGTGATCATGAATCTGGTAACCAGCTGGACGACGCTCAAAGAATCCGACTCGGCAGATCTCGTCCTCTGCGTCGACTTCACGGGAACCGGCCGCGCCGAGGCCGGCTTCTCCGACCTGGTCGCCCGGATGGACCTCGACGCGACCTTCTGGCACGTCGTCCCACCGGGGCTGGCGCCCGGCTCGGGTGTCGACGGGCCGGACTACCTCGGCTCGTGGCTCACGTCGATCATGGCGAGTGGCCGGACCGTCAGCGCGGTCATGGGCTACTGCGTGGGCGCCGTCTACGCGGGGGAGCTCGTCATCCGGCTCGCCGAGGTGCAGAAGCGGGCACCCGCGCTCATCATCTTCGATCCGGAACCCATCACCCTGGAGAACATCTACTTCCAGTTCGGCAAGGTCTTCGAGATCCTCTCCTCGATCCTCACCCCGGAGGACGTCGTCGTGACCCGGGAGGCGATGGACCGGCTGGTCCAGCAGGAGGGGATCACGATCGAGCGCTACGCCGAGCAGCTCTACGGCACCTTCAGCCGGATCGCCCACAACGCCTTCGAGAGGGTGGGGCTCGACGGGGAGTACGCCGAGGAGATGCTCGGCACGTTCAGCGCCTTCCTGTCCTACATGAGCCTGGCCGACCAGTTCGACCCGTGGGGCAACTGGCTGCGGGCCACCGCGGTGAGCTCGTCCACCTCGCACAACGGGTTGAACAAGCTGCGTGACACCGCCACCGGCCCGCTGGTGGCCGAGGAGCTCAGGTTCGAGGAGAGCCACGCGGAGCTTTTCAGATCCGACGAGATCGCCCGGGCCGTTACCAAGGTACTGGAGAGATGACCATGAAGCAGATGCTGGGTGAGCGGGCCACGCGCAAGGAGCAGGCGCTGTGGATGCTCGAAGAGCTCGTCCCCGGGACCGGGGTGAACAACCTGAGCGTGGCCTTCAGCGTGGCGGGGCGGCTGCGACGCCCTCTCGTCCTGGAGGCGATCAACCGCCTGCTGCATCGCCACGAGATCCTGCGAACGGTCTTCCGCGTCGAGGCCGAGGGGATGACGCGGCAGGTCCTGCCGATCGAGGAGATCGACCTGCGGATCGAGGAGGGCGGTGACGGAGCCTCACGGCAGTGGCTGACGGGGTTCCTCGCCCGGCCGTTCCAGCCCGAGGGCGAGCCGCTGGTGCGCGCCGCGGTCATCGAGGAGGCGGAGGGCGAGCTCTACTGCCTGGCGATCCATCACGCGGTCTTCGACGGGCTGTCCGCGGCGCTGCTGCTGAACGAGCTCGTCGCGCTCTACAACACCCTGGCGAGCGGAGGCGCGCCCGAGTCCACGGTCGTTCCGGCCTGGGAGGAGCCGGCCGCCGACCCGCGCAGCGCGGGCTTCTGGCGCGACAAGCTGGCCGGGTTCAGCGCCGCCGAGCTGGACCTGTGGTGCGAGAAGCCGGAGGCGTCCGAGACCACGCTCGCGGGCGACATCATCAACTGGGAGCTCTCTCCCGCCGCCCGCAAGGCGGCCAGGCAGATGCAGCGCGAGCTGCGCGCGCCGGAGTCCGTCATCCTCATGGCGGCGTACGGCGTGCTGCTCGCCGCCCACGGCGCGGGCCCCGATCTCACCATCGGCTCGCCCGTCAGCGTCCGCTCGCCCGAGGCCGGCCTGGCCATCGGCTACCACATCAACGTCCTCACCCTGCGCACCCAGATCGACTGGACGCAGAGTTTCCGCACGTACGCGCGCCTGACGCGCCGCACGTTCATGGAGGCCATGGCGCACGCCGACTACCCCGTCGACGACATGATGGAGCTCGTCTCGCGCGACGGCTGGCGCAACAACCTCTTCCGCCACACCTTCAACTACATCCCGGCCGACATCGGCGCCGAGTTCGTCCTGGACGGCATGCGGGCCGAGCAGGTGGTCGTCGAGAACGGCTACAGCAAGTTCGACCTGGAGTTCTTCGTCACCTCCACCCCGGAAGCGATCAAGATCAGGACCGCGTTCTGCGTGGACGTGCTCGACAGGGCCGACGTGGAGCTGCTGCTGGCCCGCTTCGACGAGATGCTCGTCACGCTCGCGGAACAGCCCGACAGGCCGCTCGGCGAGGCGCCCGTCTGGTGCTACCAGGACCGGGCGGCCATCGAGATGGCCAACGCGACGGAACGCAACGTGACGCCCGCGACCGTGCTGGAGATGATCGCCGGGCGAGTGTCGAGCGCTCCCGCCGAGGACACCGCAGCGGTCCTCGACGGCGATCGCCACATCGGCATCCGCCGGCTGTGGGCCGCCGCGGAGGCCACCCGCGACCGGCTGGTGGCGGCCGGGGTCGGCTCGGGCGACGTCGTCGCGCTGCTGGCGCGGCGCGGCCCCGAGCTGGCCGCCGCGGCGATCGGCGTGTGGCTCGCCGGGGCGGCCTACCTGCCGCTCGAACCCGACCACCCCGAGCAGCGCCTCGACTACCAGCTCGGCGACTCAGGCGCCGCGGTGGTCCTCGCCGGAGAGGGGATCCTCGTGCCCGGCGACCGTACCGTCCTGCCCCTCGTGGCGGTCGAGTCGGTGAGGCCGGTGACCGGGAAGGTGCTGCCGTCCAGCCCCGTCGGGCCGGGAGACCGCGCGTACCTGATCTACACCAGCGGCTCCACCGGGCTGCCCAAGGGAACGCTGATCGACCACCGCGCCCTCGCCAACCTGATCGCGCACTTCGCGCACCAGCTGACGGTGGACGCCGACGACACCGTGCTGTGGCTGACCACGTTCAGCTTCGACATCTCCGCCCTGGAGCTGTTCCTGCCCCTGACGACGGGCGCGCGGCTCGCCGTCGCGCCCGACGACGCCCGCACGCAGGGCGAGCCGCTCGCCGAGGCGCTGCTCCGCCACGACATCTCCATCGTCCAGGCCACGCCGACCACCTGGCGGCTGGTCATCGACCAGGTCGCCGGGCTGCTGGCCGGCCGCCGCGTGCTGTGCGGCGGCGAGCCGATGCCCGCCGTACTGGCCAGGCAGCTCACCGTGACCGGGTGCGAGCTCTACAACGTGTACGGCCCGACCGAGACCACGATCTGGTCCACCGCGGGCCGGATCGATCCCGCCGGCGACCGCGTCGACGTGGGCGTGCCGATCGCGAACACGAAGGTGTACGTGGCCGACCCCCACGGCCGGCCGCTGCCGGTCGGAACCCGCGGCGAGCTGTGCATCGCGGGCGACGGGCTGGCCATCGGCTACCACGACCGCCCCGAGCTGACCTCGGAGCGGTTCGGCACGCACGCCTGGTACGGACGTTTCTACCGCACCGGCGACCTGGCCCAGTGGACCAGGGACGGCAGGCTGGAGATCCTCGGCAGGCTCGACCGCCAGATCAAGCTGCGCGGCAACAGGATCGAACTCGCCGAGGTCGAGGGCGTGCTGCTCACCCACCCGGAGGTCCGGGCGGCGGCGGTCGTGGTCGTCGGCGACCCCAGCGCCGACGCGGTCCTGTGGGCGTTCGTGACGGCCCCCGGGAACCCCAAGGTGACCTCGGAACTGTGGGATCACGCCAGCGCGTCGCTTCCCTACTCGGCGACGCCGCAGGAGTACGTCGTCCTGGACTCCTTCCCGATGACCGGCAACGACAAGGTGGACTACCCGGCACTGCGCCGGCTGGCCACCGAGCTGCGCGGCGTCGCGTCCGGCCCGCAGGAGGCCGACCTCGTGGAGAGCAGCGGCGACGAGCTGACCGACTCGCTGGTCCTGCTGTGGAAGGCGATGCTGAACCGCGCCGACCTGGGCCCGGACAGCAACTTCTTCGCCCTGGGCGGGCACTCGCTGCTGGCCGTCAAGCTCCTCCAGGAGGTCAAGCGGGCGACCCAGATCCGGCTCAAGCTCAAGGACATCTTCGAGGAGCCGACACCCGCGGGCCTGGCCCGCAGGCTGCACGCGACCACCACCGGCTGATCTCGCCGGACGCGAGCCAGCCGGCCTCGTCAGACGCGAGCCGGCCGCGCTCGCCGGACACGAGCCGCACGAGCCGCACGAGCCGGCCGAACCCGTCAGACACGACACGAAGATTGGGCTCTCGTTGTGATGGAAGAAACCGTGGTCGCCGCGCTGACGATGGAGTCGATGCGCGCGGACATCGCAGACCAGCTGGGCATCGCCCCTTCCGAGGTCGGCGACGACGCCGACCTGGTCAGCCTGGGCCTGGACTCGCTCCGGGCCATGCGGCTGGCCGGGCGCTGGCGGCGCGCGGGAGCCCGTATCGTCTTCGCCGAGCTGGCGGAGGAGCTCACGCTCACCGCCTGGTGGTCGCTGGTCCGCTCGCGGCTGTCGCCCGCCGTCCCGGCCGAACGGGGGCGGAGCGTGGACGAGACGGCCGCGTTCCCGCTCACCCCCGTACAGCTGGCCTACTGGATCGGCCGCGCGGACGGCCAGGTCATCGGGGGCGTCGGCTGCCACGCCTACCTTGAGTTCGACGGTTTCGGCGTCGACCCGGCGAGGCTGGAACGGGCCGTACGCGCCCTGATCGACCGGCACGGGATGCTGCGCGCGATCTTCCACGACGACGGTACGCAGCAGATCATGGACACCAGCCCGTGGCCGGGCCTGACCGTGAACGACCTGTCGGAACTCGGCGAGGACGCCGCCGAGCACCTGCGGGACCGGCTGTCGCACCGCCGTTTCGACGCCGCCCGCGGCGAGGTCTTCGACGTCCAGCTGTCACTGCTGCCGGGCGCCCGCTCCAGGGTCCACTTCGAGGTGGACTTCCTGGTCGCCGACGTGCTCGGCCTCCAGATCCTGATGAAGGATCTGGCACGTCTCTACCTGGAGCCCGACCGGCCGCCCGCGCCGCTGGCCTGCTCGTTTCCCCGGTATCTCGCGGCGCGCGACGCGGAAAGGTCCCGGGAGCACGCCAGGGACCGGGAGTACTGGCTCGGACGCCTGCCCGACCTGCCCGGCGCGCCGCAACTGCCGCTCGCGCTCGACCCGGGCCGGGTCACCCGGCCCCGTTTCGTCCGGCGCGAGAGGTGGCTCTCCCTCGCCGCGTGGCGGCGGGTCCAGGAACAGGCCCGCGCGCACGGGCTCACCCCGGCGATGGTGCTCGTCGCCGCCTACTGCGAGGTCCTCGCCGCCTGGAGCGGCGATCCGCGCTTCCTCGTCAACGTGCCGCTGTTCGACCGCGACGAGACCGTCCACCCCGACGTGGCCGGCATGGTGGCCGATTTCACCAACCTGATCCTGCTGGCCGCCGACCTGTCCGAGGCGCTGCCGTTCGCGGAGCGCGCCAGGACGCTGCAGGCCACGTTCCGCGCCGACGCCCGGCACACCGGCTACTCCGGCGTCGAGGTGCTCCGTGACCTCGCCCGCGACGGGGAGCACACGGGAGCGCCGGTCGTCTTCGCCTGCAACCTGGGCACCGAGCTGATCGTCCCCGAGGTCCGCGAGGCGTTCGGCGAGCCGGGATGGATGATCACCCAGACGCCGCAGGTCTGGCTCGACAACCAGATCAACGAGTACGAGCACGGCCTCCACCTGGCGTGGGACGCGGTGGAGGAGCTGTTCGCGCCGGGCGTGCTGGACGCGATGTTCGACGCGTACGGCCGGACGCTGGAGTGGCTGTCGGAGGGCGACTGGTCGGCCCCGGCCCCGGTCGGCCTGCCGATGGAGCAGGAGTTCGTCCGCGAGCAGGTCAACGACACCTCCGGCCCGCTGCCCGAGAGCCTGCTGCACGCGGGCTTCTTCTCCTGGGCCGGGCACGAGCCCGAGCGCACCGCGCTGATCTCGGACGGGAACCGCGTGACCTACGGGGAGCTGGCGGGTCGGGCGTTGGGGGTGGCGGGGTTGTTGCGGGGCTGGGGTGTGGTGCCGGGGGATGCGGTGGGGGTGGTGGTGCCCAAGGGTGTGGATCAGGTGGTGGCGGTGCTGGGGGTGCTGGCCGCGGGCGGTGTGTACGTGCCGGTGGGGGTGGATCAGCCTGCTGCGCGGCGGGAGTCGATCCTGTCTCGCGCCGGGGTGGTGCGGGTGCTGAGCGAGGAGTCGGTGGCCGAAGCGCTCTTGAGCGAGCGGCTGGCGGGTCCGGTGGGGGTGTCGCCGGATGCGGCGGCGTATGTGATCTTCACGTCGGGTTCGACGGGGGTGCCCAAGGGTGTGGAGGTCTCGCATCGGGCGGCGTTGAACACGGTGGTGGATGTGAACGAGCGGCTGGGGGTGGGCTGCGGGGATCGGGTGCTGGCGGTGTCGGCGCTGGATTTCGATCTGTCGGTGTATGACGTGTTCGGCCTGTTGTCGGCAGGTGGCGCGGTGGTGCTGGTCGCCGAGGACGAGCGCAGGGACGCGCAGCGGTGGGCGCAGTTGTGTGTCACGCACGGGGTGACGATCTGGAACAGCGTCCCGACGTTGCTGGAGATGTTGTTGTCGGTGACCGATCGGGTTCCGCCGCGGTTGCGGGTGGCGCTGGTGTCGGGTGACTGGGTGGGGTTGGATCTGCAGGCGCGGCTGGCCACGGGTAGTGGTGGCCGGTGCCGGCTGATCGCGCTGGGTGGTGCGACGGAGGCGGCGATCTGGTCGAACATCTGGGAGGTGGCGCACGTTCCGGCGCACTGGACGTCGGTGCCGTACGGATTCCCGTTGCGTAACCAGAGGTTTCGGGTGGTCGACGGGCGAGGCCGTGATTGTCCGGACTGGGTGGCCGGGGAGTTGTGGATCGGCGGCGCCGGGGTGGCGTTGGGGTATCGGGGTGATGAGGCGACGACGGCGGCGAAGTTCGTGCACTATGGCGGGCAGCGCTGGTATCGCACCGGTGATCTGGGCCGCTACTGGGCCGATGGCACCCTGGAGTTTTTGGGCCGCGCCGATCATCAGGTGAAGATCCGCGGCCACCGGCTGGAGCTGGGCGAGGTCGAAGCGGCCCTGGAGGCCTGCCCGTCGGTGAGTCGCGCGGTCGCCGTTGCGGTGGGTGAGCGGCGCCAGCGCCGGCTGGCGGCGTTCGTCACCCCGGCCGATGCCGACCCCGATCAGGTGCGCGCCTTTTTGACCGACCGTCTCCCCGCCCACGCCATCCCACCGACCATCACCGCCCTGGACGAGCTCCCCCTCACCCCCAACGGAAAGATCAACAGATCCGCCCTCGTCTCCCTCGCGGAGGACACGCCGGTGATCGAGGCGGGGGAGGCGCCCGCCGGGGCGGCCGAGATCCTGCTCGCCGAGATCTGGGCCGGCCTGCTCGACCTGCCCGAGGTGCACCGCGCGGACAACTTCTTCGCCCTCGGCGGCGACTCGCTGCTCGCCACCCGCATGATCGCGCGGCTGCGGTCGGCGGGTGTCACCGACGCCAGGCTGACCCTGCTGTTCGACTCGCCGGTGCTCGCCGACTTCGCCGCGACCCTCACCCTGGACGAGACGCTCGTGCCCACCACGGTGCTGGGCGCCGACCTCGAACACCGCCACGATCCGTTCCCGCCGACGGAGGTGCAGCGCGCCTACTGGCTCGGCCGCGCCGAGCACTTCACGCTCGGTGGCGTCGGCTGCCACTTCTACACCGAGTTCGACGGCGACATCGATCTCGACCGGCTGCAGACCGCGTGGAACCTGCTGATCGAGCGGCACGAGATGCTGCGCGCCGTCTTCGACGAGGGAGGGTTCCAGCGCATCCTGCCCGAGGTGCCGCACTTCACGATCGCGATGGTCGACAGCGCCGAGCAGCTGCGCGAGCAGATGTCGCACCAGGTGTTCGACCCGGCCACCTGGCCGCTGTTCGACGCGCGGGCCGCGCGGCACGAGGGCCGCGTCCGGCTGGGGGTGAGCTTCGACAACATCATCATCGACGCGTTGAGCACGATGGCCTTCTTCGCCGAACTCGACCTGCTGTACCACGACCCCACCGTCGTGCTCCCACCGCTGGAGGTGTCGTTCCGCGACTACGTGCTCGGGCTCACTCCCGATCGCGCGGTCTTCGAAGCGGCCAAGGAGTACTGGGGCGGCCGCCTGCCCGAACTGCCCCCCGCGCCGCGGCTGCCGCTGCGCGTCGACCCGGCCATGATCGACCGGCCCAGGTTCGTCCGCCGCGAGGTCAGGATGGACGCCGAACGCTGGCACCGCGTCTCCGAGCTGGCGAGGAAGCACGACCTGACCGCCTCCACGGTGCTGGCGGCCGCCTTCGGCGAGATCCTCTCCGCCTGGAGCGCCCAGCCGGAGCTGACGCTCAACCTCACGCTGTTCGACCGGCGCGAGGTGCACCCCGACATCCACCGCGTCCTCGGTGACTTCACCTCGCTGATGCTCGTCGGCTACCGGTCGGGATCCGGCTGGCTGGAGGGCGCGCGCAGGCTGCAGGAGGAGGTCTGGCGCGGCCTGGAGCACGGCGAGGTCTCGGCCGTGTGGGTGATGCGCGAGCTGGCCAGGCGGGCCGACTCGATCGAGATGACCATGCC
The DNA here is from genome assembly GCF_051918855.1 of Streptosporangium sp. H16. Lineage (NCBI taxonomy): Bacteria > Bacillati > Actinomycetota > Actinomycetes > Streptosporangiales > Streptosporangiaceae > Streptosporangium > Streptosporangium sp. H16. Next base: position 9,017 of record NZ_JBPXMD010000051.1, read on the forward strand.
CGTGGTGTTCACCAGCATGCTCGGCGTCGCCGACGGCGGCACGTTCGGCCCCTCCTTCGCCGAGCAGGTCTGGGGGGTGTCGCAGACCCCGCAGGTCTGGCTGGACTACCAGGTGGCGGAGGTCGACGGCGAGCTGCTCGTCCGCTGGGACGCGGTGGAGGAGCTGTTCGCGCCGGGCGTGCTGGACGCGATGTTCGACACGCATCTGAGCCTGCTGCGGTGGCTGTCGGAGGGCGACTGGTCGGCCCCGGCCCCCGTCGGCCTGCCGGTGGAGCAGGAGCTCGTCCGCCGGCGCGCCAACGACACCGAGGGTTCCCTGCCGGACGGCACCCTGCACGGGGCGTTCTTCACCCGCGCTTTCAGCGAGCCGCACCTGCCCGCGCTGATCTCCGACGCCGTCACGGTCACGTACGGGGAGCTGGCGGGTCGGGCGTTGGGGGTGGCGGGGTTGTTGCGGGGCTGGGGTGTGGTGCCGGGGGATGCGGTGGGGGTGGTGGTGCCCAAGGGTGTGGATCAGGTGGTGGCGGTGCTGGGGGTGCTGGCCGCGGGCGGTGTGTACGTGCCGGTGGGGGTGGATCAGCCTGCTGCGCGGCGGGAGTCGATCCTGTCTCGCGCCGGGGTGGTGCGGGTGCTGAGCGAGGAGTCGGTGGCCGAAGCGCTCTTGAGCGAGCGGCTGGCGGGTCCGGTGGGGGTGTCGCCGGATGCGGCGGCGTATGTGATCTTCACGTCGGGTTCGACGGGGGTGCCCAAGGGTGTGGAGGTCTCGCATCGGGCGGCGTTGAACACGGTGGTGGATGTGAACGAGCGGCTGGGGGTGGGCTGCGGGGATCGGGTGCTGGCGGTGTCGGCGCTGGATTTCGATCTGTCGGTGTATGACGTGTTCGGCCTGTTGTCGGCAGGTGGCGCGGTGGTGCTGGTCGCCGAGGACGAGCGCAGGGACGCGCAGCGGTGGGCGCAGTTGTGTGTCACGCACGGGGTGACGATCTGGAACAGCGTCCCGACGTTGCTGGAGATGTTGTTGTCGGTGACCGATCGGGTTCCGCCGCGGTTGCGGGTGGCGCTGGTGTCGGGTGACTGGGTGGGGTTGGATCTGCAGGCGCGGCTGGCCACGGGTAGTGGTGGCCGGTGCCGGCTGATCGCGCTGGGTGGTGCGACGGAGGCGGCGATCTGGTCGAACATCTGGGAGGTGGCGCACGTTCCGGCGCACTGGACGTCGGTGCCGTACGGATTCCCGTTGCGTAACCAGAGGTTTCGGGTGGTCGACGGGCGAGGCCGTGATTGTCCGGACTGGGTGGCCGGGGAGTTGTGGATCGGCGGCGCCGGGGTGGCGTTGGGGTATCGGGGTGATGAGGCGACGACGGCGGCGAAGTTCGTGCACTATGGCGGGCAGCGCTGGTATCGCACCGGTGATCTGGGCCGCTACTGGGCCGATGGCACCCTGGAGTTTTTGGGCCGCGCCGATCATCAGGTGAAGATCCGCGGCCACCGGCTGGAGCTGGGCGAGGTCGAAGCGGCCCTGGAGGCCTGCCCGTCGGTGAGTCGCGCGGTCGCCGTTGCGGTGGGTGAGCGGCGCCAGCGCCGGCTGGCGGCGTTCGTCACCCCGGCCGATGCCGACCCCGATCAGGTGCGCGCCTTTTTGACCGACCGTCTCCCCGCCCACGCCATCCCACCGACCATCACCGCCCTGGACGAGCTCCCCCTCACCCCCAACGGAAAGATCAACAGATCCGCCCTCACCACCACCCTCGAACCCCCACCCGACGACGATCCGCCGCGACCGGGAACGGAACAGCGGCTCGCCGAGCTCTGGGCGGAACTCCTGGAGATCCCGGCACCGGGCCGCAACCAGAGCTTCTTCACCCTGGGAGGCGACTCGCTGCTCGCCACCCGCTTCGCAGAGGTGGCCAGGCGGCGGCTCGGCGTGGAGGTGACCCTGCGGCGCTTCTTCGCCGCCCCCACCATCGCGGACTGCGCCCTGTCCATCGACGACGACCATGACACGGAAGAGGGCGTGCTGTGACCCAGGCCCAGGCACCTGCCGTACGCGGACTGATCGCCGACATGGAGTCGGCGGGGATCAGATTGTGGGAGGAGGAGGGGCAGCTCAGGTTCCGCGCCCCCAAGGGGGCGCTGACCGAGGACCGGCGCGCGGTCCTGCTGAACGCCAAACCGGAGATCATCGAGCAGCTGCGCCGTGAGACCGCGTCGGAGAGCGTACGGCCGGAGCCGGAACGGCGCCTGGACCCCTTCCCGCTCACCGACGTCCAGCAGGCCTACCTGGTCGGCCGCAACGACGCGTTCGGCTACGGCGGCGTCGCCTGCCACGGCTACGTCGAGGTCGCCTTCGCCGAGCTCGACGCGGACCGCGTCCAGGCAGCCTGGCGGACCCTGATCGGCCGCCACGACATGCTCCGCGCCGTGATCCATGCCGACGGCCACCAGAACGTCCAGGCCGAGGTCCCCGACTACGACATCCGGGTGGCCGACCTTCGCGGCACCGACCCCGAGGAGAGCCTCGCCGCGATCCGCGAGGAGATGGCGCACAAGGTCTACCCGCCGGGCGCCTGGCCGCTGTTCGAGCTGCGGATCACCCACACCGACGGCGCGGCCCTGCTGCACGCCTCGATCGACCTGCTCATCGCCGACTACGTCAGCATCCAGCTGCTGCTCGCCGAGCTGCACCTGTTGCTCGACGACCCGGACACCGTCCTGCCGCCGGTGCCGCTGAGCTTTCGCGACTGCGTGCTCGGCCTGCGCTCCCAGCGCGAGAGCAGCCGGTACGACCGGGACCGCGCCTACTGGTGGGCCAGGATCGACGACCTGCCCCCCGCCCCCGAACTGCCCGCGCTCGGCCAGGACGCGGGCGCCAGGTTCACCCGCTGGGAGGCCACGCTGGAGCCGCGCGAATGGGCGCTGCTCCGCACCCGCGCGAGCGCGGCGGGCATCACCCCCTCGCAGGCCGTCCTGGCCGCCTACGCCGAGGTCATCGGGCGATGGAGCCGCAGGCCCAGGTTCACGCTCAACCTGACGCTGCTCGACCGCCCGCCGCTGCACCCGCAGATCGACGAGGTCGTGGGCGACTTCACCTCGCTCAACCTCCTCGCCGTCGACACCGCGCCGGACGCCTCGTTCGCCGCCCGCGCCACCGCCATCGGCGAGCAGCTCTTCACCGACCTGGAACACCGCCGCTGCGGCGGCATGGAGGTGATCCGCGAGCTGGCCCGCAAGCGGGGCAGGGCCGCCGCCCTGATGCCCGTGGTGTTCACCAGCGCCATCGGCATCGGCCAGGACGAGGCCGAGCACGGCATGCCGGTGTACGGCATCAGCCAGACCCCCCAGGTGTGGGTCGACTGCCAGGTCAAGGAGTACGGCGGAGCGCTGCTGATCAACTGGGACGTCCGTGAGGGGGTGTTCCCGGACGGTCTCGTCGACGACATGTTCGCCGCGTTCACCGACCTCCTCGGCCGCCTGACCGAGGAGGAGGCCTGGGCGTCCGCGTCTCCCGTCGAGCTGCCCGACATCCAGACGCGCCGCCGCGACCACGTCAACGACACCGTCGCGCCGCTCCCGTACGGCCTGCTGCACGACGAGGTCGTGGCCCAGGCGGGGCGCACCCCCGAACGGGTCGCCGTCGTCGGCGACCGCTCGCTGACCTACGGCGAGCTGCTGGTACGGGCGTCGGGGGTGTCACGGGCGTTGCGCGAGGCGGGGCACTCACCGGGCGAGATCGTCGCCGTGGTGATGGACAAGGGCGTCGAGCAGGTCGTGGCGGTGCTGGGCACCCTGCTGGCCGGCGGCGTGTACCTCCCGGTCGACACCGGCCAGCCGCCGGGCAGGCGCGACCGCATCCTCGCCGACGCCTCGGCGCGCCTGGTGCTCACCCAGTCCTGGCGGGCCGAGGACGGCTGGATCGCGGTCGACACCCTGCCGCCCGCGCCCCCGGGCCCGGTGATCGAGCGGCATCCGGACGAGCCCGCCTACGTCATCTACACCTCCGGTTCGACCGGGACGCCCAAGGGCGTGGTGATCAGCCACCGGGCGGCGCGCAACACCGTCGACGACATCGGCGCCCGTTTCGGCATCGGCGCCGAGGACCGGGTGCTCGGCCTGGCCAACCTCGGCTTCGACCTGTCGGTCTACGACATCTTCGGTCCCCTCGCCACCGGCGCCGCCCTGGTGCTGCCCGACGCCCTGCGCAGGGGAGACCCCTCCCACTGGGCCGCGCTCGTCGCCGAGCACGGGGTCACGGTCTGGAACTCGGTGCCCGCGCAGCTGCAGATGCTGGAGCACTACCTTGAGGCGGAATCCCAGGTGGAGCTGCCCTCGCTGCGGCTCGCCCTGCTCTCCGGCGACTGGATCCCGGTGGCGCTCCCCGGCCGGATCCGCCGGCGGCTGCCCGGCCTGGAACTGGTCAGCCTGGGCGGGGCGACCGAGGCCGCGATCTGGTCGATCTACCATCCCATCGGCGCGGACCTGCCCGGCTGGGCCAGCATCCCCTACGGCAGGCCGCTGGCCAACCAGAGCTTCCACGTCTACGACGCGAGCATGCGGCCGAGCCCCGACTGGGTGCCCGGAGAGCTGTACATCGGCGGCGCCGGTGTGGCGCTGGGCTATCTCGGCGACGAGGCCAAGACCGCCGAGCGGTTCGTCCACCATCGCGGCGAGCGCCTTTACCGCACCGGCGACCTCGGCCGGTACCGGCCGGACGGGAACATCGAGTTCCTCGGCAGGGAGGACTCCCAGGTCAAGATCCGGGGCCACCGCATCGAGCTGGCCGAGGTCGAGACCCAGCTGCAGGCCCATCCGGCCGTCGCCGCCGGCACCGTGATCGTCGACGGCGACCGCGCGCTCGACCGGCGGCTGATCGCCTTCGCGCAGGCCGCGCACAAACAGCAGGCCGCGCGGAATCAGGAGGAGGACGCCGTACCGGACGTCGGCGCGGCGGCGAAGGACGCGGCGGACGCGGCGACCGCGGGCGTCGACCTGCCACGGGTGATCGCGGTGGCCGAGACGCTCGACGAGATCGCGCTCGCGTCGATGGCGGCCGCGCTGCGCGCCTCGGGGCTGTTCGCCCGCGACGACGACGGGCACGAGGCGGCCGAGATCCTGGAGACCGCGCGGGTCAGGCCCGACCACCACCGGCTGGTCCGCCGCTGGCTCACCGCGTTGTGCGAGCACGGCCTGCTCGACCTCGACCAGGCGGGCCGGTACCGGAACCTGCGCACCGGCGCCGACCTGGACGCGCTCTGGCGCCGGGTCGGCGAGCTGGCGGACGGGCTCGACTACGGCGCCGAGCTGATCGGCTTCCTTCGCGTCAGCACCACGCACCTGCCCGAGCTGATGCGCGGTGAGCTCGACGCGCGCGATCTGCTGTTCCCCGAGGCGGGGGTGGAGACGGCCGAGGGCGCCTACAAGGACAACGTCCTCAGCCGCTACGTCAACCGCGTCGTCCGGGCCGTGATCGGCCGCGTGGCGGAGGAGCACACCGGCGGGCCGCTGCGCGTGCTGGAGGCCGGCGCGGGCGTGGGCGGCACCAGCGCCGAGCTCATCCCCGAACTGGCCGGTCACCGGGTCGACTACCTCTTCACCGACCTGTCCAGGTTCTTCCTCACCCGGGCGGCCGAGCGGTTCGCCGACCACCCCTGGGTGCACTACGGACTGTTCGACATCAACGCCGATTACCGCGACCAGGGCTACGAGCCCAACTCCTTCGAGGTCATCCTCTGCGCCAACGTCCTGCACAACGCCCACGACGCGGGCGTGGTCCTGGACAGGTTCCGCGAGCTGCTCGTGCCGGGCGGCTGGCTGGTGTTCATCGAGACCACCCGGGAGCACGTGCAGATCATGAGCTCGATGGAGTTCCTGATGAGCCCGCGCGACTACGACGACGTGCGGCGCGGCCGCGACCGCACGTTCATCACCCGCGAGGAGTGGCTCGGACTGCTGGCCGCGGCCGGGGCGGAGACCCTGGCCTGCCTGCCCGGGTCCGCCGACCCGCTGGCGCCGCTGGGCCAGTGCGTCTTCGCCGCCCGCTTCCCCGCCGACCGCGAGCACATCGACCTCGCCGAGCTGCGGGCCTTCCTGGCCGAACGGCTGCCCGACTACATGATCCCGTCCCACATCCAGGTGGTCGACGAGCTGCCGCTGACCGACAACGGCAAGATCGACAGGACCACGCTGGCCACCCTGCTGCCCCGGGCCGCGGGGGAGGCGGCACCCGCGGGCGAGGAGCCGCGCGACGATCTCGAGCAGCGGCTCGCGGCGCTCTGGGCGGAGCTGCTCGGCCTCCCGCGCGTCGGCCGCGACCAGGACTTCTTCACCCTGGGCGGCGACTCCCTGCTGGTCACCCGGCTGGCCGGGCGGGTCCGCGAGGAACTGCCCGAGGCGGGCAACTTCTACTGGGACAGCCTCGTCCGCCAGCTGGTCAACCAGCCGACCGTCGCCGCGCTGGCCGCCCACCTCCGCCAGGCGCGCGAGGACCGCGACCACGGGCTGACCCGCACGCACGCCAGCTCGCTGGTGCGCCTGTCGGAGGGCGAGGGGACGGCCCGCGTGCTGGTCCACGACGGCACCGGAACCCTCACCCCCTACCGGGCCCTGGCCGCGGAACTCGCCGGCACGCCGGTGTTCGGCCTCGCGATCGACGACGCCGAGCGCTACCTGGAGCTGGACCCCGACACGGCGGCCGAGACGCTGGCCGGATCCTACGCGCGGCTCCTGCTCAAGGAGGGCGTGACGCGCGTGCGCATCGTCGGCTACTGCATGGGCGGGCTGATCGCCACCGAGCTCGCCCGCCAGCTCACCGAGAGCGGCGCGGTCGTCGAGGACCTCACCGTCATCAGCAGCTCGCGGTTCCCCTACCGGATCACCGACGAGCTCATGCTGGAGTACGGCTTCGCCCAGGCGTGCGGCGTCGACCCGGTCCGGCTCGGCTACCCCGGCGGAGACCTGGCCAGGGCGCTGCACGCCGTCCAGGAGGGCTCGCCGGGACAGGTGCGCGAGGGAAGCCTGGCCGCCCTCGCGGACGACCCCGACCCCGGGCTCGCGGAGATCGGCCGTCGCTTCACCGCGCTCGCCCTGCCCCCGCACCGGGAACGGCTCGCCGCCCTCGCCCGCGAGCTGGGGCAGCCGCCCGAGCGGGTGGAGCTCGCCCACCGGGTGTTCAGGCAGAGCTTCGCGGCCGTCACCCACTACGACCCCGAGCCCTACGCCGGTGACATCACGTTCCTGCGCCAGCGCGGCGTCACCAACGTCGTGCCGACCCTCCAGGACGACATGACCGAGTTCTGGCGGGAACTCTGCCTGGGCCGGCTCACCGTCATCGACGTGGCGGGCGACCACTTCAGCTGTCTCGACCAGGCGCACGCCCCGGGCGTGGCCCGGCTGATCACCGGCGGTTCGGCATGATCGGGATCGTCGGAGGGTACGGCGCGGTCGGCGGTGCGGCGGCGCGGCTGCTCGCCGGCCGTGGCGTCCGCGGCGTCCGTATCGGCGGGCGCGACCTGGAGGCGGCCCGCCGCTTCGTCGGCGAGGAGCTGGGCGGCCGCGGCGAGGCCTGGCAGGTGGACGCCTACGACGAGGCCGCCCTGGCCAGGTTCTGCCGGGGCTGCACGGTCGTGGTCAACTGCGCCGGCCCCTCCTACCTGCTGCTCGACCGGGTGGCGCGCGCCGCGTTCCTCGCCGGGGCCGACTACGTGGACGCCGCGGGCGACGGCCCGGCGTTCGCCGGGCTCGCGAGCACGGGCACGGCCGGGGCGACGGCGGTGCTCTCGGCCGGGATGCTGCCCGGCCTCACCGGGTTGCTGCCGCGCCACCTCGCGCGGTTCGCCGGAGCCGGCCCGCACCGGCTCGACGTGTACACCGGCGGCCTCGACCGGCTCACCCCCGCCGCGGCCGGGGACGTCCTGCTCAGCGGCAGAGGAGATCACGGCGAGGCGCTGGCCGCCTGGCGCGGCGGCGCCACGGTCTCGCGGGCGCTGGCCCCGGCGTACGGCGTCGAGCTGCCCTACTTCCACGGACCGGTCACCGCCTACCCCTTCCTCGGCGCAGAGGCGGCGCGGGTGGCCGGGGAGCTGGGGCTGGAGGAGGCGCGCTGGTACAACGTCATCACCGGTGACCGCGTCATGGCCGCGATGAGCGCGGCGGTCTCGGCGGCCGACCTGATGCGCGTGGCCGAGTTGGAACTGGCCGGGCGCACCCCGTACTACGTCCTGCTCTTCCAGCTCAGCGGTCCCGGCACCACCCGCACGATGGCGCTGCGGGTGGACGACTCCTACGAGCTCACCGCCGCGGTCGTGGCGCACACGACGGAGGCCGTGCTGCGGGGCGAGGTCGAGGCCGGCCTCCACTACGCCGACGGCGTGCTCGACCCCGCCAGGATGCTGGCCGACCTGGAACCCGTGGCCAAGATCGAGATCTCTGACGACATCCCGAGGATCGACCTGGCCGCGCCGGCGTTCGAGGAGGGCGCGCTGTGAAGCGGGTCGTGGTCTGCGGGACGAAATTCGGCCAGGTCTACCTGTCGGCCCTGGCGGACGGGCCGTTCGAGCTGACGGGCATCCTGGCCCGCGGGGGCGCCCGGTCCGCCGGATACGCCAGGGCGTACGGCGTGCCGCTGCTCACCGACCCCGACCAGGTGCCCGACCTGGCCGACCTGGCCTGCGTCGTCGTGCGTTCCGGGGTCGTTGGGGGAGAGGGCAGCGAGCTGGCCAAGGCGCTCCTGGCCCGCGGCGTCCACGTGCTCCAGGAGCACCCGCTGCACGCGGACGAGCTGGCCCGGTGCCTGCGCACCGCGCGGGCCTCGTCGGCGGTTCACCACGTGAACACGCTCTACGTGCACCTGGAGCCGGTGCGCCGGTTCGTCGAGGCCGCCCGCCGGCTGTGCGAGCTCCAGCGGCCCCTCTACGTCGACGCCGCCTGCAGCGTCCACGTCGCCTACGCCCTGTTCGACATCCTCGGCCGCGCGCTCGGCGGGCTGCGGCCGTGGACGTTCGGCCCGGTGGCACAGGGGACGCCGTTCAGCTGCCTCACCGGCACGATCGGCGGCGTGCCGCTGACCCTGCGGGTGCAGAACCAGATCGCTCCCAACGACCCCGACGCCCACCTGCACCTGTTGCACCGCATCACGCTTGGCACGGAGGGCGGCAACCTCACGCTGGTCAACACGCACGGGCCGATCGTGTGGAGTCCCCGCATGTACGTCGGCCGCGACGCCGACGACCGCTTCGACCTTGAGGAGGGCCACCTCCGCCTGCCGAGCGCCACACTCCTCGGACCGGAACAGGCGCCGACATTTCAGGAAATTGTCGGATCACTGTGGCCGAGCGGTATCCGGCGCGCGCTGACCGACCTGCGCCAGGCCGCAGAAGAGGCCGTCGATCCGATGCGGCAGGGCCAGTACTACCTGACGCTCAGCCGCCTCTGGCTGGACGCCACCGCGGCGATCGGCCGTCCCGAACTACTGGTCCAGGCCGCACCACGCCCCCTTTCCGCAGCGGAGATCTCATGAGCTGGTTCCACTGCTACGACCCCAGGCCGCGGTCGGGACTGCGGCTGTTCTGCTTCCCGCACGCCGGCGGCTCGGCGAACTTCTACCGGTCCTGGCACCACACCCTGCCGCCGGCCGTCGAGGTGCGCGCCGTGCAGTACCCGGGACGCGCCGACCGGCGCGCCGACCCGCTGATCGACGACGCCCACCACATCGCCAAGCTCGTCACCGACGCGATGGCGCCCCTCCTCGACCGGCCGGTCGCGCTGTTCGGGCACAGCATGGGAGCCCTCATCGCCTACGAGGTGGCGCGCGAGCTGGAGGCGCGCGGCCGGGGCGTGGTGCACCTGTTCGCCTCCGGGCGGCACGCGCCGCACGACCACCGGCCGGGCGACGCCCACACCACCGACGAGGACCTGATCTCCGACCTGGTACGCCTCGGCGGCGTGGAGGAGGAGCACCTGGCGGATCCGGTGATCAGGGAGCTGACGCTGCCGGTGGTCCGCAACGACTACCGGGTCGACGAGACCTACCGGCACCGTCCGGGCGGCCTGCTGCACTGCCCCGTCACCGCGATGCTCGGCGACGGCGACCCCGAGGTGACCCCGGAACAGGCCGCGCGGTGGAGCGAGCTGACCCGTGACCGGTTCGCCGCCCGCGTGCTGGACGGCGACCACTTCTACCTCGTACCAAGGCGGACGGACGTGGTCGCCCACGTGCTCCGCGCCGTCTCCATGGCCTGGCCCTCCACACCGTAGGGAACGCCTTGACTTCCTCCCCGCGGCTGGAGCCGGGGGATTCCACGCCGGAGGTATTCGATGATGGAACACGAGCTCATGAGGATCCTCACCGGCGGATGGGTGGCGGAGGCGACCTTCGCCGCCGTCCGGCTCGGGGTCGCCGACACGATCGCGGAACGCCGCCTGTACTCCTGTGAGATCGCGGAAACGGTCGGCGCGCATCCCGACGCGCTCGGCCGTCTGCTCCGCCTGCTGGCGGGGGTCGGCCTGGTCGACACCGACGAGGACGGCAGGTACGGCCTCACCCCGATGGGCACCCTGCTGGGCCGCGACGAGCTGGGCCCGCTCGCCGCGCTCTACGGCGAGGACTACTTCGGCGCCGCGTGGCGAGGGCTGCCGCACACCCTGCGCACCGGCGAGACGGCCTTCGAGCACGTCTTCGGCAGGCCCGTCTTCGCGCACCTGACGGACGATCCCGGCAAGGCCTCCGTCTTCAACGCCGGCATGGCGGCGGGCGCCGCGTTCTTCCGCGAGGTCCCCATGGCGCACGACTTCTCCGGCGCCCGGACCGTGGTGGACCTGGCGGGCGGCACCGGCGCCCTGCTCGGCACCATCCTGCGGGACCACCCGGAGACCGGGGGGATCCTGTTCGACGTACCCGAGGTCGTCGCGAAGGCGCCCGCGCACCTGGACCGGATGGAGGTGCTGGACAGGTGCGAGCTGGTCGGCGGCGACCTGTTCGAGTCCGTCCCGGCGGGCGGGGACGTCTACCTGCTCTCCCGCATCCTGCACGACTGGGACGACGACCGGTGCGTCCGGCTGCTGCGCAACTGCGCCAGGGCGATGGAGACGGGGGCGGAACTACTGATCATCGAACGCGTCGTCTCCGCCGACAGTCACCTGCCGCTCGCCTACGACCTGCACATGATGGTGATGACCGGCGGGCGGGAGCGGACCGAGGAGGAGTACCGGACGCTGCTGGAGAGCGCGGATCTGATCCCCGGCAAGCTGGTCGAGCTCCCGCTCGGGATGCGGATGCTCACCGCGACCCGCTGAGCCTTCGACAGGACGACAGAGCGACAGAGCGACAGAGCGACAGGGCGACAGGAAAAGGAAAAAGGCCGCGGCCCCACCGGGACCGCGGCCTTTCCGCGGGTCAGACCACCGCCGGCACCCGGACGATCTCGACGCTGCCCTGGCCGCCGTCGACCCGGATCAGGTCGCCGTCCTGGATCCGCATGGTGGCGTTCCTGGTGCCGACGACGGCCGGGATGCCCAGCTCGCGCGCCACGATGGCCGCGTGCGACAGCGGCGCGCCGACGTCGGTGACCACCGCCGCGGCACGCGGGAACAGGAGCGTCCAGCCCACGTTGGTCACGGTCGTCACCAGGATCTCGCCCTCCGCGAGCCGGTCGCCGTCCGCCACGGAGGAGATCACCCGGGCGATGCCCTCGACCACGCCCGCCGCGCCGGGAAAGCCGCTGATGGTCTGCGAGGGGGGCGCCACCGTCGCGCCGGCGTCGAACACGTCGCCGCGGCGGTTCGGGTCGGCCGCCCACCGCTCCGGGTCGAACCTGCCGCGGATGATGCCCGGGTACGGCGGGAGCGCCTTGTACAGCTCGTAGGTCGTCCTGCGCTTGGCCACCTGCGAGAGCGGTCGGCGCGAGCCGCGCAGCACGTCCAGGACCTCCTCGATCGTCAGGAAGAACAGGTCGTCACCGTGCCCGGTCACCTCGCCGGCCCGCACGACGAAGTCGCGCACCATCCAGAAGCCGCGCATCATCTCCGAGCGGGTCTCCTCGCGGGCGCGGACGATCTCCTCCCAGCGGTCGATCTTGCGGCGGAACTTCTCCGCCTGCCTCGGATACCGCTCGCGGAACCTGCGCCAGGCGGCGTCGCTCGCCTCGTCCTGGCGGGTCAGCAGCTCGGCCGGGTCGACCGTGAGCCCGGCGATCTGCCTGTCGAGCCAGGTCGGGTCCTCCACCGGCCGGGCCACGGAGACCTCGAACTCGTCCGGGCCTCGATGGCCGTACCTGCGGACGTACTCCTCGCGGGAGATCTCGCCGCGCTTGAAGCGCGCCAGGCCGAGCAGCGGGCCGAGGCTCTCCAGCCGGCCGTCCGCGGCCTGGATCCCGGACATCAGCACGGCGGCGTCGGCCTCCCCGGCGAGCTTGGTCAGCTGCGAGCCGAGGTAGATCAGCGAGCCGGCGTCCTGCCGGGCGGCGGCGGCGAGCATGCGGTTGCACTCGCGGAACCTCGGCTCCACCTCGCTCTCCCAGAGCGCGGCGAGGTCCGCGCCGGTGGCCGTCCCGGCGATCCTGACGCGGATGGCCTCGGTGGTCCGGGGCGCGGACGCGACGTACTCGGGGATCCGGTCCACGAGTTGCTGGATGGCGCGGCGGCCCGCCAGGAGCGGTTTGGCCGCCTTGAGGGTCTGCCAGCGCGACATCGGCAGCAGCGGGGTCTCGACCCCCTCCGGCAGCCGCCCGTACACCGGCTCCTGGGTGTCCCTGATCTTCTTGGTCATGCCCAGGGCCCTGCCGAGGGAGGCGGTCAGGCTCATGTTCATGTAGACCCGGCCGCCGATGTTGCCGCACTGGGGGTGGCCGCCGAGGTGCCCGGCGACCATGATCTCGCTGATGAACGCCTGCACGAGCGACCAGGTGCACGGCGTCATCACGCTGGGGATCGCCTCGCCCAGGTTGCCGTTGGTCCACAGGTAGTCGCCCTTGAGCGAGTCGTTCCACACCTCGCGCTGCCCGGTGATGGGCCTGGCCTGCAGGATGTACGGCCTGCCCTCGTGGATGGCCCACTCGACGTCCACGGCGTGGCCGTACAGCTCCTCGATCGTCATGCCCAGCTCGGCGAGCCGGACGGCCTGCGCCCGCGACAGCACGGGCAGGTCGCGCCCGGTCTCCGGCACCGGCACCTCGTGGGTGCCCTCGGCCCCGCGGACGGTCATCACGGTCTTGGCGGCGATGTGCTCCTCGACGACCGTGTGGTCGGCGCGGTCGAGCGTGATCGTGTCGGGCGTGACCAGCCCGCCGACGATCGCCTCACCCAGTCCCCACGCGGCGTTGATGCTCAGGTGGTCGCGGTCCTCGGTGAACATCACGCCCGCCGCGTCGGCGGGCACGAGCTCCTGGACGACGACGGCGAGGGCCACCTCGTCGTGGGGGACGCCGTTGCGCTCGCGGTAGGCGATGGCCCGATCGGTCCACAGCGAGGCCCAGCAGCGCCTGACCGCGTCCAGGACCTGCTCGGCGCCGCGGATGTTGAGGAAGGTGTCCTGCTGCCCGGCGAACGACATCCCGGGCAGGTCCTCCGCGGTCGCCGACGAACGTACGGCCACCGCGGGCTCGTCGCCCAGCTCGCGATAGGCGGCCCGGATGTCGTCGGCGATGTCCTGAGGCACCTCGTGGGCGGCGAACAGGGCGGCGGCCTCCGCCGCGTCGCTCGACAGGATCCGTTCCCGCAGATCGTGGTGGGTCACGAAGGCACGGTAGGCGGTGGTGGTGACGTGGAAGCCCGGCGGAACCGGGAGCCCGGCCCGGGCCAGGCGGGCGAGGGACTCGCCCTTGCCTCCCACGTTCGCCAGCTCGGTACGAGGGTCGGCCAGCGCAAGCGTGTTCATGGACCATCTCCATTCGTCCCAGGGGGTGTCCACTCGCATGAACAGGGCAGACATGTTCACGCTACGGAGCACCGGACGAGGCGGCCCACCCCTAGGCGCCCTTAAGTCAGGTCTCGGAGGCCCGCTTGATCAGCCCGGTCTCGTAGGCCGCCGCCACCGCCGAGGCCCGGTCCTTCACCCCGAGCTTGGCGAAGATGTGCAGCAGGTGCGTCTTGACCGTCGCCTCGGTGATGAACAGCTTCGCGGCGGCCTCGCGGTTGGTGGCGCCGCGGGCGATCAGCCCGAGCACCTCCAGCTCCCGCCGGCTCAGCGTCTGCTGCTCGGGCGCGCGCACCTTCTGCATGAGCAGCCCGGCCACGGTGGGGGACAGCACCGTCTCGCCGCGGGCGGCCGCCTGCGCGGCGCGGAGCAGCTCGACGCGCGGCGTGTCCTTGAGCAGGTAGCCGGTGGCGCCCTGCTCGATGGCGGGCAGCACGTCCGCGTCGTTGTCGAACGTGGTCAGGACCAGCACCTTGATGTCCGGTGTCTGCTCGCGCAGCCGGCGGATCAGCTCGGTGCCGCTCATCTTCGGCATCCGCAGGTCCATCAGCACGAGATCGGGGTTGGTCTGGCGTGTCAGGACGAGAGCCTCCGGCCCGTCGGCCGCCTCGCCGACGACCTCGAAGGCCTCGTCGGTGGAGAAGATCTCGCGCAACCCGTCGCGGACGACCGGGTGATCGTCCACGACGATGATACGAATCGGCATGCCTCACGCATTTCTGGAGTCGGCGGTGATGGCGGGCACCGTAGCAGAGACACCCGTTCCCTGGCCGAGAGCGGTCTCTATCTCGAAGTCCCCGGCCAGCCGGGTGACGCGCTGGCGCATCGCGACGAGCCCGAACCCGCCCGCGATGGACGGTTCCACCTTCTCGGGGTCGAATCCGGATCCGTCGTCGCGTACGTCGAGCACCACCACATCCTCCATGTAGGACAGCGTGACGGCGACCCTGCTGGCGGAGGCGTGTTTGCCGACGTTGGCCAGAGCCTCCTGCGCCACCCGCAGCAGGGTCATCTCCACCTCGGCGTGCAGCGGCCTGGCGTCACCGGTGACCGACACCGGAACCGGCACGCCCGACGTCTGCGACCAGGTGGCCGCGACGTCCTCCAGAGCGGTCGCGAGCTGGGCCTCCTCCAGCGGAGCGGGACGCATCGCCAGCACCGACCGGCGCGCCTCGTTGAGGCTGTCCCTGGCCAGCCCGCGCACGGTGTTCAGCCTGGAGCGGGCGGCGGGCACGTCGTCGATGACGTTCTCGGCGACCTCGAGCTGGGTGAGGATGGCGGTCAGCCCCTGGGCGATCGTGTCGTGGATCTCCCTGGCCATCCGCTGGCGCTCGCTGAGCACGCCCGCCTCGCGGGCGCGGGTCAGCAGCTGTGACTGCAGGTTCGAGTTCTCCTCCGCCAGGGCGGCCAGCTTGGTGCCGGTCGCCTTCAGCTGCGCGATCATCACCTTGCGCTGCTGGTTCTGCTTCGAGATGGTCTGGATGAACAGGCCGACGGTCGAGGCGATCAGGACGGCGACGAGGAAGGAGAAGATCAGCTCCTGCGGCGGCCGGGACCCGGGGCGGACGCCGACCAGGACGGCGGCCGTGGCGGCCACCCCCGCGTAGGCCGTCCACCCGCGCAGCAGGGTGAAGGCCTGGATGAACGCGCCGGGGCCTGCCACCGTGAACACCGGGTCGATCCTGATCAGCGCCGCGATGAAGGCGAGCATCACGACGAAGTAGACGATCGCCACCACCGGCCGCTCGATCCGGCTGAACCGCGATGAGACCATGAACCAGTGCCAGACCCCGGTGCACACCGCCAGGACCACCACGTCCAGCCGCCAGTCCCGCAGCAGGGCGAAGACGGTAGGCAGCAGGACGAAGAGGTACGGCAGGGCCGGCCAGGCGCGGTCCCATCGCGAGACGTTGGGCTCGATGGTCGTCACCAGCGGAACGCCTTCAGCGCGACCCCGCCCGCGACGATGGTGATCGCGACCAGCACGGCCAGGGTGAGCGGGGAGGCGGGCTGGCCCTCCCAGGCGGCGCGGACGGCCTGGACGGCGGGGGCCATGGGGGTGAAGTCGCCGACGGAGCGCATCGACTCCGGCAGCGTCTCGCGGGCGCTCATGGCGCCGGAGACGAAGACCATGGGGAAGAAGGCGGCCAGGCCGATCACCGTGGCGGCGCGGCCGCTGGGCACCAGGGCGCCGATGAGCAGCCCGATGGCGCCGAGGCTGGCGGCGCCGAGGACCCAGGCGAGAACGAGACCGGCCGGGTCGGCCGGCCCGTTCATGCCGTAGACGATCAGGCCGACGACGCCGAGCAGGAGGCCGCCGAGCACGGCCAGCAGCATGTGCGCGACCCACTGGGCACCGAAGATCATGGTGGGGGAGGCGGGGGTGGCGCGCAGCCGCTTGAGCACGCGGCGCTCGCGGTACTGGGCCAGCGTGGCCGGCAGGACGACCAGCGAGGCCAGGCCGATGACGAAGACGCTGAGCATCGGGACGACGGCCTCGATGATGGGCAGCCCGCTGGGCAGCGAGCCGCCGTTGCGCATCTTGATCCACAGGATGACCATGGGGAAGGCCAGGGCGAAGAAGGCGGCCATCGGGTCGCGCATGGCCAGCTTGAGCTCGATCGCGATGACGTTGCCGAGACCCTTCATTACACGGTCCTCTCAATGAGTGCGAAGTAGGCGTCGTCGAGGGAGCCGGAGGCGTCCCTGGTGAGGAGGTCGCCGGGGCTGCCCTGGTGGACGACGCGCCCCCGGTCGATGACGGCGATGCGGTCGCAGAGGGCGTCCGCCTCGTCCATGAAGTGGGTGACCAGCACGACGGTGACGCCGCGGTCGCGCATGGCGCGGATCAGGTTCCAGGTCATCCGGCGGGCGGAGGGGTCCAGGCCGGTGGTCAGCTCGTCGAGGAAGACGACCTCGGGGTTGCCGACCAGGGCCAGCGCGATGAACAGGCGCTGCTTCCAGCCACCGGACAGGCCCGAGAAGCGGGCGCGCCTCTTCTCGGTCAGCCCCCACTCCTCCATCAGGGCGTTCCAGTCGGCGGGCTTGTCGTAGAAGGAGGCGTACATCTTCAGCGCCTCGCCGACCCTGATGGCGTCGGGCAGCGCGGCCTCCTGCAACTGGGTGCCGATGCGCTGGAGCAACTCGCGCCGCTGCGTCTGCGGGTCCATGCCGAGCACGCGCAGGGTGCCGCCGTCGGGCTTGCGCAGCCCGGACGCGCACTCCACCACGGTGGTCTTGCCGGCTCCGTTGGGGCCGAGGATGCCGAAGATCTCGCCTCGCTCGACCGTCAGGGTGACGTCGTCCAGTGCCTTGTGCGTCCCGTAGCTCTTCTGCAGGCCGTTGATCTCGATGACTGTCATGTGTCGAGAATCCCCGCTGCACCGGGTCTTCGTAATCCACCGAACGGTTGATGGGGGTCGGCCGTCCCGGTCGGGGTTCCGTCGGCGGACGCGGAGAATCAGGCCGCTGACCAGGCGCGGGTCGCCGTAGGGGTATCGAAGGGAGTAGAGACGGGGTTCCGAAGGATGAATATCGCAAACCCTGCCGATCTCGAACCCTATGGAGCATGAGCGACTCAGCAGTACGTGTACGTGAGCTGCGTAAGAAATACGGCGACCTGAACGCCGTCGACGGCATCGACCTGGACATCGCCCGGGGTGAGGTCTTCGCGCTCCTGGGCCCCAACGGCGCCGGCAAGACGACCACAGTCGAGATCCTGGAGGGTCACCGCCGCCGGGACGGCGGTGAGGTCAGCGTGCTCGGCGAGGACCCCGGCCGGGCCGGCCGCCTCTGGCGGTCCAAGCTCGGAATCGTGCTGCAGTCGGCCACCGACGCCGCCGAGTTCACCGTCCGCGAGACGGTGCACCATTTCGCGAGCTACTTCCCGCGCCCGCGCGACCCGGACTCGGTGATCGAGCTGGTGGGCCTGTCCGGCAAGGCGGACGCCCACATCCGCCACCTTTCCGGCGGCCAGCGGCGCAGGGTCGACGTGGCCCTGGGCGTCGTGGGCAACCCCGAGCTCCTCTTCCTGGACGAGCCGACCACCGGATTCGACCCCGAGGCCCGCCGCCAGTTCTGGGGCCTGATCTCGCTGCTCTCCGACGAGGGCACCACCATCGTGCTGACCACGCACTACCTCGACGAGGCCGAGGCGCTGGCCGACCGGGTGGGCGTGATCGCGAGAGGCAGGGTCGTCGCGATCGGCGAGCCGGCCACGCTGGCCGGCCGCGCCGAGGCGGACGCGACGGTCAGCTGGTCCACCCCGGATGGGGAACGCCGCGTGAAGACCCCGACGCCCACGAAGGTCGTCGCGGAGCTCATCGCGCAGTTCGACGGGGAGATCCCCGACCTGACCGTCAGACGGCCGACTCTCGAAGACACCTACCTAGGCCTTATCGGAGAACAGCTGTGACAACCACGTTGCCGATGCAACCGACGCAACCACCCGACATCCGACCGGTGCAGGCGGTGCGACTGCCCAGCGCCGGCCGGCTGACCCTGAAGCGCGGCGCGATGGAGCTCAAGGGCTTCTTCCGCACGAAGAGCCAGTTCATCGTCATCTTCTCGCTCCCGGCGATCATGCTGATGCTGCTGGGCGCCATGTCGGGCAGCAGGCAGGGACTGCCCGGCGTCACGGGAGCCCAGATCCTCACCGCCGGCATGATCGGCGCCGGCATCATGGGCACGTCCTTCCAGAACCTGGGCATCAACATCACGCTGGAGCGCCACGACGGGACGCTCAAGAGGTTGTACGGCATGCCCATGCCGCGCACGGCCTACTTCGGCGGGAAGATCATCCAGGTCCTGGTGTGCATGATCGCCGAGGTCATCCTCCTGATCGCGGTCGGGGTGCTGATGTTCGGCATCAACCTGCCCACCACCGTCCACCAGTGGCTGACGTTCACCTGGGTCCTCCTCCTCGGCGGCATGGCCTGCACCTTCCTGGGCATCGCGATCGGCAGCCTGCCGAAGTCCACGCGCGGGGCCAACGCGGTGATCACGCTGCCCTTCCTCATCGTGCAGTTCTGCTCCGGTGTCTACATCCCCTTCTCCGACGTGCCGTGGATCCTGCAGATCTTCGCGTCGATCTTCCCGCTCAAATGGATGACCCAGGGCATGCGGTCGGTGTTCCTGCCCGAGCAGGCGGTGGTCCTGGAGCCGGCCGGCAGCTGGGAGCTCCCGATGGTGGCCCTGGCGCTGGGCCTGTGGTGCGTGGTCGGCCTGGTCCTGTGCCTGCGGACGTTCCGCTGGACCGCGCGCGACAGTTAGTCGTAGGGGTCAATTGGGGGTGCCTCACGGAAAACTGTTTTCTAATATGTGATAAAGGCCAATCCATGGAGGTGCCCGTGACCATAGCCCCCGGCTCTACACGAGAGGTTCATGCGGATTGCACGATTTCCGACCACGGCCCGTACGATGTCAGTGTCTTTCTTCTCGGTGGACCCGTCGACTTTCCGGAGACTGCCCGATACCGACGGCTGGACAAGGCGGACGGAAAGGTGAAGATTCAGTACCGGAGCGGCTACGAGCACTTCGAGCGCACCGAGGAGCACTACCACCTCGAAGGCGCCTGCCAGGGGCTGATCTACCGGTGGACAACCAGGACGAGGATCGCTGAATAATCAAGGACCACAGACGCCCGCTTCCGTGCGCCGCGCCCTCCGAAATCCGGGCGCGGCGCTTTTTCGTGTCCACCGAGAATCGAAAGTTGTAGATCGGATGCTATTAAGGGTCACCCCGTTGTGGGCGTATAAGGGGCGGCGTAGCGTATTAGTCGTGAATCGGTTATGCAGACCATGGGCAATCGTTCTCACTCTCGTGAGGGGTGTTCGGTATGGGGTTCTTTGAGAGAGACGCGGCTACGGCCTCCTTACAGGGGCTCCTCACCGAGACCGTCGGGGGGAGGAGCAGGGTCGCGATGGTGACCGGAGTGGTCGCCACCGGTAAGAGCGAGCTGCTGCACTCCTTCGCCGAGCAGGCCTACGGCCGCGGGGCGCTCCCGCTCGTGGCGACGGCGTCGCGGGCGGAGAGCGACCTCCCGCTCGGCGTGCTGGGACAGCTCTTCCACAACGCCCCCCTGGGCGAGCGGCTGCGCGAGCGCGCGATGGACCTCCTGCGCGAGGGCGGCGAGCGGCTGGAGACCCAGACCGTCGAGGGGCTCTGCGGGGTGCTGCTGTCCCTGGCGGAACAGCTCCCGCTGGTGATCGTCGTCGACGACGTCCACGACTCCGACCGCGCCTCGCAGATGTGCCTGTCGTACTTCATGCGCCGGGCCAGGTCGTCGCCGGTGATGACGGTGTTCGGGCACGCCGACTACCCGCACCAGGCCGACAGGTTCTTCCCCACCGAGATCATCAGGCAGCCGCACTGCACCGCCATCCGGCTGCTTCCGCTCTCGCGCGACGCCGTGCGGAGCATGGTGAGCGAGCGCCTGGGACACGAGACGGCCGAGCGGCTGGCGCCGGAGTGGCACGACCTCAGCGGCGGCAACCCGATCCTCGTGGACGGCCTCCTCGAGGACTTCGCGAGGAACGGCACGGGAGCGCCGGCGGAAAGGTACGGCGAGGCCGTCCTGTCCTGCCTGCACCGCGTCGACCCGGCCCTGCTGGACGTGGCCAGATGGGCGGCGGCGATCGACGATCCCGCGCTCGTCCACCGGCTGGCCCGCTCGGACACGCCGTCGGTCCCCCTGTCGATCCGCTGGCTGGAGACGGCGGGCCTGCTGGCCGACGGCCGGTTCCACCACGAGGCGGGCGAGGAGGCGGTCCTGGCCGACCTCGGGGCCGACAAGCGCCAGTACATGCACCGGCGCGCGGCCGAGCTGCTGAACAGTGAGGGCGCCTCCGACCTGGCGATCGCCGAGCAGCTGAGCAAGGCCGACGACGCCGACGCCCCCTGGGCCGTGCCCGTGCTGCGCTCGGCGGCCCGCCGCAGGCTGACCGACGGCGAGGTCGAGTCGGCCGTCGACTACCTCAAGCTCGCCCTGCGCGGACGCCTGGACGACCAGGAGCGCACGTCGATCGCGACCATGCTGATGCGCGCCGAGTGGCGCATCGACCCGAAGACGCCGATCAGCCACATGGAGGAGCTGACTGACGCGCTGCACAACGGGAGCCTGCGCGGCAGTGACGCGATCATCCTGGCCAGGGCGCTGCTGTGGCACGGCAGGATGGACGTCGCCTGCGACGTCCTGGAGCGCACGGCGGAATTCGGCGACACCGACCCGCACACGGTCGCCGAGGGCGTGAGCACCAGGATGTGGCTGCGCTGCTCCGCGCCGCCGCTTTTGGCCCACATGGACAGCTGGGCGGGCAAGAACATCAGCGAGGCGGTGCTGCCGTTCCAGGTGAGCCGGCGCCTGGAGTCGATCAACGCGCTGGTCGGCGTGCTCACCGGCGGTCCCCACGACCGGATCGTGGCCACGGCCGAGCGGATCCTGCGCGGCTCCAACCTGGACGAGATGTCCATGGACACCGTGGAGAGCGCGCTGCTCGCCCTCGTGTACGCCGGGCGGTCCAACCGGGCGGCGCCGCGGTGCGACGCGCTGATCGGGGAGCTGCGTTCCGGGGGCTCGCCCGCCCGCCGGGCGCGTCTCACCGCGATCCGGGCGGAGCTCTCGCTGCGCCAGGGAGAGCTCGAGGAGGCCGCGTCGTACGCCCGGCTGGCCCTGGAGATCATTCCGCCGAGCAGCTGGGGCGTGGCCGTGGCCGGACCGGTGGCCACCCTCATGCTGGCCGCCACCGCGATGGGACGCTACGACGAGGCGCTCGCGCAGCTCAACCACGCGTTCCCCGAGGCGATGCTGCAGACCAGGTGCGGCGTGCGGTTCCTGCAGGCCCGCGGCCGCTACCAGCTCGCCGTCGACAACCCGGCGGCGGCGTTGCGCGACTTCCGGCTCTGCGGGGAACTGCTGACCGCCTGGAAGATGGACACCCCGGGGTTCGTCGCCTGGCGCACGGACGTGGCCGAGGCCCTCATCGCCCTGGGCAGGCACGACGAGGCCCGCGAGCTGGTCGAGGAGCAGCTGAGCCGGTCGGGCGCCGGCTCGGAGCGCAGCGACGGCGTGGCGCTGCGGGTGCTGGCCGCCACCAGCGAGGTACGGCACCGGCCGATGTTCCTGCGCCAGGCCTCCGAGCACCTGCAGGCGTGCGGAGACCGCTACGAGCTGGCCAGGTCGCTGATCGACCTCACCGAGGCCTACCACAGCGTGGGCGAGTTCCGCAGGGCGGGCATCATCGCCAGCCGCGCGCGGACCCTGGCCCAGGAGTGCGGTGCCCGCCCGCTGAGCCAGGCGCTCGCCGACGAGGGCGGCGCGGAGGACGGGGACGGCGAGACGAACAGGGTGGTGGCCATCCTCAGCGACGCCGAGCGCAGGGTGGCCGGCCTGGCCACGGTGGGTTACTCCAACCGTGAGATCGCCGCCAAGCTGTTCATCACGGTGAGCACCGTCGAGCAGCACCTGACGCGCGTGTACCGCAAGCTGAACATCACCCAGCGCTCGGACCTGCCGCCGGACCTGACGGCCCAGCCCGGCCGCGTTCCCGGCCTCGCACGTGAGGGGGCACACCCGGCCAGGCCGGCCGCCGGCCGCTAGCGGCGTGACCGGTCGCTCAGACGAGCGGCCAGTCGCGCACCATCTGCGGCACGATCACGCAGCCGTGCAGCACGTACTGGGTGACCATGAAGACCGCGTACGGCCGCCGCCGGCGCGGTCCTGGCGGGATCGGGCCGCGGCAGAGCAGGGCGATGGCCAGCCCGCCCAGGCACATGGCGGACGCGG
Source organism: Streptosporangium sp. H16 (assembly GCF_051918855.1). Taxonomy (NCBI): domain Bacteria; kingdom Bacillati; phylum Actinomycetota; class Actinomycetes; order Streptosporangiales; family Streptosporangiaceae; genus Streptosporangium; species Streptosporangium sp. H16. The sequence continues at coordinate 31,699 of NZ_JBPXMD010000051.1, forward strand.
GCAGGTACAGTGACGGATCCCCCAGCAGCAGCACGCCCCCGGTGACGACGGCGGGCAGGGCGAGCGAGACGTTGATGATGGCCAGCCGCAGCGCGCGCTCGCCGTGCACGACGGCGAACGTCACGCGGCCGGCCGCCGCGTCGCCCTCCAGGTCGGGCAGGTCCTTGGTCGTCGTGCCCACCAGGGCGGTCCAGAGCGAGGCGGCGAGGACGAAGACGATCAGCTGCGTCCCGATGTCGATCCCGCCCGCGTAGGCGTGGGCGCCGGCGTAGTAGGTCAGGATGCTGGCCGTCAGCCCGATCGCGACCGTTCCGCTGGTCCTGCGCTTGAGGTGGAAGGGCGGGCCCGAGTAGAGGTATCCGAGGGCCAGCATGACGGCGACCATCCCCACGTTCACCGGCCCCAGCGCCAGGCTGATCACGACGGACGCGACCGCGGCGCCGGCCGCGACCCCGGTGGCGAAGGCAGGCGGTAACTCCCCCCTCGCTATGGGCCGGCGCGAGCCGTTGAGCCGGTCCTCGCACACGTCCGTGACGCCGTTGTAGAGATAGACGGCGAAGACGGCCAGCGTCCATGTCAGCGCGCCCCACGCGGTCCTGCCCAGGTCGCCCTCGCCGGCGACGGCGGAACTCAGAGACGCCCCGGTGAGGAAGCGCAGCAGGAAGTTGAACTGCACGGAGGGACGGGCCTCGGCCAGGCACAGCACGCCGTGCCGGAGGGGGAGAAACCCAGTCGGGGAACTGATGCTCGTCGTCATCACTGTCAGCCCTTCCGCCAAACTGAAGATCGATGAGTGATCGTTTCCAGTCGTGCCCCTCGCCCGGGGCGCATTCGTGGGAAGCGTTTACCGATACAGAGGTGGTCGCAGATCGACGCCAGGTTTCGATCTAGTGTCACACACGGCACCCCCGCCCAGACATCCGATGTCTCACCCCGGAAGGGCCAGACGGGCGCACCGGGTCGAACTTTCGATACCCGAAGTGATCCTTCGGTGCGGGACGGGAATACTCCTGACCACTTGTCTTGACCGGGGAATTCAATGGCTATTTGGTAATGGTGAACATCCGAGGCAGTCGGATAATCTCAGTGAAGGAGATTGGGGAATGGGCGCGAACCGGCCTGTAGAGCGTTATTCCGATTTTACTCCCCTCGTTCTTCCCGATCGGACGTGGCCGGACGGGCGGATTAGTTCGTCGCCGCGATGGCTGTCCACCGACCTCCGAGACGGTAATCAGTCGCTCGCCAACCCGATGTCCCCGGCGAGGAAGCTTCGGATGTTCGAGCTGCTGGTCGACATCGGCTACAAGGAGATCGAGATCGGATTCCCGGTCGCGAGCCAGGACGACCACGACTTCGTCCGGCTCCTCATCGAGGAGGACCGGATCCCGGACGACGTATGGATATCGGCTCTGGTGCCGGCGCGCGACGAGCTGATCGAGCGCACGATCCGTTCCATGTCGGGGGCGCCCAGGGCCACGCTCCACCTCTACAACGCGACGGCTCCGCTGTTCCGGCGCGTGGTGTTCGGAATGGACCGGGAGCAGTGCAAGGACCTGGCCGTCCGGGGTACGGAACTGGTGAAGAAATATGCCGAAAAAGAGCTCCGTGGTGGCAATTTCCGTTTCCAGTACTCACCTGAGTTGTTCAACGAGACCGAGGCCGACTTCTCCCTCGAGGTCTGCGAAGCCGTCATGGACGCGTGGGAGCCCGCTTCCGACCGGCCGATAATCCTGAACTTCCCCACGACCGTGGAGCGCTCGCTGCCCTCCGTCTTCGCCGACCAGATCGAGTGGCTCGACCGGAACCTGTCGCGCCGGGAGCACGTCTGCCTGTCCATCCACCCGCACAACGACCGGGGGACCGGGGTCGCCTCGGCCGAACTCGCCCTCCTGGCCGGCGCCCAGCGCATCGAGGGCTGCCTGTTCGGCAACGGCGAGCGGGCGGGCAACGTCTGCCTCGTGACACTGGGGATGAACATGTTCAGCCACGGCGTCGACCCCGGCATCGACTTCTCCGACATCGACAGGATCCGCGACACCGTCGAGTGGTGCAACGAGATCCCCGTGCACCCCAGGCATCCCTACGGGGGCGAGCTGGTCTACACGTCCTTCTCCGGCTCCCACCAGGACGCGATCAAGAAGGGTTTCGACGACCTCGAGCGCGACGCGGTCGAGGCCGGCGTGAGCATCGACGAGCAGCCGTGGCAAATGCCGTACCTTCCGGTCGACCCCAAGGACGTGGGACGCACCTACGAGGCGATCGTGCGGATCACCACCCAGTCCGGCAAGAGCGGCGTCGCCTACATCATGAGCGCCTGGTACGGCATGCGGCTGCCGAAGGAGCTCCAGAAGGACTTCGCGACGGTGGTCCAGTCGAGCGCGGAGCTGCTCGGCAGCGAGCTCTCGCCCGAACAGGTCTGGGAGTTGTTCGAGAAGGAGTACATCTCCTCCGACAGCCCGGTCGGCGAGCCGTACACCGCCGGAGGGCGGGTCGCCGCGACGCTCCACCTCGACGGTGCGGGGGAGCACGACGCCAGGACCATCGGCGCCAAGCTCGCCCCCTGGGGCATCGACGTACGCACCGTGCACCGCGCGGCCGAGGTGGACCCGGCCGGCGGTGCGCTCACGGGGGCCGCGGTCTACGCCGAGTACCGGGTCGGGGGGGCGACGGTCTGGGGCGTCGGCGTGGACACCTCCGCCGTGGGCGCGGCCCTGTCGGCGGTCGGGGTCGCCCTCAGACGGGGCGGCAAGCAGGCGGCCGTGATCGTCACGCCGCACGTCTGATGCCCCGCACCGCGCGTCTGATCAGGGACTGCGCACTCGTGGCGACGGCCACGGGTGCGCGGTTCGCGCTTCGCGGCATTGCGCCGACCTCACATTCGCCGTCGGCGAGTTGCTTCCAATATAAAAATGCTGACTATTTGTGAGATATTCAGTAAAGGGCCCCGCGATAATTGAGTTAGGCTCGGGTTTGCCTGCTTGACTGCCCTGTTCACCCGGTGTCGGTTGCCTACTCGCCATCCATGAACCATGATGTGAACATCTGGGGAAAACCCGGAAACGCAGCAGGGGGCAGCAGGGAAGCAGGGGGCAGGATGGCGGAAGACGACGATGGAGTAGCCCGCACGCAGAGTCCGTCAGCAGCTCTTATCGAAGAGTGCCGAGCGGATATCCTCGCCAAGTACGAACAGGACCTGGAAGTCGTCGGGAGCGTCCTCGTCCAGGACGAGCAGGCGAAAGCCCAGGTCATGGCGAATGCCAACCAGATCCTCACCGATATAGCCGCCGCGCTGGACAACGGTCTTCCCCACTCCGACGAGTCCTTCCGCTTCCTGTCCTGGGATATCGGCCTGACCAGAGCGGCCACCGGTGTCCATCCGAAAGAGTCCCTGCTGGCCGCCTCGGTGTTCTTCCGAGCGGCCTTCACCATTCTGAGCAAGTGGATCCAGGACGACTCCGAGGCTGACCGCCTGCTCAGGAACGTGGTCACCACGCTGGAGCAGTCCGTCTCGCTCCGCATCAGGGAAGCCGCGACCAGCTACGCCGGATTCCTGCTCAGCAAGGTGCACGAGGCGCACGTGGCCGAGCGCGGGCGCATCGCCAGGGAACTGCACGACCGCATCGGGCAGAGCCTCAGCGTCGCCCACCGGCAGGCCGAACTCTGCGTCATGTACCGCACCAGCGACCCCGCCCAGGCGGTCGTCAAGATGGAGCGGGTGCAGGAGGCCATCCAGGAGGCCATGTGGCGATTGCGCCAGCTGACCTCCGACCTACACCCCCTCGAACCGATACAGAGCCTGGAGAAGGCACTGCTCGCGCATCTCGAGGCCATCGGCGTCGAGGACATGACGGCGGAGCTGGTCGTCAACGGTGACGAGGTCTGGGCGACACCTGCCATCAGCGAGGAGTGCCTGCTGATCCTGAGCGAGGCGATCCGCAACGCGCTCAGGCACGGCCGGCCGTCGTCCATCTACATCAGGGTCGACATCGCGCCGCACGAGCTGCGGGCGTCGGTGATCGACGACGGTTGCGGCTTCGACGTCAATAGACGTCCCGCACACCACAGCCTCGGGCTGGCCTCGATCCAGGAGCGCGCCGCCCTGCTCGGCGGCATGGTCACCATCAGTACCGAAGTGGGACGGGGCACCCGAATCGATCTCGCCGTGCCATTACCGGGGTCCTTCGATGATCAAGAGTGACCACCCCATCAGGATAGCGATAGTCGACGACCACGCCCTGTTCCGCGAGGGGGTGCGAGAGATACTGGAGGCGCAGGAGGACCTGGTGGTCGTCGGCGAGGCCGGCACCTCGTTCACCGCCCTGGAACTGGTCTCGCAGAAGCGCCCCGACGTCCTCCTGCTCGACGTCGAGATCCCCGGCGACGCGGTCACGCACACCGTCTCCCGGGCACGCATGATCTCACCGGCCACCCAGATCATCATCCTGAGCATGTACGACGGGCCGCATCTCCTGCGGCAACTGCTGTCCGCCGGCATCCGGGGCTACCTGCTCAAGACCGTGCACCGCTACGAACTCGTCGCGGCGATCAGGAGCGTGCACTACGAACCCGACCGCCTCATCCTGGTCGTCTCCCCCGAGAGCCTCGCCCAGATGGAGACCGCGCGCACCGAGGTTCTGACGACCAAGGAGCGAGAGGTGCTCGAGCTGGTCGCCCAGGCGTACAGCAACAGGCAGATCGCCTCCCGGCTGAACACCACGGAGGCCACGGTCAAGCGCCATCTGCGCAACATCTTCGTGAAGCTCGGGGCGGCCTCACGCATCGACGCCGTCAACCGGGCGATCGACGCCTCGCTGATCACACCGACACGATGACCCCGTCCGCCCCCTGATCAAGTTCTGCGCGACCCCAGAAGGACGTCGCGACGATTCTCCTGCGTTCAGGGCCTCCCTACAGTGAAATTGTGAACGCCGAGGCTTTGATCGCGAACATTCTGCCCCCATGGGCGATGGCTGCCGACACCTTCGAGGACCACGCCGACGCCATGCTCTTTCCCGCTGAAGCAGAGGTGATCAGCAGGTCCGTGGAGCAGAAGCGCGCTGAGTTCGCGACGGCCCGGATGTGCGCCAGGAAGGCCATGAGCGCGCTCGGCCTGCCCCCGCAGCAGGTGCTGCCGGGTGTGCGCGGCGAGCCCCAGTGGCCCAAGGGCGTCGTCGGCAGCATCACCCACTGCACGGGCTATCGCGCGGCCGTGGTCGGCGCGAGCAGCGAGGGGCTCACGATCGGCATCGACGCGGAGCCCGACAAGGGCATCGCCAGCGGGGTGCTGGAGGCCATCTCCAAACCCGAGGAGCGCGAGGCCATCCGGGTCCTGAACCGGGAGCACCCGGGACCGTCCTGGGACCGCCTGCTCTTCAGCGCCAAGGAGTCCGTCTACAAGGCGTGGTTCCCGCTGACCAGACGCTGGCTGGACTTCGAGAGCGCGACGGTGACGTTCGACCCGCTGCGCGGCACCTTCTACGCACGCCTGCTGGTGACCGGGCCCAGCATGTTCGGCCGCCCGCTGACCGGGTTCCGCGGCCGCTGGATGGCCCGTGAAGGGCTGATCCTCACCGCCATCGCCATATCGGCGCGCTCCGACCGCGTGCAGCACCGGGACCTGGCGCACTACAGGGAGCAGGCGCGCCACAGAGAGCGCGCGCAGTACGGAGTCTGAGCGGCGGCCGGGATCGGGCGCGGTACGAGCCCGAGCGCGGCACAGGAATCGAGCGAAGTACAGAGATCGAGCGAAGTACAGGGTCTGGGCACGGCGCGGAGACCGAGCGCGGTGCGGAGCCCGAGCCACACCCGAGGTCGTCGGTCACCACGTTCACGGAGGAACACGTGATGAGGAAGGTCCTGATCGCCAATCGCGGTGAGATCGCCGTACGGGTGGCTCGTGCCTGCAGGGACGCCGGGCTGTGCAGCGTGGCGGTCTACGCCGAGCAGGATCTGGACGCGCTGCACGTCAGGATGGCGGACGAGGCGTACGCGCTGGCCGGTCAGTCGCCGGCGGAGACGTACCTGAACATCGCCAAGCTGCTGCGGATCGCCGCGCAGTCCGGCGCCGACGCGGTCCATCCCGGCTACGGCTTCCTGGCGGAGAACGCAGGCTTCGCCCAGGCCGTGATCGACGCGGGACTCACCTGGATCGGACCGCCCCCCGAGGCGATCGCGGCACTGGGTGACAAGGTCCAGGCCAGGCACATCGCGGCCAGGGTGGGCGCGCCACTGGTGGCGGGCACCAGGGATCCGGTCTCCGGGAGCGAGGAGGTCGTCGCCTTCGCGCGCGAGCACGGCCTGCCGATCGC
>NZ_JBPXMD010000052.1:0-37671 GCF_051918855.1 Streptosporangium sp. H16
GCCATTCGACCCAGAAACCTCCCTCCAAGTTCCTCCCGGCTCAGCCGGGGATGCAACAGAGCGCCTCGCGGCGCACAGGGTGCGCTCGACGACCCATCGGTGAGGCAGGACGGTGAACCCGCGGGTGGCGGGATCTCGGGGTACGACTTGGGCGTCGATGCCGAGGGTGGCGGCATGGTCGATGAAGTGTGCGCGATGGTAGCCGCCATCGATCCAGGCCTTGCTGACGGTGGGATGGCCGGTGGCGAGCTGGTCGAGCAGAGAGATACCGGCGGCCGAGTCCTGCACGCTGGCGGCGGTGACCAAGACGGCGAGCAGCAGACCGAGCGTGTCGACCGCGATGCTGCGTTTGCGGCCGACGATCTTCTTGGCCGCGTCCGTGCCCTGGCCGGCGACGGGGACGTTGGCGGAGGTTTTGACGCTTTGGGCGTCGATCACGCACGCCGACGCCTCGAGGTTGCGGCCTTCGGCCTGGCGCACCAGGCGGCGCAGCAACCCGTTTAGCTCGGTGAACACCTCTTCGTCGCGCCAGGCGGCGAAGTACCAGTACACGGTGGCCCAAGGCGGGTAGTCATGCGGCAGGTAGCGCCAAGGGATGCCGGTGCGGTCCACGTACACGATCGCGTTCATGACGGTGCGCAGATCGCGCTCGGCAGGCCGTCCGAAGCCCGGCGCACCGGCCTGACGGCGAGTGCGCCAGGCGGTCAGGACGGGTTCGATCAGCTGCCAGCGGGCATCGGACAGATCGCTGGGATAAGGGGGAGGTACAGCCATGGAAATGGCCTACCGCCCACAGGCCGTCGAGCCCAGAGGCCCGCAGGTCACGACAGCGAACTGCAGCGCCGCCGCCAGCACAAAGAGTTCACCTCAGGTCATTGTGGAACCAGACAGGAGAAAGGCCGCAGATCGCTGTCGCATCCACCCCACGCGCCACCACGAACACCAGGTTCCCCAGACGTTCCACCCCGCACGCCTCCCGCTGTTTGCGGAAACAAGCACAAAACACCCTACTTATGATCCAAACGCTCACTGAGTGAGCGTTTGATCCCGTAAGTTCTGTCTGGTTGTGATTTTGAGCGCCTCTCCGGTTTGGGTTTTTCGCGGGTGAGGCGGCGGGTCATGAGGTTGATCGTGGCGGTGTGGACCATGGTTTCGAAGCGGGCGGGCAGGGCTTCTCAACCGAAGCGGACCAACCCCTGGCGTGAAGGTGCGAACCCGTCCGGTAAGGGCACCCCATCCACTCCTCCCTCCGGAGGGGCACCGGGTAGCACCCGGAAATCGGGGAATCAGCGGTCTGCGTCCACCGCCCCCGGTCGTCCCCGACCGCGTCCCGTTGAAGGCCGACACCGGGCCAAGGCGGCAATCGGCGAGTAACCACCGGCCAAAGACGAGCCCTCGGCCACCCCGCCCCCATCGATCGTTGGGGCGATCCGATCCAGCGAAGCACCAGTTCAGGGCCGGCACGACGAGTTCCGGAGGGGTACGGGGTATGGGGAGGCCATGACCGACAAGCGCAAGCAGGACGAACCCGAGGTGGGCGACGACGTCACGTGGGAGAGGCACGGCTCGACGACCTCGGGCAAGGTCGAGAAGAAGATCACGAAGCGGACCGAGGAGGCGGGACGTACCGTGGACGCCTCGGCCGACGATCCGCAGTACCTCGTGCGCAGCGACAAGAGCGGCAAGACCGCCGTGCACAAGCCGTCGGCACTGCGCAAGAAAGACCGCCATGACTGAGGACAGCGAGCGGATCGCCGCGGACTTCGGCCAGGCGGTCAACATGACGGCCGCGGAGCTGGAACGCTGGCTGGAGACCGAGGAGTCCAAGCGCGTGGGGGACAAGTCGGGCGGCGAAGAGTCGACAGGTCACCGGTCCGGCCGCCGGATCGCCGAGATCCTGCGGAAGCGGAAAGACGACCTGGACGAGGACGACTACGCCCACATGCGCAAGGTGACCGGCTACGTCCGCCGCCACCTGACGCAGCGTCCGTCCGGGGACGTCAAGGAGACCCCGTGGCGATACTCCCTCATGAACTGGGGGCACGACCCGCTCAGGTGAGCGGTGTGTCCCGGCTTCGAAGGCCGTGCCGGCCATCACGAGCGGCATGCCGGCCAGTCCGCGGCCGACTCCGGTGGGGTGGCGGTTGAGCGCGTGGGTGGACAACACGACGTGACGGTCATCTCGGGTACGTCGCTAAGATCATCCGCATCGTCACTCGAATCCGGGCCGCCGTCGGCCGATACCGCTTCGGGCGCGCGGCCGCCGCCGTCGTCGCCCTCTACCTGGCCGTCGTGGCCGTCTCCGCGGTGCTCGCCGTCGTGTCCGGCGAGGTGTCGGCGCTGTCGGTGGCCGCGACGGCCACGACCTGGGCACGCCTCATCCAGGGAGCCTGGGTGGCCCCCCTGCTCGCCGGGATCTGCGGGCTCAACGCGTGGGCACTGTGGCAGGTACTGCGCGGTCCCGCGCTGCCGCGCGCCGAGGGGTCGCCGCGCGGCGTGGTCTGGCTCCGGCGCCTGCTCTACGCGGGCGTCGCCGGCGACCTGGTGCTCTGGGAACTCGTCGAAGAGCTGTCCAACACCGTGGAGTACGTCGCGAGCCTGGCCCTGTGGGTCGCCACGCTGATCCTGCTGGCGCGGGTCGTCTCCGGGGTCTCGGCCCGGTTCCGGGCGATCACCCTCGCGCTCGGCCTGATCGGCACGCTGACCCCGGCACTGCTGTTCCTCCTCGACAGCCCCGGTTTCCGGGTGTTCAGCCTGTGGTCACTGGCGAACCTCGGCTGGACGGCGATGACCCTCATCGGGCAGCGTCGCGACGGCCGGTGGAGCGGCGCCACGATCAACATCGGGAGGATCGCCCTCGCCGCCTCGCTGGCCTTCCCCGGTGCTCGGCCTCGTCTTCGAAAGCCGTTGACTGCTGTTCGACGGCTCGTTGCTCGTGGTGAACGCGCTCGGCGTGTTCACCACGGTGTGGCTGGCGCGCACCGCGCACGAGCTCGCCGGGCCCGCGGGCGTGCCCGCCACCGAAACCACCTCCCGGTCCGCCACCCGCCGCGAGCCGCGGCTGCTCGTCACCGTCGCGCTCGTGCTGCCGCTCGTCGTGGTCGGCGCCGAGGAAGGCGCCCGGTTCGGTTTCACCGGCCTGGACGAGGGCTGCCGCGAGCGGATCCGGTCCTACGCCGACACCCGGCCGCAGGACCGGCGCCGGTCGTTCCTCTGCCTCGCCAGGGACGACGGCCACGCGGGGACGGCGATGTTCCCCGGGAACCTGCCGGAACGGCGCATCCTGGCCCATGGCGAGGAACTGTGCGCGGTGCCCGGCGCCGAGGAGCGGCAGGCGCTGCTCCGGCGAGCGGGCGGGTCGGCGACCACGGACGAGCTCGGCGACGCCCTGGAGTTCCTGTGCCCCGGTGTCATCGCCCGGCAACGGGCGGACCAGGCCCGCGAACAGGCACGCGAGGAGGCCGAGCAGGAGCGGGAACTGGCCGCGTGGAAAGCCGAGATGAACGCCCGGTGCGCCGACCCCTGGCCGAAGCCGCGGGCCAGGAGGCAGGGCACGGCCGCGTACCTGCTCTTCGAAGGAGGCGGCTACTACATCTCCGACGACCGGGACAGCGTCGAGGGCCCGGCCGGTGACGTCTTCGCGGCCATCGACGACGGGTTCATCGACGCCGCCGGCAGCAGCGCCGCCATCACCACCTATGGCGAGAACGAGGCGATGTGCCTCACGGTCAAGGCGTTCGGCACCGCCCCGCCGCTCCGGCTCAAAGGCTGGGACAAGGTGGTCGAGGTGGGCCTCCTCAGCCGCAGCGGCCGCCTGGTCGTACCGCCGTACCCTGAGGGCGGCGACAGCGGGGCGATCGGGCCGTTGCCCAACCTGGCCGTCGACGGCCCCGGCCGCTACCGGATGCGCGTCTACGCCCGCGAGCTCGAATGGGACGAGGACGACCCCGAAGCGCCCGCCGAGGAACACCTGATCGTCGTCTATCCCGGCCGTTCCACGAAGAAGGTCGTCCACCGCCCGTGGCGGTGACCGGTCGGGAGCGGAGAGGGTCCCGGCGGGCGGACAGCGGAAAGACGGACACCGCCTGATCCGCCTTCCCCGGCGCGAACCGCCCGGCTGCCGCGTCTACGCAGGCAGGGATGTGCGGGAATACGCCTTTCCGACGCCCTGCGGTCCCCGTGATCCCGGTCGACGCCCTGTACGTTCGTCCTGTTCGACATCTCCGCCGACAGCGAGGACCTGCGCATGCGAGCCATCACCGTCCGAGACCGCGCCGCCGGTCTGGCCGGGCTTTCCCTGACGGAGGAGCCGTACCCCCATGCCGCCGAGAACGACGTCGTCGTCCGGGTGCATGCCGCCGGGTTCACCCCCGGAGAGCTCGACTGGCCGGGAACGTGGTCCGATCGCGCGGGCCGGGACCGGACGCCCAGTGTCCTCGGGCACGAGTTGTCGGGTGTCGTCGCCGAGCTGGGGTACGGAACCACCGGCCTCACCGTCGGCCAGCGGGTCTTCGGGCTGGCCGACTGGGCCCGCAACGGTTCGCTGGCCGAGTACACGGCGGTGGAGGCCCGCAACCTCGCGCCGCTGCCGGCCGACGTCGGCCACACCGTGGCCGCCGCACTGCCGATCTCGGGGCTGACCGCGTGGCAGGGCCTGTTCGACCACGGCCGCCTCGCCGCCGGACAGACCGTCCTGATCCACGGCGCCGCGGGAGGCGTCGGTTCCATCGCGGTGCAACTCGCGCGCGAGGCGGGAGCCCGGGTGATCGGCACCGGCAGGGCCGGCGACAGGGACACGGCACTCGGTCTCGGCGTCGACGCCTTCCTGGACCTGCGGGCCGATCCCCTTGAGGACGCCGGTCAGGTCGACGTGGTGCTCGACGTGATCGGCGGCGACATCCTGGACCGCTCGGCCGCGCTGGTGCGCGCCGGCGGCACGCTCGTCACCATCGCCTCGCCCCCCACGGTCCGGCCCCGGGACGGGCAGGCGATCTTCTTCGTCGTCGAGCCCGATCGCGCCCGGCTCGCGGACCTGGTCCGACGGGTCCGGGAGGGACGACTCCGCCCGATCGTCGGGGCCACGCTGACGCTCGCCGAGGCGCCCTCCGCGTTCGCGCCCGCCCGGCGCACCCCCGGCAAGACGATCATCAGGGTCGCGGAAGGCGAGTAGCCGGTTACGCGCAAGGCGATGAGGGCTCCGCGACCGGCCGGGGGCCGCTTGCCGGTGTTGACGCTCAGTCATGAGTCTCCGCTTGAGCGGAACTTGAGCAGACCGTCGCCAAGGCTTGAATTCGCCCGTGTCAGACATCGAAATACTGGACACGGTACTCAAGCGACAACGCGGACCTCTCGGGCAAAGGCCGAGACACCTCGTGATTCCCGTGCGCCCCGAAGGTCCAGGCAGGACAGGAGGGCTGTCATGATCCGGGTACGGATTGCCGGTGGCTTTCTCGTCGGCGGCATGGTGGCCGCGGCCACCGCGTACGCTCCCACGGTAGAGCGCGCGACCGGCGAGACGCCCGTCGCCGCCGTGGTTTCGCAGCCGCCGTCCGACAAGCTGTCGCCTCTTGTGGAACAGGCGCTTCCGAACGTGAAAGGCAAGACGTTCACCTCGGCGATCGTGGACTTCCCGCCCGCCGCGCGCGCGGCGCCGCATCGGCACGGCCGGGCCTTCGTCTACGCCTACGTGCTCGAGGGCGCCGTGCGCAGCCGGCTCGGTGGCGAGCCGGTGCGTACGTACCGCCAGGGCGAGAACTGGGTCGAGCCGCCGGGCGCCCACCATGTGCTCGCGGAGAACACCAGCCGGACACGACCGGCGAAGCTGCTCGTCGTCTTCATCTCCGACACGGGAGACAAGATCAAGGTCGACGATCCGCCGAAGTAGGGCGTCGGGCGGGCATCGGGCGAGCATCGGGCGAGCACGGCCGGGCGTGACGGCGCGGTCCCGCCGGGGAGCGAGTACGGGGACCGGCGAACCCGAACGGGACCGATTCGCCTGTTGACGGGCGGCACGGCATTTCGTACGTTCCGCGTGGGCCGTCTCCCGGGCGCCCCGGACCGGAAGGGGTTGCCATGACCGCTGAGCTGGATCCGGACGGGGCCTGGCCGGACATCGTGCCGGGACCGCTCGCCACGCCGCCGCCGGAGTTCGCCCGCAGGCAGGAGTCGGGGCCGCTGGAGCCGGCGGCCATGCCCAGCGGCGACCGCGTCCCGGTGGCCGTCAGGTACGAGGACGTCCGCACCCTGCTGGCCTCGCCCACCTCCAGCCGCAACCTGCGCCTGCCGGGGTTGCCACGGCTGGTGAGCGGCATCGGCATCGACGACGACCCGGACGCGCTGATCAACCAGGACCCGCCGGAGCACACCCGCTACCGCCGGATCATGCACGGCACCTTCACCCCGCGCCAGATCGAACCGTGGCGCCCCCGCATCGCGAAGATCGCCCAAGAGCTCCTCGACGGCCTGGGCGACGACTTCGATCTGGTCGAGGGGTACGCGCTGCAACTGCCGGGCCGTGTCATCTGCGAGATGCTCGGCGTGCCGATGGATCACTACGAGCGGTTCGTCCGGTGGACGGACATGTTCCTGACCACCTCCGCGGCCGACGAGCAGGCGCGCTACGAGGGCTACACCGACTTCATGGCCTACGCCGCCGAACTGGTCGCCCAGCATCGCGCGGAGCCCGGCGGGGACCTCATCGACCTGCTCATCCAGGCCAGGGACGAGGGCGACCGGCTGTCGGAGGGCGAGCTGGTCAACACCGTGTTCTCCCTCATCACGGCCGGTCACGAGACGACGGCCTCGATGATCGCCCGGGGTGTCTTCCGGCTGCTCCTGCACCCCGGCCAGTGGGCCGAACTGGTTGCGGACCCGGCCCTGACGGCCACCGCCGTCGAGGAGATCCTGCGCTTCGACGGGCCGCCCGCCAGCGCCTTCATGCGCCGGATCACCAAGGACACCGAACTCCCTGGCGGCTGCCTTCGCGCGGGGACGGTCGTCATGCCGAACCTGAACGCGGCCAACCACGACCCGCGGGCCTTTCCCGATCCCGGCCGGTTCGACATCCACCGCTTCACCGAGCATCCCCCCAACCCGCACGTGGCGTTCGGTTACGGCCCGCACCGCTGCCTGGCCGCCAGCCTCGCCAGGGTCGAGCTCACCGAGGCGATCAAGGCCCTGGTCACCCTGCGGCCCGGCCTCCGCCTGACCGGCTCGCCCGAGTCGGTGACCTGGACCGACGGCCTGACCCTCCGGCCGGTCTCCATGCGCGTCACGACCGGCGAACGTGCGTGACGGTGACCGCGGGCGCCGGTGACACTTTCCGTGAGCGATCCAGACCATACGCAGCACACTTTGCCTACTGAGAGTAATGTTTTAGCCACTCTCAGTAGAGCGCTGAGGTCATCGAGAGGATCATCGTGAAGCGAATCGCCCTCGTCCCCGTCATCTCCGCCGCCATGGTCGTGGTCATGGGCGGTGCCGCCTATGCCTCGCAGTACGTGGCCTACGAGGGGCCGGGCTTCACCGGCCGGTCGGTGGTCATCGACCGGTGCGGCCCGTCCAACATCCCCTTCCACGGGTCGTACAAGTGGTACGGCGACGGCCAGAGCGGCCGGATGTACAACCAGCCCGACGCGCAGGGGGTGACGCACTTCGAGCTGGCGTCCGACCGCAACGCGGAGCAGAGGACGCCCGTCGGCTGGAAGAGCATCTTCATCGTGTGCTGACGCCCGGAAGGCGTGACCGGAAGCCGGAGCCCGTCCGCCTTCCGGTCACGCGCTCGCCATGGCAGGTCAGGCCATCATCGCGTGGAGCCAGGCCCGGCAGCGGTACCGGCCGTCCAACAGGCCGTCACCGGGGGACGATCGGGAGGGTGACGTAGGAGTCGGGGAAGACGGCCTGGTGCTGGAGGACCAGGCCGGCCTCGGTGGAGTCGGCGGAGGTCCGGCCGGTGCCGGGGTTGCGGTCGAAGCGGGGGAAGTTGGAGCTGGAGATCTCGACGCGGATGCGGTGGCCGGTCTTGAAGACCTGGCTGGTGGCGACGAGGTCGACCTCGTGCACCCCGGAAGGGACGGAGGTCCGGACGATGCCGTCGGTCACGCTCATCGCCCGGCCGTCGGGGTGGACGTCGACGAGCTTGGCCGTCCAGTCGGTGGAGACCGCCGAGGTCTCGGCGTGCAGGGTGACGGAGAGGGGTCCGGTCACCTCGACATCGGAGGCGAGCGCCTCGGTGGTGAAGCAGAGCACGTCGGGGCGGAGCTCGACGTCGCGCTGGTCCTGGGGGCCGATGTTCGTCACGTCGGGAAGCAGGAGAGGGCCACCGGTCGTGGGCACGGGATCGCGGGGGTCGAAGGTGAAGGTGGACGGCGCGGCGTGCGAGGGGGGCTCGACGGAGAGCAGGCCGCCGGTGTGCAGGTGGTAGCGGGTGCCGACCGCGCGGGACAGTGGCCACTCCTCCTCGTCCCGCCAGACGTTGTCGCCCATGACGAAGATCTTCACGGCCGGGCCGGTGTCCTCGCCGCGCAGGAAGTCCAGCTGCCGCTGCGGCACCATGGCCGCCTGCGCCGAGGCAGCGAACCCGAAGTCCAGGTGGCCGGTGCCCGTCGCGCCGGAACCGTGCGACCAGGGGCCGATGACCAGCGGGCCGCCCAGCCGCCGGTGGTTCTCCAGGGTTCCGGCGAGGAACAGGTCGAACCAGCCCGCGACGTGCATCACGGGCACCTCGATCCGGTCGTGCCGCAGGGTCTCGGCCAGTCCCTCCCAGTAGGCGTCGCGGGTCGGGTGCGAGATCCAGTCACTCCACCACGGCACCCCGGGGATGTCGCGCAGCGGCAGCGTCCGCACGGCGGTGGCCTGGTCGCCCAGTACGGGCAGGAGCGCGCCGAAGCCCGCGCCCACGTCCTCTCCGGCCTCCATCGCGTGCGTCAGCCCGAGCATCGCCTGCAGCAGACCCCAGTTCAGCGCCGAGCCGAGCGCGAACGCCCCGCCGTGGTACTTCAGCCCGTCGTGGAAGTCGTGCGGGGTCATCGAGGCGACCACGGCCTTGAGCCCCGGCGGGCGCGTCGCGGCGGCCTGAAGCGCGCATCCGGCGAGGTAGGACACCCCGAAGGCCACGACCTCGCCGTTCGACCACGGCTGGGAGGTGATCCACTCGATGGTGTCGTAGCCGTCGTCGCCCTCGTCCAGCCACGGCCGGAACTCCCCGTCGCTGCTTCCGCGCCCCCGGCAGTGCTGGAGCACCACCGCGAAGCCGGCCTCCAGCGCGGGGATCTTCGGCGCCGTCGGGAACGAGCCCTCGCCGTACGGCGTGCGGACGAGCAGGGCAGGGAACGGCCCGTCCGAGGCGGGGCGGTAGACGTCGCCGCGTAGGATCGTGCCGTCGCGCACCGGCATCGGGGTGTCGTGCTCGGCGACGATGGGGAGCGGGGGGCGGTTCAGCTTCGGCATCGCGAGTTCCTCAGGGGTGTCCGTCGAACCTCGGGGGTCACGCCGGAGCCGTGGCGTGAGCGCCCGGAGTGCGGTGGTCCGGTTCGGGAGGGGTCACGTGAGGGTGTAGGCGTCGTAGCGAACGGCGTCGGGCAGCCGGCCGGCCTTTCCCACGGCGAGGGTCCGGTTGAGCCACAGGTAGCGCTCGTCACCGGTCTCGAAGCGGCAGAACAGCCGGAAGTAGTACTCCGACGGGTCCACCGGCTCGCCTCGGGCGAGGCGGGCCATGACCTCGGCGGGGCCGTGCCGTACGCCGGAGGTGGAGAGATAGAGATGCGCGCCGTCGTGGGTGCGCAGGGTGTAACGGGTGTCGACGCTGGCCATGCCGTCGGCGTGCACGACCTGCCAGTCGGCCCCGCCGGGCAGGACGACGCCGGAGAACCGCGGGCCATCGAACGATCCGCCCACGATGTTGATCACCCGTCGCCAGCCCCAGTGGGTGCCGCCGAGCTCGAGGATCGGGTCCAGCTTCACGGTGAACGTGGCGAGGTGTTCGAGGTTCATCGGATGCCTCCGGTGTGGAGACCCCGGGCTTCAGCCCCGGGGAGGATGTCAGCGGACGACGCTCCAGGAGGGGGAGCCGTTCAGCGAGGCCGGGTCGAACCCCGCCGTGCGCTTGTAGGAGGCGGCGATCTCGGCCCGCTCCGCGTAGGGGATGACCTGCTCGATGTCGTCGAACCCGCCGGGGGCGCGCTCGTGGGCGAGTTTCATCACGATCTCGGGGCCCATCCGCCGGTTGGCCAGCTGCAGGGTGGTCGTGGCGGGCCGCCGCACGGCCTCGTACGCCGCCAGGTCGCCGTGCGCGAGGGAGTGGGCCAGCACCCGGGCGTCGATTATCGCCTGGGAGGCGCCGTTGGAACCGATCGGGTACATCGCGTGGGCGGCGTCGCCCAGCAGCGTGACGTTCCCCTCGGTCCAGTGCGGCAGCGGATCGCGGTCCACCATCGGATACTCGTAGGCCGTCTCGGCTCCGGCGATGATCCGCGGCACGTCCAGCCAGTCGAACCGCCAGTCCGAGAAGTGCTCCTCGACCTCGGCCAGGTCCGCCGGCCGGTTCCAGTCGCCCCGGCCGGGAGCCGCGCCGCCGGAGGGCTTCTCGGCGATCCAGTTGATCAGTGTCCGCTCGCCGGTCTCGATCGGGTAGGCCACGAACTTCTGCGTACCGTCACCGATCATGACCATGGACCGCCCGGTCAGGAACGGGGCGCCGTACGTCGTCCCGCGCCACAGGATCAGCCCGTTCCACGGAGGGGGCCCCTCGCCGGGGAACAGGCGCGCGCGGATCGCCGAGTGGATGCCGTCCGCCCCGATCAGCAGGTCTTCGGCACCCGGGCCGGTGACGCGGCTGCCGGTCACGACCGATCGCGGGCCGAGCCGCTCGATCACGGCGTCCAGCAGCATCATCTGTAGCCGTCCCCGGTGGACGGAGTACTGCGGCCACCTGTATCCCGCGTCGACGCCCCGGGGCTCGGACCAGATCGCGGAGCCGTACCGGTCGAAGTAGGCGAGTTCGGCGGTGGCGACGCCGATCGCCGCCAGCCGGTCGGCGAGGCCGAGCTCTGTCAGTTCCCGTACGGCATGGGGCAGCAGGTTGATGCCCACGCCCAGGGGGCGGATCTCGCGGGCGGCCTCGTGGACGGTGAGGTTCTCGAAGCCCGCCGCGTGCAGGCTGAGCGCGGCGGCGAGGCCGCCGATACCGCCACCGGCGATGACGATGTCCACGGGCGCCTCCCGCCGGTTGTTATGGCCATAACAATAGTCACGGTGAGGGTGCTCCTACGCAAGACTTGTGCGGTGGAACCATCAGTGGAGCCCGCGGGCGAGGGGCCGGCGCGCGCGGGTTCCGGCCGTCGCGCCGGAGACCGGGGAAGGGCCGCGGCGCCGAGCGCAGCCGGGGACAAGCCGAGCGTGGCCGGGAACGGCGGGACACCGCAGGCCGGGGACGGCGAGACGCCACGGGCCAAGGACGGCGAGACAACGCAGGCAGGGGACGGCGGGACGCCGCGGGTGGAACCGGCGGGCAGGGCGGATCTTCGGTATGCCGCGTACGCGCGGGAACGCCTGGCCGGCATGCCGCCGCCCGCCGACCCTGAGGGATTCGAGCTCGCCTACAACCTGCTGCAGCTGGCCTACCTGCTGGTGACGGACCTGGAGACACGGATCCACCGCCCGCGCGGATGGACGCTGCCCGGCTTCCGGCTGATGTTCAAGCTCTGGATTCTCGGCCCGACCCAGCCCGCCCGGCTCGCCGAGATCTCCGCCATGTCCCGCTCGGCGGTGACGAACGTGGTCAACACCCTGGAGCGCGACGCCCTGGTCGAGCGTCGCCCGATGCCCGGTGACAGGCGCGCGGTGGTGGTCGCGCTGTCCGGCAAGGGGGAGGCCGCCGTCCGCGAGGCGTTCGCCGAGCAGGCCCGCAGGGAGCAGGAGTGGTTCTCCCCCCTGGACCCGCGCGAGCAGGCCGATCTCAGCGGTCTGCTCGCCCGCATCCTCACCGCCCGCCCGGCCGACACTCCGTGAACTCGCCCGGCCGACACTCCGTAGGGTCGCCCGGCCGACACTTCGTGGCGCTCCCGCCGCACCGCTCGCCCAGATCGGCGGGAAACCGGCGGGAAAGCGGGCTATTCTCCGCCGCGCAGGTCGGACAGGCGCTTGGGCGAGTACTCGATGTCCTCGAAGCGCACGGTGCAGCCCTCGCCGGTGGGGCTCTGCGCGAGGAAGCCGACCTCGGGGTCCCCGTCGAGCGCGAAGTATCTGATGAGGTTCCAGAACCCGGACTCGTCGGCGACGTGGAAGGCGAAGGCCGAGCCGATGCGGGAGATCCGCAGCCGGATGTCCCGGCCGTCCATGGTCACGGAGTTGCAGTCGTCGGACACCCCGCGGGTGACCACCGAGACGATCGTGGGCCTGCCCTGCGGGGAGAGCTCGAGGCAGAACTTGGCCCACCGGTCGTCGTCGGCGTACAGCAGCAGCACGGCCGCGTCGTAGGTGGACAGCAGGTCGAGCCTGACCCGCGCGCTGAGCGTGAAGTCGCCGTCCAGGCGGCCGACGAGGGCGGGGGCGTTGGCGTAGCGGTTCGGCTCCCCGGGGTCGGAGAAGAGGTCGGTGCCCGCTCCCGCGACGATGGAGAGCGCGTCGCCGTCGGCGCTCCAGTCCTCGGGCCGGTTCAGCCAGCGCAGCGGCGTGGGGAAGGCGGGCAGGGAGACGGTTTCGCTCACGGATGTTCCTCCAGACGGGTTGCGAACGCGTGGGCGTCCGTGACGAGACGGTCGACGACCTCGGCGTCGCGAACGGTGCAGACCGGATCGCTCCCGCCCCTGACGCTACGGGCGAAGTAGGCCACGAGGGAGAGACATGGGCTCTCCGGCGGGACCCGCGCGGCGTCCCTGCCCCGCGCACGGGCAACGGTCTCGCCCGGAGGCGGCAGGGCGGGCAGGGCCTTCCCGCTGACGATGTCGCCGGATACGGCGATCCCCCGTCTCAGTCCCGGTCTGGACATATGGCGATCTTAAGCGTTTCAGGGGGCGAAGTCTGGAAAAGCGCGGCGCCGGGCACGGAACCGGCCAGACGAAGGAGCGGTTCGGGAACGAGACCGGCCCAGGTACGAGAACCGCTCAGGCGAGGGAGCGGACGGAGCGGAGAGGCTGCCAGCCGGCGGAGTCGACGGCCTCGGGCGACAGGATGTGGTCCAGGACCATGTGGGCGCAGCCGATGATCCCGGCGCTCGGGCCGAGCCGGCTGCGCTCGATGCGCAGGTTGCGGGTGGCCAGGGCCGTCGAGCGGCGGTGGATGACCTCGCGCACCCCCGAGACCATCGGCTGGAAGGTCTCCGCGACGTCGCCGCCGAGGACCACCACCGAGGGGTTGAGCAGGTTGACCGCGCTGGCGACGACCTCGCCGAGCATCCGGGCGGCGTTGCGGACCACGGTCATGGTCTCCGCGTCCCCGGCCCTGACCAGGCTCACCACGTCGGCCAGGGTGTCGACCTCGTGCCCCAGGTCGCGGAGCCGGCGCAGGATCGCGGTGCCGCTGGCGATGGAGTCGACGCAGTCGATGTTGCCGCAGCGGCAGAGGACTCCCCCGCCGTCGCGGACCGGGATGTGCCCGATCTCCCCCGCGGCGCCCAGCGCCCCCCGCAGGATCTCGCCCCCGGCGATGACCCCGGAGCCGATCCGGGTGGAGACCTTGATGAACAGCAGGTCGTCGGCCTCGCCCGCGTAGATCTCGCGATGCTCGCCGATCGCGATGACGTTCACGTCGTTGTCGAGGAAGACGGGGACGGGGAAGCGCTCGGCGATGATCGGCGGGATGGCCACTCCGGTCCAGCTGGCCATGATCCGGGCGCTCTCGGTGCGGCCGGCCGCGAACTCCACCGTGGCGGGGACCCCCAGGCCGACCCCGCGGACCAGGGAGGCGGGGCGGTCGCCGAGCAGCTCGCTCCAGGTCTGCATGACCAGGGGCAGGACGACGTCCGGCCCCTCCTCCACATCCACGGCCAGGGCGGCACTGGCCAGCACCTCGCCCGCGAGGTCGCAGACGGCGATCTGCGCGCGGCTCGCGCCCAGGGAGCCGACCAGGACGACCCCGCCGGAGGCGTTGAAGGCCAGGCGGGTGGGCGGGCGGCCTCCGGTGGAGGGGCCCTCGCTGTCCTCCACGACGAGGCGCCGGTCCAGCAGCTCGGTGACGCGCAGGGAGACGGCGGGTCTGGACAGGCCCGTGACACGCCCTATGTCCGCGCGGGTGACGGCCTCACCGGAGCGGATGAGGCGCAGCACCTCACCGCTGGTGGCCAGCGCGGCAGCGGGACGTCGAGGCATCCGCCAAGTGAATCACACCCACTTAGGAAATGAAAACTTCCTACTTTCTCATCTCAAATTACAAAACTCCGCTTGTGTAGAGCGCAAGATCTAGCTAGTGTCCGATCTATACCCAATTTTGGTAGATCACTACTGGTAGATCACTACGGAGCGCCGCCCCATGTCTGAGACCCCTCAACCCGCCGACCTCATCGTCTTCGGCGGCACAGGCGACCTCTCCATGCGGAAGCTCCTCCCCGCCCTCTACCACGCCGACCGCGACGGGCGTCTCGCCCCCGAGACCCGCGTGATCGCGATGTCCCGCGGCGGGCTCGACGACGCCGACTTCCGCGGCAAGGTGGACGCCGAGGTGCGCGGCTCGGTGCCGGTGGACGACCTCGACACCTGGCAGCGCTTCCTCGGCCGCCTGCACCACGTCACCGTCGACATCGGCGGCGAGGACCCGGCCGGGTGGGCGAGGCTCGCCGGGATGCTCGGCGGGTACGAGCAGCGCGACCGGGTGTTCTACCTGGCCAGCCCGCCCATGACGTTCGGCCCGTTCTGCCGGGAGGCGCACCGCGCCGGCCTGGTCACCCCCGCCTCGCGGGTGGTGCTGGAGAAGCCCCTCGGCCGCGACCTGGCCAGCGCGTTGCGCATCAACGACGAGGTCGGCGCCATCTTCGAGGAGCGGCAGATCTACCGCATCGACCACTACCTCGGCAAGGAGACGGTCCAGAACCTCCTCGTGCTCCGGTTCGCCAACGCGTTCCTGGAGCCGATCTGGAACTCCCTCTGGATCGACCACGTCCAGATCACCGTCGCCGAGACCGTGGGCACCCCCGGCCGCCGCGGCTACTACGACCACGCGGGCGCGCTGCGCGACATGGTGCAGAACCACCTGCTCCAGTTGCTGTGCCTGGTGGCGATGGAGCCGCCGTCGCGCAACGACCGCGAGTCGATCCGCGACGAGAAGGTCAAGGTCCTCCAGTCGCTGCGGCCCGTCACCGGCGGCGAGGTGGACCGTTTCACGGTACGCGGCCAGTACACGGCGGGCGAGTCCGGCGGCGTCCGGGTGCCCGGCTATCTCGACGAGCCCGACAGCACCGCGCCCACCGAGGACTCCCACCGGGTGGAGACCTTCGCCGCGATCCGCGCCGAGGTGAAGAACTGGCGCTGGGCCGGGGTGCCGTTCTACCTGCGGACGGGCAAGCGCATGTCGCACCGCTGCTCGGAGATCGTGGTGCAGTTCAAGGACGTGCCCCACTCGATCTTCCCCGGCAGCACGCCCAACCGGCTGGTGCTGCGGCTGCAGCCGAGCGAGGGCATCCAGCTGAACATCATGGCCAAGGAACCGGGCGCGGGCGAGGTGGCGCTCAAGCCGGTCCCGCTGAGCCTCAGCTTCGCCGAGACCTTCACCGGCCGGGTGCCCGAGGCCTACGAGCGGCTGCTCATGGACGTCCTCACCGGCAACCCGACCCTGTTCATGCGACGCGACGAGGTCGAGGCCGCCTGGCGGTGGATCGACCCGATCCTCGACGAGTGGGACTCCCAGGGCACCCGGCCCGAGCCGTACCCGGCGGGCAGCGCGGGCCCCGCCACGGCCCACGAGCTCGTCGGCCGCAGCGGCCGCGTCTGGCACGAGGAAGGGCAGGCGTGAGCACGCGAGCCGGGCACCCGGACCGGAACGACCACAGCACCGGAAACGACGACGCATACCACGACCGAGGAGGCCGGATGCATCCCGTGATCCAGGAGGTGACCGACCGTCTGGTCGAGCGCAGCCGTCCCAGCCGCACCGCGTACCTGAACCGTCTGCACGCCGAGGCCGAGGCGGCCCGCCTGCGCGGGCCCGCCAGGGCGAGCCTGGGCTGCGCCAACCTGGCGCACGGCTTCGCCGCCGTGGGCGAGAGCGACAAGCGGGACCTGCGCGCCAACGTCAAGCCGGGCGTGGCGATCGTGTCGAGCTACAACGACATGCTGTCGGCGCACCAGCCGTACGAGGCCTACCCGGCGATCCTCAAGGCGGCCGTCAGGAAGGCGGGCGGCGTCGCGCAGTTCGCCGGGGGCGTGCCCGCGATGTGCGACGGCGTCACCCAGGGCCGGGCGGGCATGGAGCTGTCGCTCTACAGCCGCGAGGTCATCGCGATGGCCACCGCGATCGCGCTCTCGCACGACATGTTCGACGCCTCCCTCATGCTCGGCGTCTGCGACAAGATCGTTCCAGGCCTGCTGATCGGGGCGCTGCACTTCGGCCACCTGCCCACGGTGTTCGTCCCCGCCGGGCCGATGACCTCCGGCCTGCCCAACAAGGTCAAGGCCCGCACCCGGCAGCTGTTCGCCGAGGGCAAGGTCGGCAAGGACGAGCTGCTCGACGCCGAGGCGAAGTCGTACCACTCCCCCGGCACCTGCACCTTCTACGGCACCGCCAACTCCAACCAGGTCATGATCGAGGTCATGGGCCTGCACCTGCCCGGCTCGACGTTCGTCAACCCGCGCACCGAGCTGCGCGAGGCCCTGACGAAGGCGGCGGGCAGGCGGGCGGTCGAACTGACCGCGCACGGCCCCGAGTACACCCCCGTCGGCGAGGTCGTCGACGAGAAGGCGATCGTCAACGCCTGCGTGGCACTGCTGGCGACCGGCGGCTCGACCAACCACACCATGCACATCGTCGCCATCGCCGCGGCGGCCGGCATCGAACTCCTCTGGGACGACCTGGCCGCGCTGTCAAAAGCCGTGCCGCTTCTCACCCGCATGTACCCCAACGGCCAGGCGGACGTGAACCACTTCCAGGCCGCGGGCGGCATGCAGGTGCTCATCGGCGACCTGCTGGACGCCGGGCTGCTGCACGGCGACGTGCTGACGGTCGCCGGGCGCGGGCTGGACCACTACCGCTCGGCCGCCGAACTGAAGGAGGGCGAGCTGGTCTGGCAGGAGCGCACCGAGGGCAGCACCGACCTCGACGTGCTGCGCCCGGTCTCCGACGCGTTCTCCGCCGACGGCGGCATCCACATGCTCGACGGCAACCTGGGACGCGCGGTCAGCAAGGTCTCCGCGGTCAAGGACGAGCACCTGGTCATCGAGGCCCCGGCCAAGGTCTTCGACGACCAGCTGGAGCTGCTGCGCGCCTTCGACGCGGGAGAGCTGGACGGGCAGGACTTCGTGGCGGTCATCCGCTACCAGGGGCCGAGCGCGAACGGCATGCCCGAGCTGCACAAGCTCACCCCGCCGATGGCGGTGCTGCTGGACAGGGGCCAGCGGGTGGCGATCGTCACCGACGGCCGCATGTCCGGCGCGTCCGGCAAGGTCCCGGCCGCCATCCACCTGTCGCCCGAGGCCGCCGACGGCGGCCCCATCGCGCTGGTGCGGGACGGCGACCCGATCCGCCTCGACGCCGCCGCCGGAACCCTGGAGCTGCTGGTCCCCGCCTCGGAACTGGCCGCCAGGCCCGTTCAGGGCGCGCCGCTCACCGACGCCCAGTGGGTGGGCACCGGCCGCGAGCTGTTCGGCGCCTTCCGCCGCGCGGCGGGCCCCGCCGAGCGCGGCGCGGGCGTCTTCGCCCTGAACGGCCACGCCGAGGCCGTCGCGAACGGCACGCGCCTGGCGACCGCCCAGAGCGGAATCCGTGCGTGAGGGAACACACCACCGTCTCCTTCGCACGATCCGGATTCACACGATCCACATTCGTACGGCCTCCCTCCGCGCGGCCCGCGTCCGCGCGGGTCACACCTGCCGCGCGGGGCGCGCGGCACGTGGAGGTCGTACGGTCTCCGTCCGTGCCGGTCGCGCGGCCCGCGGGGGTCGCACGGCCGGTGAACCTCGGGAGGCCCGCCACGGCCGCACGACCCGCGAAGGAGATCTCGTGAGCCTTCCCTGGCTCGTCGCCGACATCGGCGGCACCAACGCCCGGTTCGGGCTGGTCACCGAGCCCGGTGGACAGCCCGAGGCGGTGGCCGTGCTCGCGGGCGCGGAACACGATGGCCTACCCGAAGCCGTAGCCGCCTATATCGCAGATCATGCGGGCGGAGTTCAGCCGGGAGCCGCGTGCGTCGCGATCGCGGGGCCCGTGGAGGGCGACCGCTACCGGCTCACCAACGCCGGGTGGACGGGGTCGGTACGCGACCTCGGCATCCCGAACGCCTGGCTGCTCAACGACTTCGAGGCCCTGGCCGCGTCCCTGCCGCACCTGCGGGGCGACGACCTGGTCTCCCTGGGCGGCCCCGAGCCCTCGCACGGCGTCAAGGCCGTGCTCGGACCCGGGACCGGTCTCGGCGTGGGCGGCCTGGTACCCGCCGCCGAGGGCTGGGTGCCGATCCCCGGGGAGGGAGGGCACGTCACCGCGCCCGTCCTCGACCGGCGGGACCACGAGATCGTCCGGGCACTGCGCGCGGACGGCCTGGAGCACGTGGTGGCCGAGCACCTGCTGTCAGGGCCGGGCCTGTCGCGCCTGCACCGGGGGCTCTCGCTCGTCCACGGGACGGACGCGCCGAGGCTGTCCGCCTCCGACATCGTGACCCGGATGGACGACTCGCTGTGCGCGGAGACCGTCGAGGTCTTCTGCGCCATGCTCGGCACCTTCGCCGGGAACGTCGCCCTCACCCTCGGCGCGCGGGGCGGTGTCTACCTGGGCGGCGGCGTGCTGCCGCGTATCGTGGACCGGGTCCGCTCCAGCGACTTCCGCCGTCGCTTCGAGGCCACCCCGACCCTGAACGACTACCTTTCCGGCATCGCCACGGCGCTGATCGTGGCCCCCCAGCCAGCCCTGACCGGCGCGGCGGCCTGGCTGAACCAGCGCCTGTCCACCCTGGAGTTCGCATGAGTCTGCTCGACATCGCCCCGGTCGTCCCGGTCGTCGTGATCGACGATCCGGAGACCGCGGTCCCCCTGGCCCGCGCCCTGGTCGCGGGCGGCCTGCCGGTCATCGAGGTGACCCTTCGCACCCCCGCCGCCCTGGACGCCATCGCGCGCATCGCCGCCGAGGTCCCGGAGGCGGTGATCGGCGCGGGCACCATCCGCACCCCGGCCGACGTGGCGGCCTCCGTGGCGGCCGGTTCCAAGTTCCTGGTCAGCCCGGGAACCACGCCGGGCCTGGTCGACGCCATGGAGGTCAGCGGGGTGCCGTTCCTGCCCGGCGTGGCGACCGCGTCGGAGGTCATGGCACTCGCCGAGCGCGGGGTGACCGAGATGAAGTTCTTCCCCGCCGAGGCGGCCGGCGGCCTGCCGTACCTGAAGGCGCTCGGCGGCCCGCTGCCGCAGGTCAGGTTCTGCCCGACGGGCGGCATCAAGCTCGCGACGGCCCCCGACTACCTCGCGCTGCCGAACGTCGGCTGCGTGGGCGGGACCTGGCTCACCCCGGCCGACGCGCTCGCCACCGGCGACTACGCCAGGATCGAGAAACTGGCCACCGAGGCGGCCGCCCTCCGCTGATCCGTCCCGCTCGGCGGGGCCTCGAAAGACCCCGCGAGCGCGCCTTCTCCTCCCTTGGCGCGCGCCGTGGCCATGAGTCGCCGTGACCCGGTGTGACGCTCATGGGATCAGGCCCGTGGCCGCCCCACCCGGCGGTCACGGGCCGCCCTTTTCCGGCCGCCCGGCTCCTCCCGGCTCCTCCCAGGTCGGGGCCTTTCCGAAACGGACTGAACCGCGCACGAACCCCACGCGTATCTCGCGGCGAAAGGCACTCCCTCACAGAGGAGCCATGAATGCGAGTACGCATCGTCACGATCTGCGCCACGGTCCTGGTCATGGGCGTCGCCGGTACGGCGTCCGCCGGAACCCATCAGGCGCAGGCCGGAGCGAAACAGACCAAGGCCGGCAGCGGCCCGGAGAAAGCCGGCCCGCAGACCCTGCGGAACCATTTCGCGGTCACCAACCTGGTCTCGGACGTCAGCGGACGGGCCGCGGTCACCGACCCCACGCTGGTCAACCCGTGGGGACTGGCCATGGGCAAGACCCTGTGGGTCTCGGCCGCGGGCACCGGCCTGGCCACGGTCTACTCCGGCGGCGCGGGCACCGTGAAGCAGGAGAAGACGCAGGTACGCGTCCCTGGCGGCAGGCCCACCGGGCAGGTCGTCAACATGGGCGAGGAGTTCGTCGTCAAGGGTCCCGGCGGTGCCGGACCGGCGACGTTCATCTTCGCCAGCCCCAGCGGGGCGATCACCGGCTGGAACGCCGAGGCGGATCCGGACGACGCGATCATCAGCGCGTTCGTCAAGGGCGCCGACTTCAAGGGCCTGGCCCTCGCCCAGACGAACCGGGGGCCGATGCTGCTCGCCGCCGACTTCGCCCACAACCGGGTCCACGTCTTCGACGGCGACTTCGACCGGATCTCGTTCGGCCGCCGCGCGTTCCGGGACCCCGGCCTGCCGGAGGACTACGCGCCGTTCAACGTGGAGGTCGTGGGCAACTCCATCCTCGTCGCGTACGCCAAGCGCGACCCCGAGACCGGCAAGTCGGTGGCCGGGCAGGGCAAGGGGTTCGTCAGCCAGTTCAACGGCTCGGGCCGGTTCGTCGGCCGCTTCGCCGCGCGTGGAGCCCTCAACGCCCCCTGGGCCATGACGCTGGCTCCGAAGGGGTTCGGCGCCCACTCCGGAGCCCTGCTGGTCGGCAACTTCGGCGACGGCCGGATCAACGCCTACAACCCGCGCAACGGCCGCCCGCTCGGCCCGCTGCGCTCCTCCGACGGCAAGGCCATCACTCTGGGCGGCCTGTGGGACCTGGAGCCCGGCACCGAGACCGTCGGCGGCACGAACGCCCTGTGGTTCAGCGCGGGAAGCGACGGCGGCACGCACGGCCTGCTCGGCCTGATCCGGCCTTCGGGAGCGGCCACCTCGACGGGTTCCCCCACGGGCAACGCGTCCCCCTCCCCCTCCTCCTCGCACCCGAGTTCCCACAACTCCGGGTCCAACAACTCGGGATCGAACAACTCCGGGTCGAACAACTCCGGCTACTGAACTCGTTCGTAGTGCTCCGATGTTCACCCCGGAGGTGATGCGGACTTCTCCCTTGTAGCGAGGCAAGAGGCGTCGATTCGCCCTCACTGCGGATCGGCCCTCGGTGAGGCGCTCGCGCCAGGTACCGCCGGACGGGCGGGAACGGAGCTCGTGAGGGCTCGAAAGCCTGCGGAGACCCGGTAAGACCACCGTCTCGGTGGCCCAGGTCGGTGAAGCGGGAAGCCACAGAGGTGTCGCGAGAGCGGCACGGGCTGGATCCTTGGCCGTTCAATCCCGAGGAGCGCGTCAAAATCACTGACGGACCACCGCCGGGCGCCAGGGCCCGGGGGTTTCTCCGGCTGCGCCGGCATCCCATACCAGCGGACCGCGATACCGAGCCGACAGGCCGGTCCACGCGGACCGCCGGAGGGGTGCCGGCGCCGCGGCGCGTCCGGACCGGGAGCGAGGAACGCTGACCGGGGACCGGGAAACAGTGAGCGGAGACCGGAGAGCGGAGATCAAGGACGGTCGACCGGTGATCTGGACTCCCGATTCCCCCCACGGGCGCCCCGGCACGACGCCGCCCGGGAGAGTCACCCGTCGGTGACCGCGCCACCGCCCGGTTTCCTTTAACCTTGAACGAACGAGGGGAGTACTTCCCAAGAACCGGCCCGGTCAATACGGACGCCCTGTGGCGTCCCCGGACGGTCGCCCGTGAGGTGCGGGTGAAGGAGACCTCGAATGGCCGAGCGCATTCGAGGAGCGAGCATGCCCCTGACAGTCCCCTCCCCCTCCGGGCACCATCTCACCGGCGTTCCCCCTCCGCGGCACCCGCCCCTCCGGGGCCGTGTCTCCAGGGTCTCCAGGGTCTCCGGAGTTTCCCAGGTTTCCCGGGTTTCCGGAGTCTCCAGGGCCTTCCTGGCCATCCGGCGCGGCGCCCCCTCTCGCCACACCCCCACCGCGACCCGCCCCGTGGCCGGCCCGTACCGTCCCGGCCGTCGTCCACCGCCATCTCCGGACGCGCCTCACGAGTAGCCCTCGGTCCGATCTTCGCCAGGTTCGTCCCCTCCGGTGCCCGCCGGACCGACGGCGAACTCGATCCCGCCACTGGAAGGCTGCGAGACGCACTATGAGAGAAGTTCCCCATACCAGCGAGGTGCACGTGATGGCCACCACACCGGCCAGCCGGTCCTCCGTCGACGATCTGCACTACCCGGCGGGATCGCTGGTGCTCCTCGCAGGGCTCCCCGGCGCGGGCAAGAGCACCCTGCTCGACCGGCTGTACGGGTTGCGCGGCGACGAGAGGGAGCCGGTGCGCGCCGGTGAGGCCCGCGTCATCGACTCGCGCCAGTCCCGCAACTGGTGGGCCCGCTACCTGGGCCCGGTCCCTCCGAGAGCCCGCATCCCGCTCGTGCACACCACCCACGTGGTGCGGATCGCCCGCGCCCTGCTGAAGGGGCACGCCGTCGTCGCGCACACCCGCGGCACGTGGCCGCACATCCTGTACGGGTTCGCCTGGCTGGCCCGCAGGGTCGGCAGCGAGGTCCACCTGATCCTGCTCGACGTGGAGCCGAGGACGGCCCGCGAGGGACAGCTCTCGCGCGGCCGGGTCGTCACGAGCGCGACCTTCGCCCGGCACTGCCGCCGCTGGCGAGTGATCATCGACCGGGCCCGGAGCGGCTCGTTCCCCCCGGCCGCGAGCGTCACGATCCTCGACCGCCCCGCCGCGAACCTGCTCAGGGCCATACGCTTCGACGAGCGGCCCGCCGCACGGCGGGACGGATGACTTTACCCTCACCTGGCTCTGCGCCTCGCCCGCCCAGGGCAGGTTCAGAGCGACCAGGAGGAACCGAATGATCGACGTACTGGCTCTCGCCGCAGAGCATCTCGCCCTCGCCAGGGCGAGCTCGCACGGTCGCAGCGCCCACACCTACCTCAACGAGGGCACGCTGCGTCAGGCGATCATCGCGCTGACCGCGGGGACGGTCCTCGGTGACCACGACGCCCCACCGGCCGCGAGCCTGCACGTCCTGTCGGGGCGGGTCCGGCTCATCGACGACGAGCGGACCGTCGCGCTCGGCGCGGGCCAGACCGCTCCGATCCCGCAGCGGCGGCACTCGATGGAGGCCGACGAAGAGTCGGTGGTCATCCTCACCAGCGTCGTCAACATCGGCGGCTGAGGGCGCCGGCGCGGCCCGCCCCTCCCAAGGTGGGGCGGGCCGGAAGGGCCCTCGCCTCGTCGGGTGGGGCGGCCCGGCCCCCTCTTCGGATGGGAGGGTCCGGAACGGCCAGGGCGCGGTCGAGGCGGTCACGGGCGGCCTGTCGCGTCCCGCGCGGACGGGTTCCGGCACCCGCGCGACGGCGCGACGGCGCGACGATCCGGACCGCCTATCCCGCGAGGCGCCGCCCGTCCGTCGACAACGGTCCCTCACCGAAATGCGGCAGGTAGTGGCGGAAGAAGATGTCCGCGACGAGCGCGCGTCGGCTGCCCAGGCCGGTCTTGGCGAAGACGCTCTTGAGATGGTCCTGGACCGTGTGGGGGCTGATGTTCAGCCGGCCCGCGATCTGTGTCGTGGAGTGGCCGCGCATGACGTGCTGGGTGATCTGCCGCTCGCGCTCGCTCAGACCGTAGGCGCCGAGGATGACCGCGGTCAGCTCTCCCGGCTCGGGAGGGCTGAGGGAGACGGCGACGAGTCCTTCCTCTTCCTGACCCATCGACCACGCCTGGAGAGCCACCCATCGGCCGGACCGGGTGAGCGCGCGGGAACGTGCCATTCCCGACGAGAGCGCGGCGGCGGCCACCGCGCGCAGCGGTCGGGCGTGCTCCGGGGATCCGTCCTGGAGGAGTTCCAGCCAGGTGCGCGCCGTCGGCGACATCGACCGGGTGGTTCCCTCCCGGTCGACGACGACCAGGCCGGGCGCGTCCGGGACCGCGCCGGTGTCCACTCCGGACAGGAGCAGCGAGCGCCGCAGCGCGGCCGTCGCCGGGCGGCCCAGCCGCGCGGCGGCCGCTTCGTCGGCGTCGGTGAACGGCGCGGCACCGTGCTCTCTGCACATCACCAGCAGACCCCAGACGTGCGGGCCGTCACGAAGGGCGACCCGTAGTTCGTCGCCAAGCCCCTGCGGTCGCAAAATGTCCTGATAGTACTTACTAGAGTGGATATTTCCGGCTGTTGCGCGACTGAGAAGACTCGTGGTGGACGCGCCATTCGCCAGCTCGCGAAGATTCCCCGGATCGTCAGCCTCGACATGTTCGATCTCGAACAGGCGAGGGAGATATTCCGGGGAAAAGCCCGCCTCGTTCTGCCCGCCGGTGTCCAGCAAGGTGGACGGATCGATCAGGACCGTGCACCACACGTCAGCGGGCACCCGCCTCAGGACCGCGGAAGCGGTGACGTCGAGCACGTCGAGAGCGCTGTGCTGCCGGGCAAGCCGCTGCTCGAAACCGGCCGAATCAGGGAGCATGTGGCAAATCATAAAGCCGGTCCACCGCCCATCCCAGAAAGTTGGGATATACGGCGGCCCCCTTTCCCCGATACATCTGGTCACACATGCACCCGCACCAAACGGTACAAATGGGGGAATCATGAAAATAACGGGCTTCGCGCGCCTGGGAGCGACCGCGTTGCTGATTCTCACGGCTGCGCAGTGGCCGGCGGCCCACGCGTCGGCGGAGACCGCCGGCGCCCTGGTCACCAGGGTGAACTGCCGCTCCCTGGCCGGCTCGGGCTCCTACTCCGATCCGCTGCGGCTGGGCACCGTCCGCGGCACCGTCGTGGCGGTGGGCTGCCCGCCGCTGACGTCGGGCGCCGGGTACAACCACCGTTACTTCATCTTCTCCACCGTTCGCACCGCCGGCCGGAACTCGGCGGCGGGCGCCCGCTTCCAGCTGTCGGGCAACCTCTCCGCCGTCCACCCGCGCCTGGCGTCGGGCCCCGTGACGGTCCTCCGCTCGCTGCAGCACGGCTTCTGGACCGGCAGCGCCTCCAACCTCACCGGCCGCTACCTGCCCCTCGGCGGGCTGAACCCCGGCACCTACCGGCTGGGCGTGGAGAAACTGCGCAGCCCGCTGTCGTCCCTGTCGACTCCGTGGTTCGATGCCGTTATCGTCATCAACTGACCACGGACCGGCACGGTGACCGCGCCTGCCAGCCCCTGAGCCGGAGGTCTCGCATGCCCCCCGAAGCCGAAGGGAACGCGCCCGATCCCGGCCACGCCGAGCGCTCGGGCGGCGTCCCCGCGGGTGACCGGAACGGCCGCCCCCAGCACGGCGCCGTCCGGTCGTTGCGGGCAAGGATCACGACCCTCCGCAGGGCCGGTGCGGCGGAGCCGAGGAAGCCGCTCCGCAAGCGGCGCTTCCGCTTCCCGAGGCGGGGCGGCGGGGAGCGGGGCGGGGCCCGGCCGTACGAGCGGATCATCGCGATCGCGATCGGCCTGTCCACGATCACCGGGGCGGCCGCCTCGTACGCGGCGGTGCGGCTGAACTCGCAGGCCATCGACACCGACCGGCAGGCCGTGGTGGAGACCATCCAGGTGCGGACGGCGGGCGTGGTGGCGCACATGAGCAGCCGGTCGAGGGGCGGCCAGGTCGTGCACTACCGGGCCCTCCACGCCCAGGCCGACGCGATCGAGGCCGTCGACCCCGACGAGGCCAGGGCCCTTCGCGAGGTCGCCGACGGCTTCCTCGTCGACCAGTACATCGACCGCCGCCATCTGCCGGGCGTGGGTGCCTCCGCCCGGTGGGACTACGAGATGAGCGAGGCCGCCGTGATCCGCAACTACGAGATCTTCACGGTTCCGGGCGACCAGCCCGCCCGGACCGCGCGACGCGCCGACGCCCTGCACGACCGGGTCGGCCATCTCACCCTCACCGTCGGCGGCACCCTCGCGATCGTGCTCCTGCTGACCGTCGCCCGCCTCGTCGCGCCGCCGCGGCGCGAACGGCTCCTGCGAGCCTCCCTCGGCGGGTACGGGTTGCTCACCGTCCTGGCCCTGTGGCTCTCCCTGGCCCCGGTATGACGGAGGGACCCGGTGCGACGGAGGAGTTCGACACCCCGTTCAAGCGCGGGCTCGCGCTCACGATGACCGCGGTGGGCCTGCTCGCGGGAGTGCTCACCTACCTCGGGGGGCAGGCGGGCGCCCAGGAGGACAGGAACGCCCGTGAGGCGCAACGCGCCTCCGTCACCGCGCTGGCCGCCCAGGCGGGGGCGACGGCGGACTCCATGGAGAGCACCGCCAACCTCGGCGCCGCCACCACCGTCAAGCGCCGTCACGACCTCGAGTCCCTCCGGGCCACGCTGCTCGGCGAGCGGGAGCACGAGGCCGTCGCCGACCGGCTCCGGCAGGCGTACGGCAAGCTGGACGACTCCTCCCCGCTGCTGGGCGCCGACGCGGTCGCCGCCCAGCGCTACCTCGGTGATCTCAACAGGGAGGCGACCGTGGCGGGCCTGGAGCAGGAGGCGACCCAGGAGACCGCGAGCTCGTGGGGCGACAGGAGCAACACCTACTCGGCGGGGACCGCCCTCCTCGCGATCGCGCTGACCCTGTTCGGCCTGTCCCTGACCGTCGGCGAGGCCAACCGGAACCACCTGGTGTGGCCCGCCGCCGCGATAGTGGCCGTCACCGTCGCGGGCACCATCGTCCTCCTCGTCGTACCGCCCGTCACGACGCCCCGCGCGGCCATCGCGGCCGTGGCCGAGGGCGACCGTCTCGCCGGGCTGCGCGAGTACGAGAGCGCGATCGCCCACTACACCCGGGCGATCGCGCTGCGCGACGACTACGCGGTCGCCTACGAGCATCGCGCGAGCGCCCGCGTGATGGCGGCCAGCCCCGAGCGCGCCACGTCGGCGTACGTGTTCAGCACGGCCTCACGCAGCGCGTACGAGGCCGCGGTGGCGGACATGGCCAAGGCGGTCGAGTACGGCGGCGACGAGAAGTACACCGCCCTGGTCAACCTGGGGGGCTTCGAGATCCACCTGGCCGACTACGAGGCGGCCGAGGAGCACAGCCGGGCCGCCATCGAGCTCAACCCCGGCCCGCCGATACCCCGGATGAACCTGCTGCTGGCCCTGCTCGGCCAGAAGAAGACCGCCGAGGCCAGGCGTGCGGCCACCGAGCTGCTCCGGGTGATCAGGAGCCGCCCCGACCCCACCGAACGCAACGAGCTCTACGCCGCCACCCGTACCACCCTCGACCTGGTGTCCGCCCAGCGCGACCACGCCCGGGCCCTCGCCCAGGAGATCAAGGGCGAGCTGGTGCGCGTTCAGGGCGAGGAGCTCGCCCCGAACGCGCGGCCCGCGCCGTCGGCCCGGATCCCGGCGATCAGGGTGGCCGCGCAGGGTGCCGTCATCCAGGCGACGCTCTCCTACGAGGGCATGTTCAAGGGCGCCAGGATGGCCTCGATCGTCTACTACCGGGCACAGCCGGGCGACGAGTGGCTGCAGCGCTCCGACCTGGTCAGCATCCAGCCCTGGCAGCCCGAACAGTCCTCGGGCACCACGTCCTGGACGGTCGTCGACGCCGCCTGCCCCGCGGCCGGCGAGTACCGTGTCGAGTTCTACGCCGAGGGCCGCCTGCTGGCCGGCGCGGGCGCCACCCGGTCGACCGGCACCGGCGTCGGCCTGACCGGGTACGCCGACTGGGCCGGCGGCATCGCCCTGTGCCGCCCCGACGGCTGGGCCTTCTCCCACGACCGGGCCGGCACCGCCGACCTGACCTCCCCCAACAAGCTCCACCACCTGGCGATCAGGGTCCTGCGCATCGCCCCGCCCGCCTCGGCCGCGTCCCGCGCCCGAATCCTGAGCACGGTCCGCGAACAACTGGAGCGCACCCTCCCCGCCCGCCCGCTGAGCACCCGGCCCCCGGCCGACGCGAACTTCGGCGGTTTTCCCGGCACCGCCTGGTGGATGACGCTCCCCGACGCCGAGGTGGCCTACCTCTGGGCGGCCCTCGACGACACCGGCAGGCTGCGCACCTTCGTCGCCCGCTTCCCCGAGAACGACCCGGAGGTGCTGAACAACGTCATCGGCTACCTCCGCTTCGTCTGATCCCGCACCCGGGGAACACCTCTCCCGGGTGCGGGACCCCGCGGGGCCGGAACGACCCCGCGATCACCAGGCCGCTCCCAGCGCCTGCCGCGGCGAGCCCCGCAGGCATGGGTCCGCGGGACCGTGGTGGACCAGGGTGGTGATCCTCCAGTCGTCCCACCTGCTCAGCGGGAAGACGTCGCCCATGAACAGCACGTGCCGCCCGGTGACGTCGTAGCGGATCAGGCTCCACCGGGCGGCGACCCTGTCGCCACGGCTCGCGGCGACCAGCCCGCTGATCTTGCCTCCGCCCGTGACGGGGTACTCGTCGATGCGGTAGTGGCTCACCCGGCCCATGGGCGGCTGCCCCAAGGCTGATCCAGCGGGAAAACGCGCATACATGCCGAATGCCCCACCCTGAGCTGGGGCCACTGACCGCGCGGGCCCCGCCAATCGGCGGCGCCTCAGGTCACAGCCGCCCACCGGCCGCGTAGTAGCGCCGGACCGTGTCCTCCGAGGTGCGCCAAGAGACCCACGTCTCGACCACGCCGGGTGCCAGGGACTTCCGCCCGGCGAGACGATCCACTTCGAGTTCGTCGACGTTGGCCGCTGCCGTACTGCTGTGCAGGTTGCCATCGCGCAGATGGTGCCGCCCGCATCCGCTCGGCGGCCGCCCGCATCCGCTCGGCGGCCGCCAGCGTGGCCGGTGGTTACGGTTCCCGTTCACCAAAGAGGTCAGTTGCGGTGGGCACGACGTCGAACGGCAGGTCCCGACCGTCTCGATACTGCTGCCCTGACCGCAGCCGGTGTGAGGACCCACAAGACGAACAGTCAACAGGCGTGCACCCGATCCCCAGCCAAGGGGTGAGGGCGAGAAGATCACGGTTGGGGTGTTCGTACAGGTGTTCCGGTTGGTCGATCCGCCGGACTTGGATCTCGTGATGGGGTTGCATGGCGAGGGATGGGAGGGCTTACGCTTTTCCGTCAACGCTTGCCGGGGTCCGTACGCCTCACCCGGGGCGGCCTTCGCGGTCGCCCCGATGGCGCCGGACAGCGGCGGGGCGATCGTCTGTTTCGCTTCTCGCGATTGCGGGAAGGGTGAACGGACCATGAAGGCCTCAGGGTAAATCGGGATCATCGGCCGCGTATCGCCGGGAATCTTGCTATACCGGACGGTCGGGCGTCGGAAACCGCTTTACCCTGAGGCCCTGTTTCAGGAATGCATCGGGACTATCGGAAGAAGGCCCAGGCCGCGGTTGCCGCCGCGATCAAGATGCAGGTGCGGGCGGTCCGGGCATTGTTGTCGACAATGTCCCGGATCGTCCGCGCCACCTCCCCCATCCAGGAACGATCCACCCCGGACTCGGGCTCTCCAAGTTCGGGCGCCCTGTCCGCTTCCCGCGGCGGTTGCGAGTCGGTCATCTGTTTTCCTTTCGTTGCCGAATTCGGACTTTTGTCTCTAATACGGCGAAAGGCTCGCGCAGAACTCTCCTGGTCGTGCACACGTGGAGGATTCTGCAGCGAGCCATACGCACTCCCCCGGCAACGGCTGGCGAACCAAGGGGGCGCATGCTGAATACGCCCAACCCAGGCCCGGCCTGCCCCACCGGAGTCTGTCGGAGCAACTCAACAGCCCCGACCTCACCATTCGCAACCGATTCCACACACTCCAGCGACCATCACCCTTAGTGACCAAACAAACGCACAATGGTAGATTTCGTCGATCCACACCCTCGGCGCCCCTTACACCTGCACTGACCAGCGATAATGCTCACATACCGTTCACCCCGGAACGTTCGATCTTGCTCGGCGGATGGGAATCGCAGCGTTAACCAGAACGAAAATCCGGTTATCCCGATCGAATGATCTTCACTCAAAGATCAACAAAAACCAGAAGATCTCCGACGATGCGCCACACACACCCAAAACAAACAGTGAGCCCCCAAAACAACCACCCGATGCTGCTTAATGTGAAAAATATTCCTTTTCATCGGCGCCATAATGGGATGACAACGGTGGCCGCGATCGGTGAACGACGACCAATGGCGATGCGGCCACCTTCCTGTCAGGGACACCGTCCGCGACGACACCCTGCTCATACGACAGATGCGTGACGGCATCGAGATGGTCGACGACGACGCAGCACCGGCTCGCCCGCGCCGACCCGCTCGACGAGCTCGGCCGGCCGCGCTCCGGCCTCTCGGATCCCGATCTCCTCAGCCGTGCCCGACAGTTCGGGCTCCTCGCCGATGTCCGCCCTGTGCACGCCCGGCGTCGTGTCGGCCCCACCGCGAACCACGTGACCGAAGCGGAAGACACCATGCCTCACCTGCGGGGACATTGCCGTTCGGAGCAGATGACATCTCTCCCAACGCCATCCCTGCTTCATGAGAGAAGGACGCCGTGACGTCGCGAGTCGCGGTGGCCAGTGAATGCACCAGCACCTCGTGCGAAGAGCCACCGTCGCCGATGATCAAGGATGTCCGGGCTGTCACCGAGGTCGGCGCGATCGCGGCCACCGCTGTCTCGGCAGCGGCTTTGGCCGCACCGTACGGCGTGATCGGATCGGGGACGCACGTCTCGTCATAGCGAATCGCGGCACCGGAGAAGACCGCGTCGCTGGACACATGGACCAGGCGCCCACCGGCCGCAGAGGCGGCGAGGGCCACGTTCACGGCTCCGATCGCGGTGGTCGCCCAATCCGTCTGCCGGAATGCCGCGTTGATGACCACCTCTGGCCGAAAGGCGCCGACCAGCGCGTCGACGTCCTCCCGGCGGCGCACGTCGAGCGGCGACCATTCGACATTCGCGGCATCTCCTGATCGGGTCAGGTAGGTCGCGGTCACCTCATGCCCGGCCGCCGAGCACTGCCGGGCGAGTTCGCCACCGAGAAAACCACTGCCGCCGACGATGAGGAATCTCACGACCGGTCACCGTAGCCGGTCGATCGCCCTGAAGCGGCCGCCGCGTTCACGCCCCGAGACATGGCGCTCGTACTCATCGGCACTTCGAAACGGGTCGATCGTCAACCGGCGCCCGGATCCCGACGCGGCAGGAAGATTCGCCGCCCGCCGGTCCCGCGTGTGGACCGGCCACGAGGCCGACCCGCGATTGCTGCCGCTGCTCCCCGGCTTCTCCGGCGCCCGCGTCATCGCCGTCAACGACAGAGGCGAGATGGTCGGCATCGCCAGCGACTCCGGCGGCGGTCCCTTCACCGTCGTGGTGTGGCGTCCCAAGGGCTGACCCTGTCCGGGGCGACCCGCGTACGGGTGCCGCCAAGAGAACCGTCGATAAAACGGCACCCCGGCACGGCTCGTCCGAGGTGCGGCGCCACGACGGGCGCCGCACCTCTGAGCCCACCCGTGGAGCGCGCCGGCAGTGGGGCGGGCTTCGCCCACCCGAGCTGCGCCTCAAGACAGGCGAACCTCACCCTCAACGGGTCACGCCGTCCCAGCACGCGGCGGCCATCACCTCGTCGAGCAGGCGCAACGACGCCTGACGCTCCTCGATCTCGGCGACCAGCCGCACCCGCACCGTCTCCAGTTCCCCGGTCAGCTCGCCGGACAGCACGACCCCCGCGGCGTCGCGGCACGCCGCGGGCAGCACTTCTGCGACCTTGGCGCTGGACAGGCCCGCCGCGTACAGCAGCTGGATGCAGCCGACCACGTCCACGGCGGCCTGGGTGTACACGCGGTAGCCGTTGGCGGCCCGCGCGGGCACCAGCAGGCCCTGCTCCTCGTAATAGCGCAGCGCCCGTACGCTCACGCCGGTGCGCCGCGCCAGCTCACCGATCCGCATACCCGGCAGCCTAGGCGCTTGACCTTCACGCCTACGTGAGGCTTTACGTTTCCCCCGAGACCCGCGTCACGGGTCGATCCGTCCAGCCGAACGTGGGGGAGACATGTCATCGGCAACCGTTCTCGTCATCGGGGCCACCGGGGCGATCGGCTCCGCACTCGTCGACAGGCTCATTCCCGATCACCGGGAAGGGCGCCTGCGCCTGGCCGTGGCCACCCGTCGTCCGGATGCCGCGGCCTGGTCGCGGGAGCGCGGGGTCGAGGTGCGCCGTCTCGATCTGGACGAGGCCGAGACCACCGGGCTGCAGGCGGTACGGCCGGCGTTCGCGGATGTCGATCGGGTGTTCCTGCTCACCGGCTACGACGTGAGGATGCTGGCGCGATCCAAGGCGGCCGTGGACGCGGCCAAGGCCGAGGGCGTCTCCCATGTGGTCCATGTCGGGGTGTCCGCCGCCGAGGACACCACCATCGTCCATTTCGCGTGGCACCAGCTCGTCGAGGCGTACATCGAACGTTCGGGGCTCGGCCACACGCACCTGCGGCCCGCTTCCTTCATGCAGAACCTGCGGTTGAGCGTCGGGGCGCCGGGCGTGCTCACGCACTTCGTCGGCGAGGCGCGGCCGAACTGGGTGGACGTCGCCGACATCGCCGAGGTCGCGGCCACCGTGCTGCGCGATCCGGGACCGCACGCCGGGCGCGCCTACGACCTGGCCGCCGAGGCGGCGTCGCTGAGCGAGATCACCGAACTGCTGGGCAAGGTGACCGGACGGCCCTGGCGGTACGAGCCGGCGGAACCGCGGGTGTTCTACGAGAACATGGTCGCGGCAGGCGCCGACCCCGTTTACATGGCGTGCGTCCGCAACGTCTTCGAGCGCACGCGAAACGGCTCGCTGATCGAGCCGGACGGCGTCTTCGGCACGATCGAGGCGGTGGCGGGCCGCCCGGCGACGTCCTTGCGGGAATTCCTGGAGAGCAACCGCGCCCTGTTCTCCGGTTGATCCCGTGGTGTCACCGTACGCGGACCCGGCGGTGTCACCGTACGCGGACCCGAAGTCCCGGACCGGACCGGCGGCGCCACCCGCGCCGCAGGAGGCCAGGTGGACGGGGAAGGCCGGCCCGATGCCGCCGCGTGATGGGGAACCTCACCGGGAAGGGGCCACGGGCTCGTCCTCGTCGTCGATCAGCAGGAAGTCGGGCCGGTTCTCGCGCCACTCGGGCACGTCCATCGAGTTGAGCACGGAGATCAGCTTCTTCTCCTCGTAGATGAAGTGCGTCTGCATGATCGCCGACAGCGCCGCCACCTCCTCGCGTACCTTGGAGGCCGTGGCCGGGTCGGGTTTCTCCGGGAGGGACTCGAGCAGTTTCCGCAGGTTCCCCAGCAGCCAGTCCAGCTGGTTGTGGTCCGTGCGCAGTTCGGAGAGGACCTCGCGCAGCTCGGGGAACTCCTCGGCGATCGCCGGGAA
This sequence comes from Streptosporangium sp. H16, assembly GCF_051918855.1. Classification (NCBI taxonomy): domain Bacteria; kingdom Bacillati; phylum Actinomycetota; class Actinomycetes; order Streptosporangiales; family Streptosporangiaceae; genus Streptosporangium; species Streptosporangium sp. H16. Next base: position 33,494 of record NZ_JBPXMD010000052.1, read on the forward strand.
CGCGCCCCTGTCCTCGCCGGTGTGGTGGCGCGTCAACGCCGTGCAGAAGGAAAGACAGTGGGCACGCAGGTCCCGTGGCGGAAGCCCCCTGCCGTCGAAGTAGTCGTCGACGCTGTCCTGGAGGTCCTCCAGCATCTCGCGAAGCCAGATGTGCACTTCGAGCAACTGCGTGCCCATGGCGGTGAGGCGGCTGCCAGCCTCGGAACGTGGGTTCATGCTCTTCCTCCGGATGGGTACTCGGCCCAGTGTCCCCGAAGTCCCGCGGGAGCGCGCGGCGGGCTCCGGTGTGGCCGTGACGGCGTCCGGGAGTGCCGCGTGAGCATCGGGCGGTCTCACCGCCGGCGGGGTGACGGCACCGGTCGCCGGCGCCTTCGCCTTCGTCCCTGGCGACGCCCCGGGCACCTCGGCCGCCCTCTCACCGGCCCGGCGGCCGAGCCGAGACGGCACGGACGCCGAGGCACCGGTCCGGACACCGTGGCCGGAGCGGGCGAAGCCGCCACGGGCCTCCCCCGCCGGTGACATGACCCGGCCGGGGTACGGCGCCGCGGCGGGCGCCGTACCCCGGCCGAGGGTACGGATCAGGAGTTGGTGATGGTGATGTCGTCGATGTAGGCGGTGAAGGCGCCGGCCGCGCCGGCGCGGTCGTAGCCGACGAGGATCTTGTCGATGGTCTTGCCGTTCAGCGCGGAGCCGAAGTCGCTCTGGATCCGCGTCCACGAGCCGATCGTGCCCTTGGCCGCGCCCGGGTGCATGTCGGTGCCGGTGGTCGTGGCGGCGGCGCTGTCGCGGAGCGTGGTGCCGTCCGTCATCACGAAGTCCACCGCGACGTTGCGGCCGCCCGCGTCCTTCGGCAGGAAGGAGTACTGCAGCTTGGTCGCGGCGGTCACCGGGATGTTCACGTCGAACACCTGGAAGTAGGCGTGCGAGGCCGCGGTGGAGGCGGCGTTGCCCCGGATGCGCAGGGCGGACGCGCCGATCTGGTTGTCCTCACCGGTCGCGACCGCGAGCGACTGGCCGGTGACGTTGGTGGTACCGCCGCCGCCCGGGGTGTTCGTCCACGTCGGCTGGGCGTCGGTGCCCTGCTCCACGCTGGTGCGGAAGAAGACCGGGCCGGCACTGAGCGGGATGGGCACCGTGGTCACCAGCGGGTCGAGACCGGTGATCATGCGGGTGGCCCTGCCCGCCAGGCGCAGGTAGAAGTCCGACGACACGTACTTGCCGTCGGCGCTGGTGGTCAGGAAGTACTGGTCGGTCGGCACCTGCGAGGAGTCCTCGGCGCCCGGCGCGAGAGCCGTGCCCTCGTCGTACTCGTCGAACATCGCGATGAACGCCTGCGGCACCCCCGCCCGGCGCACGCCGGCGGCCTGCTCCCACATGAAGTCGCCGGACCGGCGCGGGATCATGTTGCGCGCGCCGCCGTTCCAGTTGGACCAGGCGAAGCCCGGGTAGATGACCGGCTGGTAGGCCTGGCCGGTCGCGTTCAGCGCGTCACGGTCGCCGGCGAGCAGCCCGCTCGTGTCGCCGACGTACCCCACCATCCACGGCGAGATCATGTCGAACGCCCGGTACACCGGGCCGAACCCGGGCTTGCCGTCCGCGCCCGAACGCCACTCACGCGGCACGCCGCCGATGACGTACAGGCCGCGGTCCTTGAACCAGCGCACGATGCGCTCGGCCTGGGCGGCCGTGCCGGGACGGTCCGAGAAGCCGAAGCCCCAGATCTCGACCACGGGCTTGCCGTTCTCCCTGGCGTACGCCGGAGAGTCGGTGAGGCGGAGCTGGCCGGTGACCACGTCGGTCCAGTCCCTGGTGAGGACCTGCTCCACGTTGGCGTCGGTCAGGCCGCTGACGTCGTACTCGACGTAGAAACCGCGGCCGTGCCTCTCGGCGGCGTCCCTGGCCCTGGAGGTGATCGTGTTGCGGACCTGGGCGTTGGCCGAGCCGGGCTCGACGACGTCGGCGCCGAAGCGCTGGATCGCGGCGCCGTCGATGCCGTACTGGCTCATCCACTGGAAGTGCTGGTCGATCACGGCCGTCGGATAGGAGGAGAAGAGCGTCGCGGGCTGGCCGTTGCCGAGTGCCGCGTACCCGGTCTGGTATTTGGCCGAGGCGGGGTACTTGCTCATGTCCGGGTAGAGCTCGAAGGTCTGGTTGCCCGGTGAGGGCTGTGTCCCGCGGGACCAGTGCCGCCAGTGGTTGAGCGGCGAGCCGTCGCCCTGGGCGTTGAACCACCCCTGGTAGCCGGCGTAGACCTTGTTCTTCACGGTGGGCGGGGCGGCGGCCTGCGCGCCGAGGGCCGGGGTCGCGGCCGACCAGCTCAGGGCGGCCGCGAGGAGGGAGACGGCCAGCGTCGCTCTCAGGAGGGCTTTGTGGCGGTTATTCACGAATTAGCCTTCGATGGGGGGTGACGGAGGTTACGGATATGTAAATCCATTGGATTGACTATGTCAATCCACGCGTCATCCCGGTCACCGTCGCTGTAAAGTCCCCTCGCCCCCGGCGGGGGCGGTCACACGGCGTCCGGGTGCGCCGTTCGCGTCCGTGAGCCCAGGCTGGGCGTGAACACCTCGTGGAACACGCTCGACGCGGCCCCCACCGCCGCCGCGGCCCGGTTGAGGTGCGACTGGGCGACCTCCACCTCGCGCAGGTGCCTGGCCATCGGGAACCCGTTGACGGCGGCGGCGATCTGCCCGTGGTAGATGTCGGCCACGGCGGGCAGGACGGCGGGCCCGCCGATGATGAGCAGCTCGACGTCCAGCAGGTCGATGAGCCCGGCGGCGCCCAGGCCGATCACGCGGGCCACCTCCTCGATCACCGTGACCGCCCGCCGGTCGCCGCGCGCCGCGGCCGCGCAGACCCACTCGTAGGCGGCGTCACCCGGCGGGACCGCCATGCCCGCGGCGCCGGCGCGGTCCACCACCGCCGACGTCGGGGCGCACTCGGGGACGAGGTCGGGACCGCCCTCCGGGGTGAGCCGGCCGGTCGCGATCGCGCACAGCTGACCGACCTCGCCCGCGTTGCCCGTACGTCCCCGGTAGACGTCGCCGTTGAGGAAGGCGCCGCTCCCGACACCGGCGCCCAGGTAGAGGTAGACGAAGTCGTCGGCGCGGTCGGCCGCGCCCAGCCAGCGCTCGCCGATCGCCGCCGCCGTGGAGTCCTTCTCGACGATGACGGTGACGTCCAGCCGGGTGGCCAGCTCGGCCTTGAGCGCCACGTGCTTCCAGTCCCGGAACAGCGGCGGGTCGAGCAGCAGGCCGGCGCGGGGGTCGAGCGGGCCCGGCACGGCGACCCCCACGCCCAGCAGGGCCTCGGAGGCGGGGTGGGCGGCCTCGGCGGACTCCAGTGCCAGGCGGGTCATCTGCGCCAGGCACCACTGCGGGTCGGCCTGTTCCGGCAGGGGCAGGTGCCGCTGGTCGAGCAGGTCGCCGCACAGGTCGACGGCCACCACAGTGATCATCTTCGGGTCGAGGTGGACGCCGATGGCCGAACCGGCGTCAGGACGCAGCCGCAGCGGCACCCGCGGCTTGCCGGCGCCCGCCGACTGGCGGGCGTCCTCGGTCAGCAGGCCCGAGGTGAGCAGGTTACGGGTGATCCGCGACACCGCCTGCGGCGTGAGACCGGTGCGCTCGGCGATCTCCACCCTGCTTGTGGACACGGCCTGCCGGATGCTCTCGATCACCAGCTTCTCGTTGTAGGAGCCGAGGGCGAGCTGGTTGAAGGCGCGAAGCGCCGGACGCGTCCCGGCCTGCGATCGGAGCCTGCCTCCCCCGCCCTCGCGCCGGCCCGGCATCGGCTCGGCCTGGAGCGGGCGCCCGGCGCGCGATCGGCGCTCGGGACCGCCTCCGGGGGACTGCCGCACACCGGGACCGCCCACGCCGGGAGCGGGCGTCCCGCCCGGCACGCCACGGGTGGGGCGCCACCCCGCGTCGCGGGCGTGGGGCGGAAACGACGGCGCGCCCCACGGTGAGGTCGACGGGCTCTCCGAATCCGCCGCCGTCCGCGCCGGCTCGCGCTCTCCGTCCACTTCACGCATGCACTCATCCAACACCCTGCCCGCGTCAACGAAAAGCGCCGCCGCCTCCGCGGACCGCCCCGTCCGCGGCGGACGCGCCCGGTCGTGACGGTCGCCGTGCCGGCGCGCTCCGGCCCGGCTGTGTCTAAGGTGATCTCGTGCCTGC
>NZ_JBPXMD010000053.1:0-37274 GCF_051918855.1 Streptosporangium sp. H16
ACCAGGGCACCGCCCTGGAGGCGGCCTGCCGCATCATCATCCTGGAGGACCAGCTCGCCGAGGCCCTGCGCATCAACGCCGAACTCCAGCGGAGCCGCGACCGCCAGTGAGGAACCTCAGCCGCCGGAGGTGAGGCCGGGGCCGGTGAGGCGGCGATCTCCGCGGGTGGTGACCACGAACACCTGCCAGTTGTAGTAGGCGTAGTAGTTCCTAATGTCCTGCTTGATCTGTCGGGCGTGCAGCAGCACCGCGTTGACGTACGCCTGGGAGTGGTTGTAGGCGTACAGCGCGCGCCGGTAATCGCGTGGCGCCCCCGACGCGTGCAGGTAGTTGGCCGCGGCGAGCAGGGCGTCACGGGTGTCCTGGATGTCGCCGCCCATCCCGTAGGCGGCCCAGGTTCGCGGCATGAACTGCATGGGCCCCTTGGCGCCGGTGTGGCTCGGCGACCGCACCCGGCCGAACTTGGTCTCGACGAACATCACCGCCGCCAGCACCTCCCAGTCGACGCCGAACCGCCGCTCGGCATACCGGAAGTGGCCGAGCAGGAAGTCGGCGGGCTTGGGCGGCTGGACGCGGAACTTCGCCGCTCCGCTGATGGGCCGGACGAGGGAGCGCAGGTCCCGGCCGGCCGTCACGTTGTCCCTCGCCTGCCCGGCCAGGGCCTTCGGCAGCCTGGCATAGGTGCGGGAGGCGACCTTCGGGTTGAGGACCAGGTAGCGGTAGATGCGCTGCTGGTGCAGGGCCAGCAGCACCACCGGCTCGGGGGGTCGCCCCTTGGCGGGGTCGCCCTCGCGTCTCCAGCCGTCGATGGCGCGCCGGAGCTCCGCGGTGGTGGTGGTGAGGGAACGGGCCAGCCGTGACGGGTCGGTGGGGATCGCCGCGTCCGGGGCGGGCAGAGCGGGTGCCGCCTGGCCCGCGGGGGTCTGGCCCGCGGATTCCGCCGCCGGCGGCGGTGTCGTCTTCGGGGCGGCGGCGCTCTGCGAGGCGGCGTCCTGCGGGGCGGCGTTCTGCGAGGCGTTCTGCGGGGTGGCGTTCTGTGAGGCGGCGCTTTGTGAGGCGGCGCAGCCGGAGATCGCGACGACCAGGCCGACGAGCGAGGCGACCACCGGCCTCCCGCGCGACCGGCCCGCGCGCGTGCCCCGCGGCCTGTCTCCCGGGACCTCCGGGCGCGCGGGCGTCGTCCGCCCGGCCGGCCGGTGGCCACGCTCCGGCCGTGAAACCTCCGCGTGCTGATCGTTCATCGGCCCCAACGTACCCGAGCGGTGGCCTTCCGGGCCGCTTTCCCGAACAACGGGACTCGTCGCGGGGGAGAGAGATCGAAGCCGTCAGGCCGGGCCGGCGCGGGCGGCCAGGATGCGCCGGCCGTACTCGTTCGTGTGCACCCGGGTCCGGGTGCAGCGCATCCGGCCGGCGAAGGCGCCTTCCTGAGGATCCCTTTCCGGCGAGGACATCCGGGAACCTGGACGAACATCCGGCCCTCCGGGGCTCCCACCTGGGCGGCGGCATTGATCGGCGGCTCCGGGAAGGACTTTAGTCCTGACCTGATGCGCCAAACAGCCCTGTTTCCGCCAAGAGTGCCGGATACATCCTGATATGGGGGGATAACCGAACCTTTGCCCGAAGGGAGGGAGCATGGGGCCGGCGACAACAAAGATCTTGTTCGTGTTGATCCTGATGATCGTGGCGCTGGCGGGTGTCACCGTGGCGGCGGTGATCGATGACCGCCTCTCGCCGGCCCAGCAGTCCCGCCCTCCGGGGAACTCGGACGAGCGCGGGACGAACGACATGGTCGCGACCGGCGAGTTCGACTATCTGGCGCGGATGGTGCCCCACGATCAGGAGGGCGTCACCGCCGCGAAGCAGCTCCGGCGCTCCAGCACCCCGGAAATACGCCGGCTGGGCGCGACGATCGTGGCCACGCAGAACGCCGACGTCGTCAGGATGAAGGCGTGGCTGGCCAAGTGGTATCCAGGGTGCGCCACGACGGTCGACTACCAGCCGATGATGCGCGATCTGTCGAACCTGTCGGGTGACTCACTGGACAAGGCGTTCCTGAAAGACATGATCTCGCACCACAAGGCGGCGGTGATGCTGTCCCAGTACCTGCTCAGGCACGGGCTCGCGCGACACGAGGAGGTCGCGGCGTTCGCCCGCGAGGTGAGGGACACCCAGCATGCCGAGATATCCCAGATGCAGCGTTTGCTGAAGACCAGCGGGCAGGACGGACATCCCGGCTGAGCACGCCGGCCGGGCGAATGGCGGTGGCAGGCCTCGTCCCCGGGCCTGAGAGTGCCCGCGAAGGGCGTTCAGCCGTCGCTCATCCGTTCCGCCGGTCGTTCATCCGTTCCGCCGCCAGTACCAGCCGCCACGTCAGCTCCCCGGAGGGCGGGACCACCGCGGCGTCTCCCGGCCCCGCCTCGGCCAGGTCGAAGACCGCGCCGAGCATCGGTTCCACGCCGATGCTGCGGTACGGCGCGCGGGCGGGGAACCCGCCGAGGTTGCGCCACAGCGCGGTGGACACCGGCACTCCCTCGGGCGCCTCCACCCGCAGGTGGAGGACGTCGGGGCCGTCCACCACCCGGACGGCGGAGCACCGGAGCACGGCTCCGGCCGCGGTGCCGTCACACGGGCCGAACCGGCCGAGCGGCAGGCCCAGCGGGTCGGGCCAGCGGCCCTCCAGGTAGGGGGCGCCGGAGGGCCAGGGACGGGCGAGCATCTCCGCGGCCTCGGGAAAGACCCTGGTGGGGGTCTCCGCCGGGGCGACGAGTCGGGCGTCGTCGCCGAGGTCGAGCAGGGCGTGGGCGGCCCAGACGAACGCGTACCCCGGGTCGGCCGACAGGCGGTACTCGGCGACCACCGCCCCGGCCTCCTCGGTGACCCCGCGCCGCAGTTCGAAGCCGTCACCCTGTACGAAGCCCTCGCCCGCCGACCCGCTCCAGGGGCGGCTCCACGCGTCGCCGTGGTCGGGCAGGCCGCGCACCGTGGGAAGGCACTCCTCCAGGCCGCCCGCGTCGACGAAGTCCATGCCGGGGACCACGCCCTCCCGGGCGGGGTCGGGGCGCGACCACAGCCACTCGCGGCCGCCGCCGGCCAGCGACGTCCACCTGCCACCGCGCTCGAGGTCGAAGAGGGGGCGCAGCGGAACCGGGACCGTCGCCATCCGGCGAACCCCTTCCCGGCCGTCCTGATCTCCCGCTCGATTCCGGCCGGTCACGCGGAGTCCTTCACCGCGCTCCAGCCGCCGTCCACGACCAGGCACGCCCCGGTGACGTACGAGCTCTCCTCGCAGGCGAGGAAGGTCACCGCGGCCGCCACCTCCTCGGGCCTGCCGAAGCGCGCGGCGGCGGTGCCGGCCACGCTGCGGAGGCGGTCCTCCTCGCCGATGCCGTCCCAGGCGGGGGTGAGGATCGGCCCGGGGAGCACGGTGTTGACCCGCACCTCGGGGCCGTACTCCACGGCCAGCTGGCGGCCGAGCGACACCAGGCCGCCCTTGGCCGCGGCGTAGGCGGGGTGCGCGGGCAGGCCCGCCAGGGCGTGCACGGAGGAGCTGAGCACGATGGTGCCCCGGTTCGCCCGCAGGAGCCCGACACACGCGTGGACCGCCAGGTACGTCGCGGTGAGGTTGACCGCGATCTGCCGGTCCCAGTCGGCCTCGGCCAGTTCGTGGGCGGGGGCCCGCGTCACCACGCTGGCGTTGCTGTGCAGCACGTCGAGCCGCCCGAACTCGATCCGTGCCACGTCCGCGATCCGCCGCCAGGTGCGGGCGTCGGCCACGTCGCCGGTGATCGCCAGCACTCCGGGCCGGTCGGGGCCCTGCCCGGCCAGGTCGACCGCGATCACGCGCGCGTCCTCGGCCAGGAAGCGGTCCACCACCGCGGCGCCGATGCCGGAGGCCGTGCCGGTCACCACGGCCACCTTGCCGGACAGCAATCCCCGTCCCATGATCTACATCCCCCAGATGGTGGGGAGCCCGCCCGGCTGGACGGTCTCCACGATCGGCCGAGCACGCGAGCCGTCGTTCCTCGCGGACCGGTCACGTCGTCGTTCCTCGCGAACCAGTCAACACGCGGCGACCGGCCGCGAGGAATGTCCATTACGCGGCACTACCTGGACAATCCGACGGCGTGTGCCATACTGCTTCCGTGCCGATCCAGGAGGGGTTCCTCAACCAGCGGCTCACCGTCGTGCCGCGCCGCGTCGTCGCCGAGGCGCACGCCCGGCCGGTGACCAGGCGCCTCATGGTCACCGACTGCGGTTACTATCCCAAGGCGGCAGACCACCTGATGACAAGGCCGAACGGCACCGAGGAGACCATTCTCATCCTGTGCACGGCCGGCACCGGATGGGCGAGCGTCGGCGGCGCCCAGCACCGCGTCGGGTCGAACGCGGCCCTGGTGATCCCGCGCGGCGCCCCACACTCCTACGGCGCGTCCACCGACAACCCCTGGACGATCTGGTGGTGCCATCTCCGTGGCAGCGACCTGGCCGAGCTCGTCGAGGAGATCGGCGCGAGCGTGTCCAGGCCGGTGATCCCCATCCGGCGCCTCGACCGGGCGGTCGCGCTGCTGGACGAGATCGTCACCATCCTCGAACGAGACCACTCGCCGGCGAGCCGGATGGGGGCGGCCGGCGCGGCGTGGAAGCTCCTCACGCAGATCGTCGTCGACCGCGCCATGCCGGCACCCGGTGACCCCCTGCAGCGGGCGATGGCCTACCTCGCCGAGCGGCTGGACAGCACGGTCCGGGTCGCCGACCTGGCGTCACTGGTCGGCGTCTCCCCCTCCCACCTGAGCGCGATGTTCCGCCACGCGACCGGGGGAGGGGTGCTCGCGCACCACACGGCGCTGCGGATGGCGCAGGCGCGCCAGCTGCTCGACACGACGGACGCGACCGTCGCCACCATCGCCCGCGAGGTCGGCTATCCCGACCCGTTCTACTTCTCCCGCCACTTCAAGCGGATGCACGAGGCCAGCCCCACCGAATACCGCAACCGCGCCAAGGGCTGAGCCCGGGGCGCTCTCCCGCGGCCCGCGAGCCCGGCAGGGCGGCCCGCGTCACGGCGTCGCCGTCCGGCTCACGACGCGAGCCCGGCAGGGCGACCCGAGGGCACGGCGCCTCCGCGGGTCCGGGAGGTGACAACCGCCGCCCGGGTCACGGCGTCGCCGTCCGGCTCACGACGCGAATCAGCACCGAGCGGTCCACGTCCAGCGACGGCGCCTCGACGCCGACGAGCCGCAGCACCCGTCCGGGCAGCGTCACGCCGTCGTACTGCCATGGCGGGAGCACGGCGCCGGGCGCGAGCGCGGGCGAGGTGCCCGGGTGGACGGCCTCGACGGTGTAGGTCCGCTCGTCGTCGAGCCCGGGGAGCCGGACGCGTCCCGGCGGCCAGGTCGCCGGGCGCTCGACGACGCTGAACGCGTACAGCGCCTCGCTCCGGTCGCCCGCCACGACACCCTGCAGGCGCAGCGCCGCGTCGGCGAGGTCGGCGTGCACGACCTCCCCCGAGTGCAGCAGTGCCCGGTGCTCCTTGTGGAACGCGATCCACCTCGTGAGCGCGGCGCGGGTCTCGTCGTCCATGGTGAGCAGGTCGACCTCGACGCCGAGGTGTCCCCACAGCGCCTTCTCCGCGCGGTAGTCGAGCGGATGCGTGCGGTGGGTCGTGTGCGTCTCCTCGGCGGCGATGTGCGTGCCCTGCATCTCCGGGGGCACCAGCAGCCCGGTCCAGCGCTGGATCTCCAGCCGCTCGTGCGGGTCGTTGCAGTCGCTCGGCCAGACCCGGTCGGCGTACTCCAGCACGCCGAGGTCGACGCGGCCGCCGCCGCTGGCGCACGACTCGATCTCCAGCCCCGGGTGGGTGGCCTTGAGATCGGCCATCAACCGGTACGCCTGCCGGACCTGCCGACGCACCCCCGGCCGGCCGTCGGGGCCGTGCCCGGCGTCGAGCAGGTACCGGTTGTGGTCCCACTTGACGTACGCGATGCCGAGCGAGCCGATCAGGGCGCTCATCCGCTCCAGGAGGTGGGCGTACGCGCCGGGGTGGCCGAGGTCGAGGACATGCTGGTGGCGGGAGGGCAGCCCGGGGCCGTGCCCCGCGTCGAAGATCCATTCCGGGTGCTCGCGGGCCAGCTCGGAGTCGAGGTTCACCATCTCCGGCTCGAACCAGAGCCCGAACTCCATGCCGGCCTCGCGCACGCGGGCGACGAGCGGTTCGAGGCCGTCCGGCCAGACGGCCGGGTCGACCGTCCAGTCGCCCAGCGAGGTGGTGTCGTCCCGGCGGCCGAGGAACCAGCCGTCGTCCAGCACGAACCGCTCGGCGCCGATCTCCGCCCCGCGCTCGGCGAGCGCGGCCAGGGTCGCGAGGTCGTGCTGGAAGTAGACGGCCTCCCAGGTGTTCAGCACGACGGGCCGGGGCGAGCGAGGGTGCTCGGGGCGCGACCGCAGGTACCGGTGGAACCGCGAGGCGAGGTCGTCCAGCCCCACTCCCCACGAGCCGTACTGCCACGGGCTCAGGTACGAGTCGCCCCGCCCGAGCACCACCTCGTCCGCGAGCAGCGCCTCTCCCGCCGCCAGGTGCCTGGTGCCCGCCGGTGTCCGCTCGGCGGCGAGCACCTGGTTGCCGCTCCAGGCGAGATGGGTCGCCCACACCGTCCCGTGCCGGAACCCGAACCCCTCCTCACCGGCGACGAGCAGCATCGTGTGTTCGAGCCCCGGCTTGCCGCCCCGCGAGGCCCTGACCCACTCCCCGACGTGGAACGGGCGCCGCTGCGGCACGCGTTCGAGCGCCCAGCGGCCGGTCAGGTCGAGGACCTCCGACGCGTCCGGCGGCACGGGGAGGGCCATCTCCAGGCCACCCACGCGGTACGGCGTCTCGGCGTCGTTGGTGATCCGGGCCCGCTGCCGTACGAGCCCGCCGGCGGCGAGCACCTGGATCTCGATGTCGGCGGTGAGCCCGTACTCCGGGTCGCGCGCCGTGCCGCGCAGCACCGGGCCGCCGTCGGCCTCGCCGTCGAGGTGGTACGTCGCGTGCCGGAACTTCGGCGCCCAACGGCGGCCGTCGCTGTCGCCGACGAGCCCCGGGCGGCCGAGCCAGCCCTCCGCCAGCTGGGGGAGCACCGGGACGGGCTGCGGGTAGGTGACAGCGCTGTCGCCGATGGCCGGGAGCGCGGCCCGGTGCAGGTCCGCCAGGGCGCCGTCCTCCAGCGGGCCGAGGTCGGCCCCCCAGTGCAGGACGCGCGGGAGCCGGCCGCCGTCGACGGCGACGACGAGGCTGGTGCCTCCGGCGCGCAGGTGTACCGGTACGTCGTTCGTGGTGTCGTTCACTTTATGATCTTTACCCATCTTTTCCGTCATCCCTTGAGCCCGCTGCTCGCGATGCCCGCGAAGAACTGCCGCTGCAGGAGCAGGAAGACGATCACGAGCGGGATGGAGCACACGAACGCCCCCGCCATGAGGGTCGGGTAGTCCGTACCGAACTGTCCCTGCAGCCCCGCCAGCCCGACCGGCAGCGGCCGGTTCTCCCCCGAGGGCGAGACGATGAGCGGCCACAGGAGGTCGTTCCACGAGTAGAGGCCGGTCAGCACGGCGAGCGCGGCGAGCATCGGCCTGGCCATCGGGAGCATGACGTACCAGAACACCTGGAAGGCGTTGGCGCCGTCGAGCCGCGCCGCCTCCTCGTAGTCCTTCGGCATGGTGAGGAAGGCCTGGCGCATCAGGAAGGTGCCGAACGCCGAGAACAGGCCGGGAACGGCGAGCGCCGGCAGGGTGTCCAGCATCCCCAGGCCGCGGATCAGCTCGTACTGGCCGATCAGGAACAGCTGGCTCGGCACCATCAGCATCGCGATGAACAGGCCGAACAGCAGGTTGCGGCCGCGGAAGGGGATGCGGGCGAAGGCGTACCCGGCGAGCGCCGCGACCGCGAGCTGGCCGGCGACCCGCAGGACCAGCGAGCCGACCGAGACCGCGAACATCGACCAGAACGGCACGGTCGTGAAGAACGTCGCGAACGCGTCCAGGCCGAAGCTCTCCGGGAGGATCGTCGGCGGGATCCTGGTCGCCTCGGCGGTCGACTTGAAAAGGGTGAGGATCTGCCAGACGAACGGCACCACCATGACGACGGCCGCGATGACGAGGACGACGTGGATCGGCCAGGTGGTGCCCGCCTTGCCGCCACGCCGCCGGAGGCGCGGACCTGGGCTCCTGGCGGCGGTGGTTCCAGCGGCGGCGGTCCCGGCGGAGCTGTTTTCGGCGGCGGTGGTCCCGGCGGCGGCGGTCCCGGCGGTGGTCTCAGCCATAGAACACCCACGATTTCTGGAGGCGGAACTGCAGGGCCGTGGCAATCATGATCACCATGAGCAGCACGATCGCGATCGCGGCCCCGTAGCCCTGGTCGAACTGGACGAACGCCTTCTCGTAGAAGAGGTAGACGATCGTCTTGGAGTCGGCGAGGGCGGTGTTGTTCACCCCGCGCAACATGACGAAGATCAGGTCGAACATCTGCAGGGCGGCGATCACGTTGAGGATCGTGACGAAGAAGATGCTCGGGCTGAGCAGCGGCACGGTGATGTGCCGGAACTGCCGCACGCGGCCCGCGCCGTCCAGGGCGGAGGCCTCGTAGAGCTCCTTCGGGATGGCCTGCAGCCCGGCGCCCAGGATGATCAGGTTGATGCCGAGACCCATCCAGATGCCGGCCACGCCGAACGCGTAGATCGTGAACCGGGGGTCGGCCACCCAGAACTGGCCGGGGACGCCGAACCACGACAGCACCGAGTTCAGCAGCCCGAAGTCGCCGTTGTAGATGAACCGCCAGACCATGCCGATCGCGACCGGCAGGGTGACCACGGGCAGGAAGAAGAGCACCCGGTAGACCGCGCGCCCCCGGCCGACCTGCTCGATCAGCGCCGCCAGCACGATGGCGAGCGGGATGCCGAGCAGGATGATCGCGGTGTAGAGGGCGGAGTTGCCGAACGCCTTCCAGAAGTCCTCGTCGCCGGCGAGGTTCGCGTAGTTGTCCAGTCCCACGAAGGTGGCGGGCCCGAACGCCGGAACGTCCTGGAAGCTCTTGATCATGGTGGACAGGAACGGCCACAGGTAGAGGGCGGCCAGGCCGATCACCGCCGGGGCGACGAACGCGGCCGCCCACCAGCCGCTGGGCTCGCCGACGCCCGTGCGGCGGCCGGCCGGCCGCCGCACGGGCTCCGTCGCCCTCACGGGCTTCGTCGTCACGGACGTCATTGCTTCGCGAGCACCTCGTCGACGGCGGCCTGGTACTCCTTGGCCGCCTCCTGCACGGGCTTCTTGCCGTCCCACGCGGGAGCCAGATACTCCGCGGCGAGCCCCTGCCACTCCGACGCGTTGCCGGCGACCGGGAGGGGGACGCTGTACTCGATGGCGTCGATGAACACCTGCAGCTTGAACTCGGGCATCGCGTCGAGCCACGGCTGCTGCGTCCCCTTGTACGCGGGGAGCACCGTCCCGGTGGCGGCCTGGATCTCGGCGGCCTTGGTCCCGCCGAGGAAGGCGAGGAACTTCTTCAGCTCCTCCGGGTGCTTGCTGCCCGCGTACCCGGCGTTGCCGATGCCGCTGGTGACGGTGGCGCGCTTGACGCCCTGCGGCAGCGGCGCGACGTCGACCTTGCCCTTCAGGTCGGCGTTCTTGTGGAAGCGGAAGGCCCAGTACGCGCCGGAGAAGTACATGGCGACCTTCTGGTTCTCGAACATCGAGACGGCCTCGGTGTCCGACAGCTGCTGCAGCGTCGGCGACGACCCGGCCGCCTGCAGGTCGGTCCAGAACTTCAGGCCGGCGACGCTCTCCGGGCTCGCGAAGCCGGACGCGGTGCCCTCGGCGTTGATGATCGACCCGCCGGCCTGCAGGATCGTGTTGTAGTAGCCGCCCTGCGGGTCGATCGGCGCCGCGATGCCCCACACGCCCTTGGCCTTGTCGGTCAGCTTCTTGGCGGCGTCCTGCACGTCCTGCCAGCCCCAGGTGTCGTCCGGGTAGGCGACCTTCGCGGCGTCGAAGAGCGCCTTGTTGTACCAGATGCCGTTGGTGTCGAAGTCCTTCGGCAGCGCGAACAGCTTGCCCTCGTAGGTGTAGGAGTCGGTGACGGCCTTGGGGTAGACGCCCGTGTCGATCCCGGCGGCCTTGACCGTCTCCGACAGGTCGAGCAGCTGGCCGCCCTTCGCGTACTCGCGGAAGTGGTCGGCGAGCATCCAGAACGCGTCGGGCGCGGTGCCGCCCGCGGCGCCGACCTGGAGCGTCGACCAGTACTCGGTCCACGGCAGCGTCTGCACTTTGACGGTGATGTTCGGGTTCGCCTTCTGGAACTCCGCGGCGATCTGCTCCATCGCGGGAGTCTGGTCCTCGCTCCAGTTGGCGTAGGTGAGGGTGACCTTCTCGCCCGGCGCGGCACCCGACCCTGACCCTGACCCTGGTCCGGACCCGCAGGCCGTGAGAAGTGTCGTCGCCGTGACCATCGCCACGGCCGCCATCCACGTGCTTTTCATGGTGTTCCTCTGGTTGTGCCGTTGATCGTGCTGTGCACCGGTCGCCGTGATCGGCGCGGTGTCATCGGTTCGTGGGTGGGACGTGCAGGGTCGTGCCGACCCAGTCGACGTGCACACCGGCGTCGTCCGGTGTGGCCGCCTCGCTGCGCAGGCAGAGGGTCTGGACGCCCCGCACCTCCACGCCGAAGTCCGTGACGGGCTTGCCCGCCTCGACGACGGCGGTGAACAGCTCGACACCGTCGCCGAGGACGCCGACCCTGGCACCGCCGGTCGACTCGTCGTCGACCCCGACCGCGCCGGTGAACGTCTCCACGCGCCCGCCGAGGTGGAAGCGCGCCTCCGAGTAGGGCGCCGTGCCGAGGCCGCGCTCGAACGCCTGACCCGCCACGCGCATCGGCCGGCCGTCGCCGGGGTTGCCCGCCCCGTTCGACTGGTCCCGCTCGACGGGCCCGTCGTCGTTGACGAAGGCGATCATCGGCAGGTCCGAGAGGGCGTGGTCGCCGGGTGTCAGGGGGCGCACGACACGCGCGTGCGAGACAACGGGCACCTGGCCGTCGCCCTCGCCCTCGCCGTCCCGCTCGATCGTCACGACGCCGAGACGCCCGGGGCGCAGCGAGGCGTCGGGACGGACGGCCCAGCCGGTCTCACCGACGCGCTCGGCCGACCACCCGGGGGGAAGGCGCAGCCGGACCCCGGCGTCGGTCGTGATCGACGCGGTCCCGTCCGCGCCGACCTCGGCGACGGCCGGGTACACGGCCGGTACGGCCCGACGCGGCCGGGGCGCGGCCCGGAACACGTCGGTGCCCGCCGGGGCCACGATGGCGACGAACCCGCCGTCGCGGGCGACCTCGACGTCGATCGCGTCACCGGCGGTCGTGGTCGTCTCCGCGAGCCCGGTCGCCGCTGTCCGGTCGGCCTTCTCCGCGAGCCCGGTCGCCGGCGTCTCACCGGTCATGGGCGACGCGTCGCCGACGATCCACACCTGGGCGTCCGCCCCCACCCCGAGCGCGCCGAGCGGCACGCGGATCGTCCGGGCCTGCCCGGTGGCGATGCCGCCCACGAACCACCGGTCGCCGGCCCGGCGGGCGATGACCGCGTGGCTGTCGGGGTCGCCCGCCAGCAGCACCGTCTCCGTCCAGTACGGCGCGAGCTCCGCCAGGAACCGGGCCGCGAGCGGGCGTCCGGCGTAGGCGTCGACATGATCGGCGAAGTGGGTGATCCCGCATTCGAACGCCACCGACAGCCCGAGCTCGTGGCCGTCGCTGGTCGTGCGGTTCGCGGCGCCGAACGCGACCGGTGTGGCGTCCATGCCGCCCACGACGTTGCGGGTGAACGGCTGGACGACGTTGTGCGCGGCGGTGAGCGCCTGGTTCTCGAAGAACACGTAGTACTCGGCGCCGCGGATCGCCTCGTACCCGATCACCTGCGGGAACGTGCGCGCCCAGCCGCGTGGGATGACCGAGCCGTGGAAGTTCACCATGAGGCCGAGCCGCGCGGTCTCGGCGAGGATCGTGTCGTACCAGCGGTAGCGGTCCTTCGACTCCGACTCCATGAAGTCGACCTTGATCCCGGCGACGCCCCAGGACCGCCACAGCGCCAGCCTCCGCAGGTCCTCCGGGCTGTTCAGGTCGCGCCAGATCGTCCACAGGTGGACCTGGACGCCCCGGCCGGCGGCGTAGGAGACGATCTCCGGAACCCAGGTCTCCTCCCACCCGCAGTCGATGAGCAGGTGTTCCCAGCCAAGGTCGGCGGCGACGTCGACGAAGTGCTTCTGTTTGTCCAGCTGCGCGCCCGAGTAGAAGTCCGACCACCACGACCAGGCGGCCCGCCCCGGCCGGACCCACGCCGCCTCCTCCAGCTCGGGAGAGGCCGCGGGCGCCAGCTCGTCGACGAGCTGCGAGGACACCAGCTCCGGCAACGTCCCGACGAGGAAGACCCGCCACGGTGTGACGACGCCGCGGGTGACCTCGACGCTCTCGTCGGCGAGGACGAACCGCAGCGTCCGCCCGCCGCCCTCAAGTCCTCCCGCCTCGGGCTCGCCCGCCTCGACGTGCGCGCCCGCGAACCGGCCGTCGATCCCCGACTCGGTGATCAGTACGTACCTCTCCGCGTCCAGCCGGGCCAGGAACGGCAACCCGTACGCGCCGCTCGCCAGCTCGGCGCTGTCGACCCCGGAACGGGGCGTCTCGTACCAGGTCTGGTAGTCGAGCACCCAGCTCCGCGACCCGGCCGGAAGTGTGACGGCGGTGCGGTCACCCGTGACGCGGGCGGTCCCGTCCAGCGCGGGCAGCGCGTAGCGGACCGCGACGCCGTCACGCGCGACGCGCAGGACGACCTGCCATTCGACGCCGCCGGCCTCGCGGAAGGCGTACACGCTCTCGCGGTGCTCGTAGTCGTGCTCGCCGGCCGACTTGCCGGAGCGGGCGCGGAACCGGTCGCGGACCGTACGCTCCGAGACGCGCACGAGCTCCGCGCCCGCCGTCCCCAGCTCCGTGCCGTCGAGCACGAACCCGAGCGGGACCCGGTCGAGGACGACCTCCTCCCGCCGGGTGACGGTCAACCGCACTCCCGCGCCGGTGTTCTCGACCCGGGCGTCGACCGGACCCGCGTTCGTCGCGGTTCTGGAGCGTACTTCGTCGGTCACCACGTTCTCCATCAGATGCCGTCCGGCTGCTCGGGCGGTGGGGGAAGCCACCGCCACATATCAATGACGCTATCGGCCGGGTGATTCTTCGTGAAATGGGCTTTCGCAGGTAGGGGATGGACGATCCGACGGTGTAGGCGGGGCGGCGCTCCGTCAGGCCCGCACCGCCGGGTGGGCGGTCACCGCCCCGCCCGGCTCGCGTCGCCGCGGGGACCGAGCCGACGGTCACCGCCCCGCCCGGCTCGCGTCGACACGCGGACCGCCGAGTCGACGATCACCGCCCCGCCCGGCTCACAGCACCGTGCCGACCGAGTCGACGGTCACCGCCGCCCCGGACGCTTTCTTGAACACGATCGTGTTCGCGCCCGGGTTCAGCGGGAGCCCGACGGTCGCCGTGGCGGGGGTGTCGTCGCTCCCCGTCGCGTGCAGCGGAACGGTGATCGCGGCTCCGCCGTTCACCACCACCTTGATCGAGCCGGCGGTCGCCGACGCGTAGTCGATCCGCACCGTCTTGTCGCCTGCCGAGACGGCGTCGACGCGCACCGAGAGCGACCCGTCCGCCAGCCCGGACACCCCGGCCCCGCTTCCGCCGCCCTCGCAACCCGAGCACGCGTCCACGGTGGCGCCGCCCTTCCGGGTGTTCGCCGGCGCCTCGGCCTGGACCGTGCGCGCGATCGTCAACGCGTCGATGTCGGGGGCGTGGGCGCCGTCGTTCAGGAACGTGACGGTGTTCGCGCCGGCGTTGAGCGGCACGTCGAGCGACCACTTGCCCACATGCTCCCAGCCGCCGGAGTCCTTGACGTTCTCCGTCGAGACGGTGGCGCCGTTGACCTGCACCTGCACAGAACGCGGGTCGCCCGAGGTGTAGGTGAAGGTCAGCCGGTGGGTGCCCGCGGTCGCGGCCGTCACGCCGTTGAACCGCACCGAGCCGCCGGCCCCGAGGTCGCCGACCTTCTGCCCGCCGGAGCATCCCTTGCAGGGGTGGATCCCGGCGGCGCCGCCGCGCGTGTTGGCCGCGCTCTCCGCCTCGTACCGCGTGTCACCGGACCCGATCTTCGGCAGAGGGGTCTTCGAGATGTGCACCGAGACCCCGCCCGTGGCGATCATCGGCAGCGAGAGCGTGGTCGCGCTCGTCACGGCCTGGGTCGACGTGGTGAGCCGTCCCGAGCCGTTGTCCGAGAAGATCGTCGCGGTGTACGTGCCCGAGCCGAGGAACGACAGCGGGACCGTGGCGGTCCTGGCCGGCGACGTCATCGCGCCGACGAACCAGTCGCCGCCCGAGCGGCGGGCGACCGTGATGTGATCTCCGGGGAACCCCTCGACGACCTTCGTCTCGTCCCACGTCGTCGGGAGCGCGCGCATCAGGTGACGGCCGTCCCACTGCTCGTAGGCCGCGGCCGAGTCCGCGTAGTTGACCATCGCGGAGGTGTACACGACGGCCTGCGCGAGCGTGTGCCCCTGCGTGAGGATCGACGCGTTCTCCGAGATCATCGTCGGCGTGTAGTCCATGCCGCCGAGCATGTTCCGGACGAACGGATAGGTGACGTCCTGGCGGGCGGTCGTGGGCGGCGGGTACAGGTAGTGCTCGGTTCCGGCGACCGCCTCCGTCGTCACCAGCCACGGCCAGGTACGGTTCTCGCCGCCCGGCTTGGTGTTGCCGTGGAAGGTGATCATCATCTCGTTGTCGCCCGCGGCCTTGCCGATCGACTGGTACCAGCCCATCGCCTCCTGCGAGTCCCGCAGGAAGAAGTCGACCTTGAGGCCCTTGACGCCGTAGTCCTTGTGCTCGGCCATCAGCGCGTCCGCGACGGCCGGGTCGGCGAACGGCTCGGCGTTGACCCAGGCGAACATGTCCACCCCGCGCCGCTTGGCGTAGGACGAGATCTCCGGGAGGTCCGCCGCACGGTCGTAGCAGCAGTCCATGGTCACGTACTCGAAGCCCATCGACTCGGCGAAGTCGACGTACTCCTTCTGCTTGTCGAGGTCGGCGGCACTGTCCCCGTCCGCGTACCACGACCAGGCGGCGCGCCCCGGGCGCACCCAGGAGGCGGCGGTCGTCGCCGGCGGGTTCAGGTGCTGCACCAGGTCCGAGTTGTAGAGCGGGTCGACGCCCTTCGCGATGATCGCCACCCGCCACGGCGTCTGGAACGGGTACGTCGCCGAGATCGGGAACGCCTGGTCCGGCGTCCGCTCCAGGTTCAGCAGCCCGTCCCCGGCACCGCTGCCCTTCAGCAGGGACGGCACGTAGGAGGCGTTCGCGTTCACCACCTCGGCCTCGGTGATCACCGTGAAGTACGCGTTGTCGTCGATCGACGCCAGCAGCGGCATGGTGAGTTCCGTACCGGAGTTCAGCTGGGAGGCGTTCCGGTAGGTGTAGTCCTGCTCGTAGTTCCCGTTCCAGGGGGCGGCCCATCCGCCGGTCGTCGTCGGCAGGCGCCACCCGCCGGTCTCGTCCGTGATCGACACCGCGCCGCTCCCCGGCAGCCGGTACCGGTAGGCGACGCCGTCGTCGTAGGCCCGGATCACCAGCTCCAGCGTCTGGCCCGATTTGGCGTACCGCAGCACCAGCTCGTTCGCGTGGTCGCGGTACGACGGCTTGGTCCCGGCGGGCAACGTGTAGGTCGTGTCGATCGACCTGCGCGACTCTCCCGCGAAGCCGAGACCGGACCGCAGGTCGACCGCCGAGGTGGCGATGCCCAGGGGCGACTCCCCGAAGACCGAGGTGCTCCCGGCCGTCACCGTGAACGTCAGCGCTCCCTGCGCCTGCTCGGTGACGGTGAAGGTGATCTGCCCGTTCGGCGAGCTCACGCCGCGGGTCGTCAGCGCGAACGCGGGGGGCGTCGCGAGAAGGCTGAGGAGTATCGCCGCCATGGCCAGCACGGCGATCAGGACTGGGCGGTGAGGGCCGTTTTGCTGCGGCATTTCGCCTCCGGTCAGGAAGGGGGGGCTGGACTTCACCAGGGTGTATCCGCTCAGGTGAGGTAACTATGAGCCCAGCTGGAGGCCGCAGGAATGGTGGAACCGGTGGACTGGCTGGACGATCCGACTATTTGTCGGGCGTCGCGAGAGGAGTAGGGCTCGGCACGGAGCCTGAGCCCCGGACCGAAGGGGCGATGACACGATCGGGCGCGCGCTCAGGCGTTGGGCGTGTCCTGGGTGAGCCGGCGCACCCGCTCGACATCCGGCAGGTGCGAGGCGTGCCCGTCCCGTGCCGGCGGCGGATCGCCGGCGGCGCTCGCCGGGTCCACGAGCCGGCGCAGGCCGGTGCGCAACAGCGCGCCGTCGGCAGAGGTGATGCCGCTGAGCGCGAGCACCGACATTCCCTGGTCGAGCGCGGTCATGAGCCGCGCGACATCGTCGGCCGGGAGGTGCTCGCCGTCCGGCCGGCCGGCGGTGGCGACCCGTTCGTAGGCGTTGAGCAGCACCTGGACCCGTGCGCGAAGCAGGTCGATCAGCGTGTCGTCGCGGGCGGCGGTCGCGATGAACTCCAGCATGGCGAGTCCGAACCCGCGCACCATTCCGGCCGCGTCCTCGCCGGGGTCGGCGCCCGGCTCCGGCCGGTCGGGGCCGGGTGCCTCGGGCGTCGCGAACGGATCCCAGTCCTCGCCGCGAAGCGCTTCCAGGTTGTGGTCCATTGCCGCCAGGAACAGCTCGGCCTTGCCCTCGAAGTTCGAGTAGACCGCCCCTTTGGAGAATCCCGCCTCGTTGGCGATCCCTTCCAGGCTCGCTCCGTGATAGCCGTCCCGAGCGAACGCCACCAGTGCCGCCACCGTCAACGCGTCGCGGGTCTCCCTCTTCTGCTCGGCACGGCTCCGCCGTATCCGGGGCGCGGTCGTCGAGGGGCGCTGGTCCATATCCGCATCCTAGTTTTTCGTACAACAGCATTGCGATACTGGTGATATTCGAATACCGTAAGTATCTCGATACCTTAGGTATCTAAGCTCGCGATGCCCGGAGGATCACCTGTGAATGACGCCGTGTTGAAGGTCGAAGGCCTCACGAGGAGGTTCGGCTCGGTCGTCGCGAACGACGGGGTCGGTCTGCGGGTCAGGGCGGGAGAGGTGGTCGGGCTGCTGGGCCACAACGGCGCCGGCAAGACCACGCTGGTCTCGCAGATCGTGGGCCTGCTCAAGCCCGACAGCGGGTCGATCCGGGTGGCCGGTGCGGACGCGATCGCGGATCCGGCGACGGCCCGCCGTTGTGTGGCGCTCCAGGCACAGTCGCAGGCGCCGCTGGACGGCTTGACGCCCAGGACGGCGATCGAGATCGCCGGACGGCTGCGCGGCATGTCCCGCGCGGCCGCGGCGGCCGCCGCGCGCACACTCGCCGACGAGCTGGACATCCATGAGTGGCTCGACCGACGTGCCATGCCGGACGGCCGCGGCCTGTCCGGCGGCGTGCGCCGTCTGACCGCGTTCGCCATGGCCGCGGTCGCGCCCGTTCCGCTGGTCATCCTCGACGAGCCCACCAACGACGTCGACGCGGGCCGGCGGCGGCGCCTGTGGGACACCGTCCGCCGCCTCGGCGACGACGGCGCGGGGGTCCTGCTCGTCACCCACAACGTCGTGGAGGCCGAACGGGTGGTGGACGAGCTGGTCGTGCTCGACCACGGCAAGGTCGTCGCCGCCGGATCGCCGAGCGCCCTCCGCGGGACCGACGACCACGACCTGCGGCTCGAGCTCTCACTGCATCCCGACGGCGCGGACCCGTCCGATCCCCTGGCCGACACCCCGATCCCGATCGCCCGCCGCGTCCGCGCCGGCCGGCGGGTGCTGCTGACCCTCGGCGCGGCCGATGCCGAGGCCGCCGTCGCCTGGGCGACGAGGCTCCGTTCCGGCCGGCTCATCGAGGGGTACGCGCTGGCCCCCGCCACCCTCGAAGACGTCTACCTCGCCGCCACCGCGGAAGCCACCCCGGGCGCGGCCGTCACCTCGGAGGAGGCCGCCCATGTCTGAGGCGACCGTCTCCGCGCCCCGCGTGCGCGTGCCTCGCGCCGTTCCGCCGCGCACCGGCCTGTGGACGACCTACGGGACCCTGCTGCGCTGGACCATGGCCCAGATCGGCGCGATGCTACCGCTGATCATCATCGTCCAGGCGCTGCTCGCCGCCGGCATCATCATCGGCTTCGGGTTCCTCATCAGCGACGTCAACACTCCCGCCGCGCGGTTCCTGTCCACGGGCACCCCCACCGTGCTGCTGATGGTCGTCGGCCTCGTGATGGTCCCCCAGGGCGTGGCGCAATCACGCACCAGTGGCACGTTCGCCTACCTGCGCGCCCTGCCGGTGCCGCGCCCGCTGCTGCTGATGGCCGACCTGACGGTGTGGCTGCTGGTCGCGCTGCCGGGCATCCCCGTCGCGGTGTTCGTGGCGTGGCTGCGCTACGACCTGGCCTACACCTTCGACTGGCCCCTGCTGATCGCCGCCTCCGTCCTGACCGCGGTGATGGCCACGGCGGTCGGCTACGCGCTCGCCGTGCTCCTGCCGCCCCTGCTGGCCCAGCTCGTCAGCCAGGTCCTCGTGTTCTTCGTGATGCTGTTCTCGCCGATCACCTTCCCGGCCGGCCGGCTGCCCGACTGGTTCAGGGCGGTGCACGACGTGCTCCCGTTCCGGCCCGCCGGCGACCTGCTGCGTGCCGGGCTGGTGTCGGGCGGACAGGGTGTGAACTGGCCCGATCTGGCGGTGCTGCTGGCCTGGTGCCTGCTCGGGCTCGCGATCAGCGTGCGTGCACTGGTCCGCCGTGCCTGAGGCGCGCCCCACAAGGTCGTGCCTGAGGCGCGCCGCGAGGAGGCCTGCCAAGGGGGCGGACTCTTTCCTCTCGTCCTTCGTACGGACTATCGGGCGCGGCACGAACGTCACCGCCCTCGACATGCCGCGGCACCGGATGGAGACGCTCGGGGACGACGAACACCTGGCCCGCGCCGTGGGGAAGCCGTGGGAGGCAGGGGTCACTACGCCAGGAAGTGACCCGTGGTGCCCGCAGAAGGGCTCGCGGTCGAGGGGGACAGGGTTTCCGGTCCTTATCGGTGCGTAGGCATCGAGCTCATGAAAGTACGGGCGAGGCGGTCGATTTCGTCGTCCCTGGAAGCCTCGTCCACGCGCTGATCTCGGTCGATCCGGCCGCGTTCGGCTTTGAGCCGGCGCTCTTCCTCGCGCAGCCTGATCTCGTACTCGCCGGTCCTCTGCCGGGTGGTGAAGTTCAGTTCGGCTTCATGGCAGGCCGAGCCCGCGCGCAGCTCCTGAGTGAGAAGGCGGTCGTACTCGGTCTTGCCGTTCAGCATCTTTGAGATGATCGGCATGCAGTCGAGCAGCACGAAGATGATGCGCAACAACCAGTGAGCGAAGTTGACCATGCCACTCTGGCCTGCGACGGTGCCCAAGGCCTCCCATCGGTCAAGCAACCCGATGTCGGTGTAGGCCCGCTTTTTCTCCTCGACGCGCTCGTTGATCTTCCTGCTGAGTACCGCCGCGCGTTTTGCTTCGGCATCGGCGCGATCGGCCGCGAGAGAGCCGAGCTTCGCCTTGAGGTTCGCCACCTCCTTCCGCTGCTGAGGGATGTCATGGTTGGCGAGGAAGGTG
Source organism: Streptosporangium sp. H16 (assembly GCF_051918855.1). NCBI lineage: Bacteria > Bacillati > Actinomycetota > Actinomycetes > Streptosporangiales > Streptosporangiaceae > Streptosporangium > Streptosporangium sp. H16. The sequence continues at coordinate 19,723 of NZ_JBPXMD010000053.1, forward strand.
TTGAGCTCGTTGTTTCGGATCTTGCACTCGGGCCCGTTGCCGGCCACGCCCGTGGTCCAGTTCGGGACCTTGCGGTTGCTATAGCATTCCCGGTCGCGGCGGTCCTTCAGCTTCCCCTCTTCTTGTATGTCCTCTGCCAGCCGATCTTCCGCGGCTTTGAGGACGCTCCGCCTCTGCGTCATGTTGCCTTCGACGGAGAGTGCCCGGTCGCCGCCGTCGAGGATGAAGTCGGCGCAGTCGACACCCGCGGGAGGCGGTCCTTTGTAGGGGTTGCACTGCTTGTACCGGCTCTCCGTCAGGCCGATCACCTGGTCGCGTTCTACCATGATCTGCCGGTCGAGCCGTTCCTGAAAGATCTTGAGAGTCAGCGGCTCGGCGATGAAGACGCCGATGACGACGGCGAGGGCGAGCCGGATCAGCAGGTTGCCCCAGCGGGACCAGCCGTCGCTGTCACCGTGAAGGCTGGTGATCAGAAATTTGTCGACGTTGGCGATGATCAGGCCCCACAGCACCGCCACCGGCAACAGATACAGCGGGGACGCCTGCGAGAGCAGTGTCAGCGCGCCCAGCATGGAGGCGCCCGCTATGAGCGCGGTGCTGACCACGACTCCGCCGAGACTGGTGTAGCGGGAGCGTTCCTGAGGGACACTCGCGAGAATTTTCTCGTCGACTCCGGTGAACCGACGGAGGAACTTCCCGAGATTGAGCTTCTCCCGACGCCGGGGGTGCCGTCTGTGCTGCTCGGCCGCCTTGGAACCGTGGAGGATGTCAACCACGGACGTCCTCCTCCATGAAGAAATCGTCGTCGGTGTCGCCTGCCGTCACCTCGGCATGGGCCTCGTACGCGGGTCCTTCGAGGTCCTTCGCCTCCGCTTCCGGCTCGACGTCGTCGAAGGTGGCGAGCAGCTCCTTGCCGGTCGTCTCGTTGAACAAGCCCTGGGCGATCGCCGTCCGGACGACATCGGCCCGGGCGCGGGCCTGAACGACCCGCAAGTCGTGTTCGAACTGGATTCCGCGCTGGGTGGCGCTGTATTCCCGGTCGCCCAGGGCGGCGTAACGTTCGGCGACGTGCTGGTCGCTGAGACCGCGAACGGTGGCGTACAGGCCGTCGGCGGCGCCGGGACCGCTGTTGAGAAGGTCCCTGATCTTCGTGGCCCCGGTGATCTGCTGATCCAGGTCGAGGGCCGCCTCCTGCCGGGTGAAGTCGTTCGCGCTGTGCCCCTTGGTGTGCAGATAATCCTGCTCGTCGAGTTCGTAGTCACGATCGAGCTTGCGCCGGACGTCGCGGAGGCCGTGTTCGCCCTGGATGTTGTGCAGGCTGGTTTCGTAGCGTCGCCGCCCCTGGGCGATCTCGTCGGGGGCGTACACGTGGAGGCCGGAGAACTCGGCCGTCATGCCGGGCAGCACACACGGCACCACGGTCGTGTAAGCCTTCACCTGGGCATGCACGAGCGTCCACAACTCGTGGACCTCGTGCAACCCGTGGCCACGGCCGAGTTCGAAGAGTTTGTGGTAGCCCTGGACGTAGGTGACCAGGTGTTCGGTGACGTCGGTCAGGCCGGCGCGCACCACCTCGATCGGCTCGTCGACCGTGCAGCGGAAGTGGATCGCGACGGTGAAGTCGTGGGCGCCGGAGGAACTGATCGGCACATGGATCGTGGTGGGGTGATCCTTCGCCATGTCCACGACGCTGACGCTGGCGGCGTGCAGCACGTGTGGTTCGTCGCCGCGCATCCGCCGGTCGCCCAGCACGAACGTGCCGTCGTACTCGAAGACGAGCCGCTGGTGCGGAAGCTGGCGGGGGAGACTGGAGATCGGGCGCCGGGGTTTGCTCAGGAACCCTTGCTTGGCGACAGGATCAAGGGGGATCTGGCTGATCATGGGGTAGCTCATGGACGCTTTCCGATGGTGTCGAGGGACAGAACAGCCGGGCTCAAGAAGACCCGGAGCAGCGACAGGAGAATCTCCAGCCGGTTCTCGTCGGTGTTGCGGGAGATGGCGTAACGCCGCAGATCATGGGCGAGTAGCGGCCGTTCCTTCGCGGGGAGCGTCTCCACGAGCGCTGCGAACAGGGCATGAACATGGTCGCGGTCATCGTCATCGCGCTCATCGAAGGCGCAGACGGCGTCGTACAGGGCGGCCAGTGCATCCTTGCGATGGGGGCGCTTGACCAGAACCGCGGACCAGAGTTTGGCGAGGGGGGCGGCGGAATCGGGGCGACTGCGCAGATGAGCGGTGACCGTGGGGGTCCCGACGCCATCTGCGCGAGCCGACAGGACACTCAAGATCGCCCGAATCAGCGGATCGACCGCACGGCCGATCCGTCTGTCGTTGCTGATCTGACGCGCCAGCCAGTCGAGCATCGGCAGGGCGTTGCCGGTGGCCTCGGTCAGCGCTGCGAACAGACGGGCGAGCGCGATCTCCGCGTGCCGGACAGGCTTCTCGCTACCTTTGATCTGCAGCCAAAGCATCCGGACCGCCTCCAGCGGGAACCGGATGCCCAGCTCACCAGACCAGGCAAGGGTGGCGGTGAATTTGGGTCTGGCGGCGGACGCCCTCGTCCACGAGCTGACGGTACGCAGCACCTCCGGACGGGTCGTCTCGTCCAGGCACAACCATGAGATGGCCATCGCGGCGGTGGCCTGGCTGCGCATGACGCCTCTTCCACGGGCCCATGGGGTGAGAAAAGTGCTTTCGACGTATGAGTAGTCCGAGACGGAGGCAAGAATCGCCACACCTCTGGCGATCTCCGCCTGTGCGCTCGGATCGCGTAGAGCGGCGCACTCGTGTAGCCATTCGGTGACCGGCTCCCACAACCGCATGCCGTGTCGCCGGTACAGCTCCCGCATCACATGCGTTCGGTGACTCGCGACCCTGAACTCCAGCCTGCGCCCCGATGACAGGCTGAAAAGCGAGCCTTCCGCCACTCGAAGCAGGCGGCGGCTCGGCATCGGATCATCCGCGGAAACGGCGACCGCACCCTCTGTGCCGATACCGGCGATCGACTCCAGCCGGGCGAGCAGCGACTCGAAGCCGGCTTCTGTGAGGCCGGCGGTGAAGGCCATGGCGGCCATCTCGAAGAGCTCTCCTCGAGTACGCGGGCCATCGAACCAGGCGACCACATCGCGCCGCCCGGCGGACTCCAGCCCGTCGAGCGCACTGTCCAGCGGAACTCCTGAGGCCAGGTCACGCGCCAGTGCCACCACGTCGGCCATGGCATGGTCGGGGGCGATCTGCGCGGCCGCCTCGTCAGCGACCTCGGGCGCCACCTGGTGGGCCAGCAGGACGTCGCGTGCCGGCGGCGGTCGCCAGGAAATCTGGTCTCTTTCGGGCAGTGAGGTCACCGTCCTCGTGATCACCAGGTAAGCCCCGGCATCGCGCACGCGGCGCCTGATCTCCCGTACGTGAAAGTCGGCGATGCTTCCGTCGACGTCGTCCTTGGGCCAGTCGCACAGCAAATAGCCGTGAGCCTTCCGGTATTCGCGGGCGGCCAGCTTCTCCAGCGTGTAAGCCGGGCTGAGTTCCACCACCTCGCGCCGCCCCTTGAGGACGTCATGAAGCAGATTGAGCGCCGCCGTCCGGCGGCCGGTGCCGGCATTGCCGATCAAGGCCACCATGTTGTATCTGCCCAGTTGTTCGGCGGCGGCCTCGTAGGTGGCGTGGCGCACGTAGCAAGTGCGGGCTTCTGCCATCTCGTGAGCGGATACGGGCCCCGAGGTGCGGCGGGACTTGGTGCGGGAACTCGAGATGCCGAAAGAGGCTCCCCCGATGTTGCCGTGGATGTGGTTGATGACGGTCTGGACCTGGGAGACCTGCGCGAAACTTTCGTCCGTCGCCTCGGCCTGGTCAGTCAGATCCACCGGCGTGGCGGCCTCGCCGATCAGGACGCCATCGGCCGGCTCATCAGTTTCGGATGCCAAAGTTGATCTCCTCGCCGGAAATGGGAGCGGTGATCAGATTTATGGTCATCTGCTCGGCATTGAACTGCTGCGCGAACTTCTCCGCGGTGGGGTCGACCTGCACCAGTTTCTCCAGGGACTCCAGCAAGTCGTCGCGCGACTCCGGGTCGGCCGGTCGGCCCTGCTCGGACCGGAATTCCTTGATCTTCGCGAGCAGCCTGCGGGCTCCGCCGAGGCCGGTCTCGGTGCCGTAGGCGCCGAGACGTTCGAGGGCGCCCCCAGCGATCAGGGCCCACAGGGTGTCAGCGACCTCGGGCAGGTTGTCCATGTCGAGAGTTCCTTTCTGATGCAGGTCTTCGGAAGGAATCCACATCCAGGCGATTTCGGTGCGTTCCTTGGTCGGCACCTCCAGCCGAGTGAACGACTCTGGTCGGTAGGAGGTGTGGAGCTGCCGGACGACGTCCTCATAGAGCCGATCGGTGAGGATCAGCACCAGGTCGGCACGCGGGTTCACCTTCAGGGCGGTACGGGCGGCCTTCGCGTCGAGCAACCGGCAGGTGGTCACCACGACCTGGCCGACGAAGCCCATCGCGCCGCGTTTCACGACGCCGTGACCGATCGCAATGCGTATCCGCAGGCGGGCGTCGTCTCGACGTTCACGGTTGTGGTCGTGGAGCGCCTTGCGCACGCGGCGGACCAGGTCGTCGACGACCCGAAGCTCGGCCTCCTGTTCGGGAAGGACAATGACCTCACCGTCGCCGGCTTCCTGGCGGGCCCAGGTCTCGCGGCGCAGGCCGGCCTCTCGTGCGCCACGGTCCATGACCTGGGCCAGGCCCGACTGGATCGAGTCGTGCCGTAGGTCATCGCCGCGGCCGTATCCCTCCGCATCGACCGCCATGACCAAGCGGCGGCTGAAATCAGAATCAAGCATCACGTCACCTTGTGGTTGCGAGAAAGATCCACCAAAGCGGTGGGGGGAGATCGCCGGGGATGAGTCTGGCGAAGATCGCATCGCCTCAAGACGTACCAGTACGCTTTACCGGTAATCGGCCAGACCGATCGGGTCGATGACGAGCTTCCTGCGATGACCGGGGTCGATCAGTTCAAGCTCCTTGAAACGTCGGATGGCCTTGAAGACGGCGTCTTTCCTGGCCCCGACGAGATTGGCGATCTCCTCATGGGTGAGATCGACCCCCAGGTCCCGTTTTCCGTCCGCCCTGTCGACTCCATGCCGACCAGAAAGTTCCACGAGCACGTTCGCGACCCGTACGGGCACGCTGAACTGGGCGAAGTCGGTTCTTCTGCGGTTGGCCCAGTCGAGCTGGTCGGCGATCATCCTGGCCAGTGCATTCCATGCCGTCGGATGACGGTCGAGGAAGTCGGTGAACGCCTCTGCGCGGATGACGTGCACCAACATCGGACTGCACGCGGTCACCATGGCCGACCTCGGCTCTCTGCGCAGAGTTGCCAGTTCGCCGACCACATCGCCGCTGACGCGGATGCCCAATATGGCAGCTCCGCCCGATTCCAGGTAGGCCGTCACCTTTACGCACGCCGTGAGCCGCTGCCCTGGGACGGACCTCAGTAGATAGACCTCAGACCTCTCTCGATCTCCTTGATATATGAGTGGTTCGCCGGCCTGCCGAGGGGAGGACGGCACGAGAGCCAGTAGTTCCGCTCGCTCCTCCGGGCTGAGTCTGTCCATGAGGGTGCCAATGGGCCACCTGGCGGGGATTTGATCATTTATCACGGATTAAGCGCCTTGAGTCATCGATGTGAAGCCGTTAGAAGCTACACCCTGGAATATGTGGGGGCCAGGTTTAGATAGTCATCAGTGTAGATATATGACAGCTTGTCCGGCTTATCCCAAAGGGTAGGTCGAAGTTTCCAGGAGAGCGGAACAATGTTCCTGTGATTGGCGTGACCCGGTGGAACATTGGCACCGATTCGCGACTTATGTACTTGTAAGGTTATTCATCGTGGTTTCTGTGACTTGTGTACTTATCCAGTACTAGGTCGATCCCAAGTTTTGGGCTGTCAGTGCTGCAGGTTGATGTAGGCCGGGTGTGAGGCGGCGAAGAAGTCCTGGGCGATGCCGGGGCGCTTTTGCGGCCGGCGCGTGCTGCGGTGCATGGCCGCGGCCGACTCGTGCTCACCGGCCACCGCCTCACGAGCCACCCGGGTCTTGACGGTCTGTTCCTGCCCGGGCGAAAGCCGCCGCGGCCGGCCCGGCGCCTCTGGGATGGCGCCGTCGCTCAAGACGCTTCGTCTTTGCGTACGGGAAGCTGTTGGCAAGTCGGGGTCCTCACAAGGGCTCGGCTGGTGATCGCGACGGGGGGCCACGCGAGACGTGCCCGTAGGGCGGCGCCGTCGCGGGGTTCCCTGTCGGGGGCGAGCGTGCATCATGAGTAAACCGCATCGTGAACTAAGTGCACAATAGATATTTTTGTGTCGGCTGATCCTCGACGTGTTCGTCGGGATGCGACGCACGATCTGTCGGATGCTGGCAGGAGAAGATCGAGCTTGACGTTGCCGGTGAGGCGATAAGCACGGATCCACTGCGGCCCTCCGACCCTCGACGGGTGAGACATCGTGCTGCGCGGTCGGCTCGGCAGCGGGGGCACGGGCAGGTGTTCTACGGCGTGACGCCGGACTCCGAGCCCGTGGCGTCGAAGGCCATCCGGAAGGAGTCCTTCTTCGAGTGCCTGGAGATCGGGTATGACCGCAGACGGCGACACAGCAGCCTCGGCATGCTGACCCCGATAGAGCTCGAAGTGCTTCGAAGTGCTTCGAAGAGTGAGAAAGACGCGTTCCGGGTGGATCAGTACACCCGGGTGCAGGAGTACTACTCCGGAGCTGACCGGCCCGGGTCTTACTGATCTTTTGGTGCGTCCGTGCGCCGGGTCGAACACCATGCGCGGCGCATACCCCTGCCGCACGATCCCAACTGCGAGTTCGTCGTCCTCAGCCGGGCGTGAGGCAGCCGGTGGAGTCCTCGCAGTACTCGACGGCCTCGGCCAGGCCGAGTGCGGCGCCCTCGGCGAAACCGGCCTTGTACCGGGAGTCCCCCGCCAGCGCGCGGGCCGCCGCCTCGCAGCGGGCGCGGGCATCGCGCAGCTCCGGGGAACCCATCTGGGGATGGCCGTAGTCGCGCCACAGCTGATGACCCAACCCCAGCAGCCGGGCGGCGCGCCCGCCGTCACCGGCCGTGACCGCGACCTGGGCGAGGGTGTCGGCGCAGTTGGCCATGCCGAGGCTGTCGCGCAGCAAGTAGCGGGCCCGCAGCGAGCCGGCCGCCAGCGCCGCCGCCTCGTTGAGCCGTCCCATGACCAGGGCGATCTGGCTGCCGATGTAGTCGCCCCACGACCGGGTCCATATCTCGCCCAGGCCCTCGGCCACGGCGCGGTGCTCGGCCAGGGTCGCCTGCGCGCCGTGCGGGTCGCCCGCGTGCAGGAGCGCGAACGCGCGCGAGATGAGCAGCGTCAGCAGCCGGGCGGGCGGCCCGTCGCCCTCGCGGTGGCGGGCCAGGGCCCGCCGGGTGGCGACCTCGGCCACGGCGTGCTCCCCGGCCAGCGTCGCCGCCACCGCCTCGAGGTGGAAAGCATAGATCAGCGCGTCCTCCGCCTCCACGGTCCCGGCACCTTCGGCGATCACCGAGGTCGCGGCGGCCAGGCAGTCGGCGGCCAGGCGGCGAGTGGCCGTGAGGTCCCCCTGGCCCACGGTCAGGTGGCCGCAGGCCCACAGCGCCTTGGTGCGCTGCGGGGAGGGCTCGGCGGCGGCGGCCAGGGCGCGGTCGAGGTGGTGGCGGCCCTCGCGCAGCCGGCCGCACGCGGCCCACAGTGGCCACAGGGCGGCGGCCAGCTCAAGGGCGCGCAGGCGTTCGCCGGGCCTGCTCACGCCGAAGTCGAGGGCGGCGCGCAGGTTGGCGTCCTCGCGCAGGAGGCGGTCGCACCACTCGACCTGGCCGGGGCCGAACCACTCGGCCTCGAACCGCAGCGAGAGAGCGTGGTAGTGGTCGCGGTGCAGCCGGGCGGACCGCTCCTCCTCGCCGATCTCCCGCAGGCGCTCCCGGCCGAACTCGCGGATCGCGTCGAGCAGGCGGTACCGGCCGTCGCGCTCGCGCATCACGATCGACTTGTCGACCAGGCCGGCCAGCACCCGCCATACATCGGTGGTGTCCTCGCTCACGCCGACGTCCTCGGCCGCGCGCAGGTCGAAGGTGCCGGGGAAAATCGACAGCCGCGCCCACAGCGCCCGCTCCCCGGCCGAGCAGAGCTGGTGGCTCCACTCGATGGCGGTGCGCAGCGTCTGGTGCCGCGCCTGAGCCGTACGGGTGCCACCGAGCAGCGCGAACCGCGCGTCGACGCGCTCCAGCATCTCGGCGACCGTCATCACGCGCAGCCGTACGGCGGCCAGCTCGATCGCCAGGGGGATGCCGTCGAGCCGGTCGCAGAGCCGGGCGACCTGGTCGTGGTGGCGGGCGAGGGCGAACTCGCGGTCGACGTCCCTGGCCCGCTCGGCGAACAGCGCGGCGCCGTCGCCGCTGCCCGCCATCGGCCGCACGGCGTACACGCGCTCGCCGGGCAGGGCGAGGGCCTCGCGGCTGGTGGCCAGGACGCGCAGGCCGGGCGCGCCGCGCAGCAACGACTCGGTGAGGTGCGCGCAGGCCTCCACCAGGTGCTCGCAGGTGTCCAGGATCAGCAGGGTCCGCCGGTCGGCGAGGTGGTCGCGCAGCTCGTCGGCGGGCGGCCGGGCGGTCTGCCCGGCCACGCCGAGGGCCTCGCCGACGGTCTCGGCCACCAGGCCGGGGTCGCCCAGCCCGGAGAGATCTACCAGCCAGACGCCGTCGGGGGTCTGCGGCGCCAGGTCGCGGCCCACGTGGACGGCCAGCCGGGTCTTGCCGACGCCGCCGACGCCGGTGAGCGTGACGAGCCGCGACCCCGCCAGCAGCCGCGTGACCTCGGCGACCTCGGCCCGCCGCCCGACGAAGGTGGTCGTGTCGGCCGGCAGGTTCCCGCGCGTGCGGACGACCGGCCCCGGCAACAGCGCCGGATCGGCCTCGATGATGCGCTGCTGGAGGGCCACGAGCGCGGGCCCGGGAGCGAGGCCGTGCTCCTCGGCCAGGCGAGCCCGCAGGTCGCGGAAACTCTCCAGCGCCTCGGTCGGCCGCCCGGCCCGGTAGAGCGCCAGCATGTGACTCTCCCTGAGCCGCTCGCGCAGCGGGTGGGTCTCGATGAGCGGGCGGATCTCCTGGAGCGCGGCCTCCGTGTTGCCGCGTGCCAGCTCGATCTGTGCGAGATCCTCGATGACGGCCAGCCTCTGGTCCTCCAGGCGGCTGCGGGCGGGCTCCACGAACGCGCCCGACGCGTCGGCCAGGGCGGGCCCGCGCCACTGCGCCAGGGCCTGCCGGAGCATGCCGGCCGCCTCGGGGGGTGGCAGCCTGCGGGCGCGCTCGGTCATCTCCTCGAACCTGGCGAGGTCGAGCGTGCCGTACCCGGTGGCGATGCCGTACCCGGCGGGGCCGGCCATAACGGCGTCCTCGCCGTCGAGGTCGCGCAGCGCCATGCGGATGGCGTGGATTCCTGTCTGGATCTGCTGGCGGGCCGTCGCCGGGGCGGCGCCGCCCCACAGGGCCTCGCAGATGGCGTCGACGGAGAGCAGGCGGCCCTCGTTGAGCAGCAGCAACGCCAGGAGTCCGCGCCGCTGCGAGCGAGGGACGGAGACGCGAAGCCCATCTCGCTCGACCACGACAGGGCCGAAGACCGAAAACTGCATCGATGTGCCGTCCGTCCCCTATTACGTGCTGAAGCGGCTCCTGTGTAGCGAATGCGTAGTGATCATGTCAACCGTGTGTACGGCGTCCCGCGATCATCGTGAGCACCACTCCGAACCACTTGGGGGAACCACCGTGCGCAGCAACCTCCTCAGCCGGACCCTGGTGGTCGCGGCCGCCGCCGGGCTCGTCGTCGCCACCGCCACGCCCGCCAGCGCGTACACCTCGTTCATCGAGCTCAAGCAGAGCGGCAACATGGCCGCCATCGTCTGGTACAACTCGGGCACCCACAACATGGCCAAGGGCCGCAACTCCTTCACGCTGCGGGCCGCGGCGGGCACGACGTGGGCCAAGCTCCTCTACACGACCCAGTACGCCGAGGGGAAGTGGAACTCCACCCACAAGGTGACCACCAGCGGCGGCAACGCGGCCGAGATCACTTTCAGCGACTACAAGTCCGACACCTCGCGCCACTGGATCAAGTACCGCCTGTGCATGTACCGCGGCGGCACGGAGACCTGCTCGGTCAACACCATCACCGACTACATCGACTGACCGGTCCCGAAAGGAAAGCGGCCTGACAGGGCGGACGCCCGCCTGCTAGACAGGCCGGGGTACGGAGGCCCATTCGGGGAGCGTGAACCACAGGGGCACGGCGCGGCGCAGCGCTTCGGGACCCCCCACCTCGACCGCGTGGGCGCGCAGCGCATCCGACCAGCTCAGGTCGCCGCGCCAGACCTCGACCATGCTGCGCAGGCCGGCGGTCACCGTCACGGTCACCGCGTGGCCAGGGTCTGTGTCGCAGACGTCGACCTCGCCACGCGTGATCACGAGCCACCAGTGGCGACTGCTGGGCGGCACGTCCGGGAACCGGAACTCGATGACCGTCCGCCCGTCAGGAACGGCGGTCCGGTCGACGTTGCGGTGCATGTCCCACAGCAGCAGCTTCGGGTCCAGGTCCTCGTCGCCCAGCTCTCCGATCCAGCGGATGCCCCAGGCGGCGAGTGCCTCGACCACCGGCCGCAGCTCGTGGCCGGCCTGGGTCAGGACGTATCGCACATCGTTGTCCTCGGCGTGCCTCTCCACGATGCCGGCATGCGCGAGCTGGTGCAGCCGTCGGGACAGCAGAGTGGGGGACATGCGCGGCAGACCGCGACGCAGCTCGTTGAAACGCTCGGTCCCGCACACCAGTTCCCGGATGACGAGCAGCGTCCAGCGTTCGTCGAGCAGTTCCACGGCCTTGGCGACTGGGCAGAACTGGTGATACGAGGAGCCCATGCTCCGCAGTCTAAGCTCAGCCGCCATGAACGCCAGAGACAGCCGGCCGGGTCTCGGCCGGGTGCTGGTACAGATCGTGTACTAGATAGCGAACCCGCCCTTCCTTACCGTCGATCCCAGTTCACCGCGGCGATGAGGGAGAAGAAGATGAACGTACGGAGCGACGCGCTGGAGGCCGACCGCGCACTGAAGGCCAGGCATCGCAAGATGTGGGCGCTGGGCGACTATCCCGCGGTCGCCGCCGAGATCATCCCTGATCTCGGCGCGATCCTGGTCGAGGCGTGCGGGGTGGGACCCGGAGACCGGGTGCTGGACGTGGCCGCCGGGTCCGGCAATGCCGCCATTCCCGCAGCGCTGGCCGGGGCGAGCGTGGTGGCCGGCGACCTGACCCCGGAACTGCTGGAGGCGGGACGGGCCCTGGCCGCGCAGCGCGGCGCGAAGGTCGAGTGGCGGCAGGCCGACGCGGAGGCCCTGCCGTACGCCGACGGCGAGTTCGACACGGTCCTGTCCTGCGTCGGGGTCATGTTCGCTCCCCACCACCAGGCCGCCGCCGACGAACTGATCCGGGTCTGCCGCCCGGGCGGCACGATCGGCCTGCTCAACTGGACGCCGGAGGGGTTCATCGGTCAGATGTTCGCGACGATGAAACCGTATGCGCCCCCACCTCCGCCCGGCGCGCAACCCCCTCCGTTGTGGGGCAGCGAGGATCACGTCCGTGCGCTGCTCGGGGACGCGGTCACCGATGTCATCGTGCGCCGGCAGACGGTCACGATCGACCGGTTCGCTCACCCCAGCGCGTTCCGTGACTACTTCAAGGCCAACTACGGCCCGACCGTCGCCGTCTACCAAGGGATGGCAGGGGACCCCGACCGGGTCGCCGCCCTGGACCACGCCCTCACCGAACTGGCCCGCCGCCATCTACAGGGCGAGGAAAAAGCGGTGATGGAGTGGGAATACCTCCTCCTCACGGCACGCAAGCATGGCTGACGACAAGAACCGTCAGCGGCGGCCTTCCTCAAGGCGAGCACAGACCCGGTGACGGGCCTACAAGGTCATACCTTCTTGACGACGATCGTGTCCGGGACGAGCTTCTCCAGGTCGTCCACGTCCGAGGTGAAGACGGTGACCTGTCCCTTCTGCTGCCGTGCGATAACGGCGAGGACCGCGTCGATCGCGTACGAGGTCGTCTGGGGACCCGTAAGGTCATGCCTCTTCGCCGCCTGCGGCCAGCAGCGCGCCAATGGAACCGGTGATGATGCCAGCCACCCGACCCGGGAACCTGACGGCGCACCGCTTCTGTCCGGGCTACAGGGGGAACCTCAGTATCCAGCTTGAAATTTAACCTCCATAGGCCGCTTCAGCTGGGCCTGACATAATGCGCCCATGCCTGGCGAAGCGGACGACTGGCCAAAGCCGATCTGGACGTGCTGGAACCACTGGATCGCGGTCTCCACTGGCGACCAGCCAGGGATCATGCGGATCCTGGGTCTGTCGCGGCCTGAGCCCATCACATTCAGTCAGGCGCAAGAGGTGATCGACGCTGACGGACACGACGAATCCCAGAACCGCCGGCATCTTTTCCGGGTCTTCGTCACCCCCGCAGTCGAAGGATGGACACTGGTCTTCGGGACCTGGTGCGATCCTTACGACAAAGAACGCCGTGAGGACGTGCTCAGGTTGTGCCGCGAGCTCAGCGCACGGTACGGCCAGGCGCAGGCCTACTACTACGGTGCACAGGATGACGGTTCGACCTGGCTGGTGACCCGGCGCGGTACCGTGGTGCGCCGGTACTCGGCGACTGGCGAGGGCGATGACGGCCTGCTCGCCCTCGGCGACCCGTTGCCCCAGGAGCGGACCGCGTGGTGCGAGCAACTGGGGTACCTGGCCGACTGGGATCCGGCCACCGCGAGCTACGAACAGGCGGACGAGTGGCAGAGGATTGCGTTCGGACTGACCCCTGAGATAGCCGCTGCACACGGCATCAGCCCACTTGCCCTCAACCGCGACACCCAGGCGCGAGGAACCGGCGTGCTCGCGTTGACTCCATATGCGACCGCGCACGAGTAGAGCCAGCAGGCTCTGAAACGCTCGGCTGAGCGGCCCTTGACCCACCAGTGTTCCAGAACCCTCCGCAGCGCCCCACCGTCCTGTAACCATAGGCGGTGAACTGGGCGGACATAGCGTTTCCGATCACCCGGCGAGCAGACGAGATTAAAACTCAAGATCTAGTAGGGCTTGGTTAGGTGGGGACGGGCTGGGCGTGTCTGGGTAACGCGCGGCGGCAGGTGGGGCAGGTTCCGGCCCAGCACGCCAGCAGTAGTTGCAGCTCGGCGATGACCCGATAGGTGCTCAAGCCACAGCCGGCGCTTTTGGGTTGAGCCGTTCCAGGGTGCAGAACCCGTGAGCGACCGACACCAGGGTGACGTGGTGATGCCAGCCGCTCCAGGTGCGGCCCTCGAAGTGGTCCAGGCCCAGCCCGGTCTTCAGCTCGCGGTAGTCGTGCTCAACCCGCCAGCGGACCTTCGCCATCCTCACCAGGTGCCGCAGCGGGATGTCGCCGGGCAGGGTGGACAGCCAGTACTTGGTCGGCTCCGGCTCGCCCGATGGCCATTCGGCCAAAAGCCAGCACTGCGGCAGCTCTCCACCGGCGTGGGCACGACGGATCCGCACCCCCGCCGGGCGGACCCGCAGGCAGGCGAACCGGGAGCGCAACGGCCCCTTGGACCCGGGCCGCCAGGTCACCGTGTGCAGCGCGCTGCGTCCGGCGGTGGTCACGATCTGCCGGGCCGAGTACGGCTTGTCCCGGTACCGCGGGACCGGCCGTCGGCCGGTCCCGCCATAGGCCGGGGCGGTGCGGCAGGCCTCGGCGCCCAGCAGCGCGGTATCGGAGCGCACCCCGACCACGTACGGGATATCGCGTTCGGTCAGGCCCAGGCGAAAGGCCCCGTCTTGGCCGTAGCCCTCGTCGGCGACCACCAGCGGCGCCTCCAGCCCCCAGCAGCACAGCTCATCGATCATGTCCAGAGCCAGTTGCCACTTGGGCACATGAGCGACGTCGCCGGGGATCCGGCAGCGTTGCCTGCGCGCCGCCACCGCGGCCGGATCCTCCGTGCGCGGCGAGGCCGCATCCCACTGCTCGGGCACGAACAGCCGCCAGTTCACCGGGCAGGACGCGGCGTCGGTGACCAGATGCACGCTCGGCGCGACCTGGCAGTTGGCGGTCTTGCCCAACGCCCCGCAGTACTGCGCGGCCACACCCGGCGACTCCTGGCCGTCCTTGACAAAGGAGACATCATCGACCGCCCAGGCGGCCGGGCGAATCGCCGCGTCCATCCGCCAGGCCAGCTCGGCCAAAACCAGCTGATGCGACCAGGGGGCATCGGTGACGAACTGCTGCAGCCCTTGGCGATCCACGCCCAGCCGGGCCGCCATCGGCTCCATCGATTTACGCGCCCCATCGCTCAGCAGGCCGCGCACATACCGCTCGCCCCAGATCCGCTGATCAGTACGGGCGAAACCGGAGAACACCTCAGCGGCAAACGTCTCCAGCCGCGCCCGCACCGCCTCGAGTTCTTGAGAGGTCATGTTCCCTCACCCCCAAAGCAGGTGACACCATCTCCTACCCGAGGTAACCAAGCCCTACTAGTGCCTGTCTGAAAAGTCATTCGTCGATGTCGCGCAAGAAGTCCATGTCGTGGATTACATCGGTGGCCGTGTGATCCGGGAAGTGCCCATGATGGGGCCAGATGCCGTGGTCGATCCAGACCGTGCGCAGGTCGGCAGCCTGTCCTCCGCCGATGTCTGAGACGGGGTGGTCTCTCCCATGACCCGACCCCCTTAGGTCAGACCTCCACGGTACGGGGGGAGGGCCAGGGCAACTCCCCGCTGAGGGTCACACGCACACCCTGCTGATCCGCCGGAGCGTCAGCGACCCCGCCGAGGTCGAGTTCTTCGTGACCCACGCCCTGGCCGGCACGCCCGTCACCGAGCTCATCGCTGTCGCCGGGCTGCGCTGGAAGATCGAGGAGAACAACGAGACCGGCAAGGACCTGCTCGGCCTGACCGAGTACCAGGTCAGCAAGTGGGACGGCTGGCACCGCCATCTCAGCACGGCCATGCTCGCGCTGGCCTTTCTCGCCGTCAGCCGCGCCCAGCTGGCCAACCAGAGCCCTGAGCCGGTCCTGCTCGCCGTCGATCAGGGAAAAGACCTGCACCACCAGGAGAGTCTCCGCTGACACCATACCGGCTGATCCGGCCGTCCCTGGCGGAGATCCGCCGCGTCTTCGCCCGCCTTGTCGTGCCCGCCACCAACCTCATCGAGCAGGTCCTGGCCTGGTCCAGATTCCGGCAGGCCCACCAAACCCGCGCCCTGATCAGTCACTACCGCCGACGAGGCGACCCCCACCACGTGATCTACGGATGTAGTACTGGTCGGGGCCGCTCCTATGCCGGACCGAGGAACATCAGTAGAGGGACGGAAGCACTCTCGTCACAGCTTCATGAAGTCGGATCTGCAAGGGTTCGAGGCGCTGACTGTGTTTCTTGGCCTCGTCCGCGCTACTTGCCCAGATTGAGTTTCCCGCTACGGTGCGGAGCTCAGTGGCCAGTGCCCGCAGCTCGTCATCGAATACTCTCGCTCGCGAGGACTCCAACAGGAGCACGGCTGCCGACCAACCCGCGGCGGTAGGAGTTGCCCATTGCCGGGCAGGCCACTGCCCCGTCTCCTTTTCGATGGCGAGAATTCGGTCCAGCTCCACGTACGCGGACTGAATCATGTCCGTCACCGCCGACTGAAGCGCCAGGATACTGTCGCGTTGGAAGGTGTCGAGGGCCAACTTGCGCTCGCGCTCGTACTGCGCCTCGCGGGTGGCGGTGTCTTGCCTTGCCGCCAACCGCTCCTTGTAGATTGTTAAGACGGACGTTGTGAGGGAGCCGATTAAGACTCCCACGAGACCGAAGAGTGCCTCTACAGCCACCGCAGCTTCCTCCCACGCAAGGCCGTCAAGATCGGCACATTCCTACCATCGGAAGGTCGGCCTGGATAGGCGGTTGTGTCAAGTCAACTGGGACACGGTGCTACCGAGGTCTTACGCGGCACTCTCCGTACCTGAGCTGGTCAGGGTTTCGTCCTCGCTGGCTCGTTGATCCACACCGCGGTAGGGAGCTTGGGTAGCGATGGCTTGCCCGTGAACCGTTGAGGGTTCGCCATGAGGAACTTCTCCATCGTTTCCCGCCGCTTATCCTGAATAGCCTGCGCGGTGCCGATGTGCACGGTGAACGGCGTGTGCAACCCGATGCCAGCGTGGTAATGGCGATGATTGTAATATTCGAAGAACCGGCGGCAAAAGCTCCGAGCGTCCTGCGTCGATCCAAAGGCTTCAGGGAACACCGGACAATACTTCAACGTCTTAAAGTTGGCCTCGCTGTAAGGGTTGTCATTGCTCACCTTCGGACGCGAATGCGACTTGATGATATCCAGGTCGGACAGCAGGTTTGCCGCCGATTTCGAGGTCATCGACGCGCCCCGGTCGGAATGAATCAACCGTGGTGCGACCCCGCCGTTGGCCCGGAAACAGTTCTCGATAAACTGTTTCGCAAGTTCCCCTGATTCGCGGAGATGCACCTCCCAGTGCACCACGCACCGAGAGAAGATATCGATCATCACGTAAAGTTCAAAGTATTTTCCCCTCTCAACCGACGGTAGCCGCGTGATATCCCAGCTCCATATCTCGTTGGGATTCCTTGCGACAAGGTGCGGTTTCTTCTTGGCCTCGTGCCGGGCTTGGGCCCGCCGCTCGCGGACCAGGCCCCGGGCGCGCAGCCCCCGGCACATCGTCGACACCGATGCCAGGTACGTGCCACGATCGATCAAGATCGCCCAAACCTGGCGCGGAGATTTGTCCACGAACTCGGCATCGTTGAGCACCCTGATCAGCTCATCGCGCTGGTCTGGCGACAAAGCATTCGGCGGAGCCGGCCGCGCCGCCGTCTGCGACTCCTCCTTCTGTTGCTGCTGCAGCCGCCGATACAAGGTGGATCGGTTGACGCCGGTCAGTTTGCACGATTTCTGAATGCCGACGTGCTGCTGGAGCTGCTCGCGGGTTTCTTCGCGAAGCTCGGTTACGAGTTCTCCGAGTCCGCGCTCTTGGACATCTCTTCCAAGAGCGCGTGCCATTTTCCCATGATCTCCAGTGCGGCCTCGGTCTGGGCGAGCTTCCTCTGCAGCCGGGCGTTCTCGCGCTCGAGCTTTTCTCTCTCGGCCGTCTCCTTGGCCCGCTGCTTAGCCGTCTCCGGAGATGTGGCCTGCTGGGAACGGGAGACGCCTTTCAAGGCGCCTTCGTCCCGCTTCTTGCGCCACAGTTGGACGCCGGAGTCGTACAAGCCCTCGCGCCGCAGAATGGAGCCCTTTTCCCCGGGCGGCGCCGCGTCGTACTCGGCAAGGATCCGTAGTTTGTATTCCGCCGAGAAGTGCCGGCGCTTGGGTCGATCACCCCGAGGCCCGCTGGCCTCCAGGTCGTGCTTCGTGAGCAATGATCGAAACCTGTGGATCTGCCGGGGAGGGGTGTACCTTCCCGGATCATCCGATGATGGTTTCGAGATAA
>NZ_JBPXMD010000054.1:0-33485 GCF_051918855.1 Streptosporangium sp. H16
GCTATGAGGACTGGAAGCTGGACGACCCGGCCGGGCAGGGCATCGAGGCCGTCCGGCCGATCCGCGACGAGATCCGCACCCGCATCGAGAAACTCATCGCCGAGCTCGACGCCAGGTGATCACCGCCCCGCCCTCGCCCAGGCCAGGCGGGGTGGCCGGGTCGCGGCCGGCGCCTGCCTCAGGCCTGCGGCGGCCCGGCCGGCGGCCACCCGGCGGCCACCCGGTGGCCACCGGCAATCGCGCGGCGGCCAGCGGCGCACGGGCGGGCCCGCCCGCCTCGACGGGCGAAGTCGCGGCGATGCTCCGGTCGCCGCATCCGCTCATCGGTGCTCCACCGCGGGATCGGCGTGTCATACGGTGGTGAGCTCCAGGTCGACCGGGCTGTGAGCGGGCTCGGCCAGCGGCGCGAACAGGGCGCCGAGCCTGTTCACCGCTTCGGGGATGATCCAGTAGTAGACCCAGGTGCCGCGCCGCTCGGAATCGATCAGCCCGGCCGTCCGCAGGATCTTGAGGTGGTGAGAGATCGTGGGGGCGCTCAGGTCGAAGGCGGGGGTCAGGTCGCACACGCACGCCTCGCCGCCCGCGTGGGAGCCGATCATCAACAGCAGGCGCAGCCGGACCGGATCGGCGACGGCTTTGAGCATCACCGCCAGATCGGCCGCGTCATCCTCCGACAGTGGCTCGCGGGCGATCGGCGCGCAGCACCGGACGGTGGTGGCGGTCATACGGCAACTCCCCTATTTCGACATTTGTCTAAATCATACGCGGTGGTAGGGGCCCATCGCGAACGCGGCGACGACGCGCCGGCCGTGACGTGCCGGTGCGTCGTCGCCGCCGGTCGACGGCCGATGCTCACCCGCAGCAGCCACCACCGTCGCCGTCACCGCCGCCGACGGTGGCCAGCGGGAGCAGGGGCCCGATCCGCAGGCCGGGAAACCGGCCACGACCATCGAGGCCACTCGGCGGGTGGGGATCGGGCGGATGCGGAAACCGCTCGACCGGCGCTGAGCCCCGCCCTCTCAGGGAGTCCGCGCGCTCGCCGCTCCGGACCCGGTGCCGGCCCGGCCGGGTGTCAGGACGGCGGCCACGAGGGCCGCGGCACCTGCGGCGACCGCGGCCAGGACGTAGCCGTTGGTGAACCCCGAGAGCGTGTCCCCGACCAGGCTGGCCGCCGCGACGCTGGAGATGGCGGCGGCTCCGATGGAGGCGCCGAACTCGTGGAACGTGCTGACGATGCCG
Organism: Streptosporangium sp. H16; assembly: GCF_051918855.1. Taxonomy (NCBI): domain Bacteria; kingdom Bacillati; phylum Actinomycetota; class Actinomycetes; order Streptosporangiales; family Streptosporangiaceae; genus Streptosporangium; species Streptosporangium sp. H16. The sequence continues at coordinate 1,240 of NZ_JBPXMD010000054.1, forward strand.
GAGGCGATGCCGGACTCGTGCGGGGCCACCTGGCCCAGAGCGGTCGCCGAGGCGACGACGAACAGTGCGCCGGTCCCGGCGGCCGCGAGCGCCGTGCCCGCCACCACGGTCGCGGTATGCGTCGACAGGGCGGGCACGGCCATGCCGATCGCGGCGGTGAGCAACCCGGCCACGGCGAGCCGGCGCGCTCCGGCCCGGGCGATGGCCCGGCCGGTAAGGTCGGCCCCGAGCATCGTCGCCGCCGCGACCGGAAGGAACAGCAGACCGGTCTGCAGAGCGCCGAAGCCCTGGGCGTGCTGGAAGTAGAACGTGCCGAGGAAGAACACCGCGATCATCAGCGCCGTGGCCATCACGATGAGGAACGTGCCGGTGGCCACCGGGCGCCGGGCCAGCAGCGTGACGTCCATCAGGGGCGAGGCGGCGGTCTTCTGCCTGGCCACGAACGCCAGGTAGCCCACCGCGGCCGCCAGCAGGAGCCACCCGGTTGTGGCGGTGAGCCACCCGTGGTCCCCGGCGCGAGTGATCGCGTAAATCACGGCACCGGACGAGGCGGTGACCAGCAGCGCACCGAGCACGTCAAGCCGGGCCCTGGGCGCGGCCACGCCGTGGTGCGGCAGCATCCGGGCAAGAGCGGCGAGAACCACCAGCCCGATGGGCACGTTGACGTAGAAGACCCACGGCCAGCCAGGGCCGGCGGTGAGCAGTCCTCCCAGCAGCACGCCTAGAGCCGCGCCCCCACCGCCGAGCGCGGACCAGATGCCGAGCGCCTTGTTCCGCTCGTCGCCATCGAACAGGGTCACCAGCAGTGACAGGGCCGACGGGGACAGCAGCGCCGCACCGGCTCCCTGCGCGATGCGTCCGCCCAGCAGCATGCCGGCGGAGTCGGCGAACCCGGTCACCAATGACGCCACCGTGAAGATCAGCAGGCCGGCGAGGACCACTCGCCTGGCCCCGACCAGGTCGGCGAGCCGCCCGCCCAGCAGCATCAGGCCGCCGAACGTCAACGTGTACGCGCTGACGGTCCATGTCAGCGCCTCACGGCTCAGGTCCAGGTCGGTCTCGATGTGCGGGAGCGCGATGGCCACCACCGTGACGTCGAGGATCAACATCAGCTGGGCCACCCCGAGAAAGGCCAGGATGCGCCACCGCGACGGATGAGCCGAGCTGTCCGGCGGAGATGGTTCGTGGATCTCATGGTGCGTCACCGAGAGCCTCCAGCTAACTCGTATGGTCGTGTACGACTTCGAGCCGTGAGAGTAACACGTATACCCGCATACGAGTTAAGGTGGTGGCATGCCCACCGTCTCTGCCGGTCCGCGCCGGCGCGCGGACGCCGAACGCAGCATCGCCCGCATCGTCTCCGCAGCGCGCAAGCTCCTAAGCAGCGATCCGGACGCGAGTGTCGACGACATCGCCAAGGCCGCCAAAGTGGGCCGGATGACGCTCTACGGCCACTTCCGCACCCGGGCGGAACTCGTCGAGGCCGCGCTGGTCGACGCGCTGCGCGCCGGCGAGGAGGCGCTGTCGTCCGTCGATCTCACCGGGGACGCGCGAGATGCCCTGGCCCGGCTGCTCGACTCCAGCTGGGCCCTCGTGGCCGAATCCATGGCGTTGTCGAGCGCCGCGCAGAAAGCCCTGCCCGCCGGGCGCGTGCGCGAGCTGCACGCCGCCCCCGCGCGGCGCGTCGAAGAGCTCATCCGCCGCGGCCAGGACGACGGCGCGTTCCGCACCGACCTGCCGATCTCCTGGCTGATCAATGTCCTGCACTACATCCTGAAAGGCGCCGCGGAGGAGAGCCGCGCCGGGCGCATGGAGACGAGCGAGGCCGCCCGCGTCGTCATCGCGACGGCACAGGCGATCCTGGTCGCCGCCCCGCCGGACTCTCACGCGTCACCGAAGTAGCGCGCCGCCCCGCGCGCCCGGCGGGCGTGGCCACCACCGAGCTCGGCGAGCCCGCACGGAACCCGAGCCCTCCGCGCCACCGGCCCACGAACTCACCCGAACTCACCGCTCGCGCTCCGCCCGTTGCGGTTTCCCGGACGTGGACGTCGCCGAGATCCCGTCGTCCTCCCCCGGTGGCGATGTCGGCGAAGGCGCCGCACGCTCCGATCCCGTTGGCAATTTAACCCCCAGGGGGTATGTTGAAGCCGCAAACCGAGATACCCCAGCGGGGTACCCGTGAGAGGAGACCCTTATGTGCACGGCATGCGCGTGCGGCACCGCGGAGAGCGCCTCCGCACAGGTGGAGACCGGCGGCGGGAGCGTCTACCAGGTCAGCGGGATGACCTGCGGGCACTGCGTCTCCTCGGTCTCCGGCGAGATCGGCAAGATCGGCGGCGTGAGCGACGTTCGGGTCGACCTGGCCACCGGCGCCGTCACCGTCAGCGGGGCGGGCTTCTCCGACGAGGAGATCCGCGCGGCCGTGGACCGGGCGGGCTACACGTTGGCCGCCCCCTCGCCGGCAGGCGCCCCCTAGAGCGACTTCGCCCGAGAGAACGAACGGTGGGCGTGCACTGGCATGCACGCCCACCCACGGGGCCGGCCGGACTCGACCACACCCAACCCCATGACGCATCCTGCCACCACGGCGTGGATGCGAGGAATCAGGAGTACGGCATGAACGCCGTCAACCCCCGCAGGCGGCAGGCACTCATCGTGCTCGCCGCCGCGCAGTTCATGGTCATCATGGACACCTCCATCATCGGCGTCGCGCTGCCCGACATGCAGCGCGACCTCGGATTCTCCCCCGGCGACCTGCAGTGGGTGTTCAACGCCTACGTCATCGCCTTCGGCGGCCTGCTGCTGCTCGGCGGCAGGCTGTCGGACCTGTTCGGCGCCCGCAGGGTCTTCACCGCCGGCTGGATCATCCTGATCGCCGGTTCCGTCGCCGCCGCGCTGGCGGACGACGCCTGGGTCGAGATCCTCGGCCGCGGGATCCAAGGCGCCGGCGGCGCGCTCATCGCACCGTCCTCGATGACCCTGCTCATGATGCTCTTCGGCCACGACCCGCGCGAGCTGGGCAAGGCCATGGCCCTGTACGGCGCGGCGGCACCGGCGGGCGGCACCGCCGGGGTGTTCCTGGGCGGCGTCATCACCGAGTACCTCAGCTGGCCGTGGGTGTTCATCGTCTACGTCCCGATCGGCCTGGCCACCCTCGCGGCCGTCCCCGCTCTGCTGCCCGCCGTTCCGGGCAGGCGCGGCCCCGTCGACGCGCTGGGCGCGATCTCGGTCACCGCGGGTGTCGCCCTGGCGGTCCACGCCGTCGTCCGGGCCCCCGAACAGGGCTGGGGCTCGACCGCCACGCTGCTGGAGCTCGCCGGAGCGGTCGCGCTGCTGGCACTGTTCCTGGTGATCCAGCGCACGGTTCGCGAGCCTCTCATGCCGCTCGGCGTGTGGAGAACGCCCGGCCTGGCCACCGCCAACCTCGCGATGGCCCTGCTGGGGGCGGCCTGGATCCCGATGTGGTATTTCCTCAACCTCTACCTGCAGCAGGTGCTCGGTTACGGCGCCTTCCCCAGCGGCGCGGCCCTGCTGCCGATGACCGTCGCCATCATGATCTTCATGATCGGCGTCACCGCGAGGCTGCTGGGCCGGTTCGGCGCCAAGCCGCTGATCGTCGCCGGCCTGCTCGTCCTGGCCGTGGGCCTGGCGGGCCTGTCGCTCGCCAGGCCGGGCGGGACGTTCGCCGTCGACGTGCTGCCCGCCTCACTGATCGCCGCGGTCGGCATGTCCCTGGCCTACATCCCCGCCATGATGTCGGCCATGTCCGGGGTGCGGCCCGAGGAGAGCGGCCTGGCCTCCGGGATCGTCAACACCACCTACCAGGTCGGCTCCGCGCTCGGCCTGGCCGTGATGACCGCGATCGCCACCTCCCGGGAGGTCGCGGAGCCGGGGAACCTGCCCGCGCTCACCGGCGGTTTCCAGGCCGCCTTCGTCGGGGCCGCGGCCGTGGCCGCCGCCGGTGCCGTGGTGACCCTGCTGCTCATGCGCACGCCGCACCGGGCGGCGCGAACGCGGCCGGAGAAGCCCCAGCCGGCCGGCGTGTAACGGTTGCGGGGGCGCGAGCCGCGACGCGCCCCCGGAACGTCACCGCGGCTCGCGCCCGACGATCCCGAGAACGCCGGAATACCCTACCGGGGTATGACGTTATGGGAGGTGACGACGAAGGGCGGGGACATGCACGGCTACACCCACAACAAGCAGGACCATCTACGGCGGCTGCGCCGGATCGAGGGGCAGGCGCGGGGCCTGCAGCGGATGGTCGAGGAGGACAAGTACTGCATCGACATCCTCACCCAGGTGTCGGCGGCCAACCGGGCCCTGCAGTCCTTCGCGCTGTCCCTGCTGGAGGAGCATCTGGCGCACTGCGTGGCCGAGGCCACCGCCAAGGGCGGCGCCGAGGCCGAGGAGAAGGTCAGGGAGGCCACCGACGCCATCGCCCGCCTCGTCCGTTCCTGATCGAAGAAACCGACCGACCAAGGAGTGATCGCATGACCACCACCTACACCGTCACGGGCATGACCTGCGGCCACTGTGTCTCCTCCGTCAAAGAAGAGGTCGGCGAGGTCGCCGGCGTCACCGGCGTCGACGTGGATCTGACCACCGGCCTGGTGACCGTCCAGAGCGAGAGCCCGATCGACCCGGCGCGGATCGCGGCCGCGGTCGCCGAGGCCGGATACGAAGTGGTGGCCCCGTCATGAACACACCGGCCAGGCTGGGCGCCTACGCCCTCGGACTCGTCGTGATCTTCGGCGGGGCTCTGGGGGTCGGCAACGCGGTGGGCGAGACCGGACCCGGCCCCGCGGCGGACGCCCACACGATCCACGCGACCCCGTCCGCGAGCCAGGCGGGCGATCACGGAACCCACACCGAGCCGGCCCCCGGCCCGGCGGCGACCGGCGAGCCCATCCCCGGAGGTCTTCAAGTGTCCCAGGACGGCTACACCCTCCTCCCCCAGGCCACCACGCTCCAGCCGGGCGAGGCGACGGACTTCCGTTTCGGCGTGGTCGGCCCCTACGGCAAGCCTGTCACCGCCTACCGGACAGAGCACGGCAAGAGGCTGCACCTCATCGTGGTCTCCCGCGATCTGGGCAGCTTCCAGCACCTGCACCCCGAACTGACCGGCGACGGCGTGTGGTCGGTGAAGCTGACCTTGCCCGAGGCGGGCGCCTACCGGGCGTTCGCCGACTTCGCCCCCGAGGGCGGCCGCGGGCTGACCCTGGGCATCGACCTGCAGGCCCCCGGCGCCCAGAAACCCGAGGCGCTGCCCGCGACAAGCCGTACTGCCGCGGTCGACGGCTACACCGTCACCCTGGAGGGGGACCTGACTCCCGGCGCGTCCAGCAAGCTCATCCTCAAGGTCGGCAAGGACGGCCACCCCGTCGCCGACCTGCAGCCCTACCTGGGCGCCTACGGGCACCTGGTCGCTCTGCGCGCCGGAGACCTGGCCTACCTGCACGTGCACCCTGACGGGGAACCAGGTGACGGCACGACCCCCTCGGGCCCGCAGATCACCTTCTACGCCGAGGTGCCCAGCCGCGGCGACTACCGGCTGTTCCTGGACTTCCAGCACGAGGGAACCGTGCGCACCGCCGACTTCACCGTCCGCGCCGGTGAGCTCCCTGCACCGGCCACGACGCCGAGTCCGGCGCCGGCGGCCACGCCGTCCGCATCCGCCTCGCACGGCGACCACGATCACTGACACCTGGCATGACGAGCGAAAGGAGCAGGTGATGTCCTCCCTCACCGACGACAGGGCCCAAGACGCGGTCGAACTCTCGATCGGCGGCATGACCTGCGCGTCCTGCGCCAACCGGATCGAACGCAAGCTCAACAAACTCGACGGCGTCACCGCGACCGTGAACTACGCCACCGAGAAGGCCAAGGTCACTTTCGCCGAGGGTGTCGACCCCCAGGACCTCATCGCCGAGGTGGAGAAGGCCGGCTACACCGCCGCGCTCCCCGCGAAGCCCGCGAGCGGCACCACCCGGGACGATTCCCCGGGCGAACCGGCCGACGACCTCGCTCCGCTGCGCAACCGGCTGATCACCGCCGTGGTGCTCGCCGTGCCGGTGATCGCCATGTCGATGATCCCGCCCCTGCAGTTCGTCAACTGGCAGTGGCTGTCGCTCGCCTTGGCCGCCCCGGTCGTCGTCTACGCCGGCTGGCCCTTCCACCGGGCCGCCTGGACGAACCTGCGCCACGGCGCCGCGACCATGGACACCCTGGTCTCGCTCGGCACGATCGCCGCGCTCGGCTGGTCGCTGTGGGCGCTGTTCCTCGGCACGGCGGGCACACCTGGCATGACCCACCCGTTCGCCTTCACCATCGAGCGCACCGACGGCTCGGGCAACATCTATCTGGAGGCCGCCGCCGGAGTGACGGCGTTCATCCTGGCCGGCCGCTACTTCGAGGCCCGCTCCAAGCGCCGCGCGGGCGCCGCCCTGCGGGCCCTGCTGGAGTTGGGGGCCAAGGACGTCGCCGTGCTGCGCGACGGCGTCGAGACCCGCGTCCCCGCCGGGGAGCTCAAGGCGGGCGACCGGTTCGTCGTCCGGCCCGGCGAGAAGATCGCCACCGACGGCGTGGTCGAGGAGGGAACCTCCGCCGTCGACGCCTCCATGCTCACCGGAGAATCGGTGCCGGTGGAGGTGCGCCCCGGCGAGGCGGTGACCGGCGCGACCGTCAACGCCGGTGGACGCCTGCTGATTCGCGCCACCCGCGTCGGATCCGACACCCAGCTGGCCCGGATGGCCAGGCTGGTCGAAGACGCTCAGACGGGTAAGGCCCAGGTCCAGCGGCTGGCCGACCGCATCTCCGGGATCTTCGTGCCGGTCGTGATCGCACTGGCCGTCGGCACGCTCGGCTACTGGCTGGGAACCGGCGGCGGGGCCGGGGCGGCCTTCACCGCCGCGGTGGCCGTGCTGATCATCGCCTGCCCGTGCGCCCTGGGCCTGGCCACGCCGACCGCCCTGCTGGTCGGCACCGGGCGCGGCGCCCAGCTCGGCATTCTGATCAAGGGCCCGGAGGTGCTGGAATCCACCCGCGCCGTCGACACCGTCGTGCTCGACAAGACCGGGACCGTCACCGAGGGCAAGATGACCCTGGTCGGCGTCCATCTCGCCGACGGCGAGGACGAGACGCAGGTGCTGCGCCTGGCGGGTGCCCTGGAGCACGCCTCCGAACACCCCATCGCCCAGGCCATCGCCCGGGGGGCGGCCGAACGCGTGGGCGAGCTGCCCACCCCCGAGGACTTCGCCAACCGCGAAGGGCTCGGCGTACAGGGCATCGTCGACGGTCACGCCGTGCTGGCGGGCCGCCCCGCGCTGCTCGCCGAGTGGTCCCAGCACCTGCCCACCGGCCTGGAGCGGGCACTCACCGAGGCGCAGGCGGCGGGCCGCACAGCCGTCGCGGTCGGCTGGGACGGCCAGGCTCGCGCGGTCCTGACGGTGGCCGACACCGTCAAGCCCACCTCGGCCGAGGCGGTCCGGCAGCTACGCGCCCTGGGCCTGAGGCCGGTGCTGCTCACCGGCGACAACGAGACCGTCGCACGGTCGGTCGCGGCCGAGGTCGGCATCACCGAGGTCATCGCCGAGGTGCTGCCCGCCGACAAGGTCGACGTCGTCAAGCGGCTGCAGGCCGAGGGCAGGTCGGTGGCCATGGTGGGTGACGGCGTCAACGACGCCGCGGCGCTCGCCCAAGCCGATCTGGGCCTGGCCATGGGCACCGGCACCGATGCGGCCATCGAGGCCTCCGACCTCACCCTGGTCCGCGGCGACCTGCGGGTGGCCGCCGACGCCATCCGGCTGTCACGCCGTACCCTTCGCACCATCAGGGGCAACCTGTTCTGGGCCTTCGCCTACAACGTGGCCGCCCTGCCCCTGGCCGCGCTCGGCCTGCTCAACCCGATGATCGCCGGGGCCGCGATGGCGTTCTCCTCGGTCTTCGTGGTCGGCAACAGTCTGCGCCTGCGCACCTTCACCTAGCGAAACGCCGGTGCGGCCGCGGGCGACGACCGTCCGAGACGAGAGCAAGGTCGTCGGGTACGGACTTCCCCGGAGCAATCATGAAGGTCTTTCAGGTGAGGGCCGCCTGCGGCTGGTGATCCGGCGTCAGCCGCCCGGACCGGTCGAGTGCCCAGACAGCCATCGCGCACCCGCATCCGACGATGACCAGGCTCCACCACGCAAGGCCCGGAGCTCCCATCTGCCGTCCGGCATCGAGCACCGTCCCGGTGAGCAGGTTTCCGGCCGCGATGCCGATCCCGGACAGGGTGTTGTAGAACCCGTAGTAAGTGCCGATCATGCGTTCTCCGCCGAGCGCGGCGATGGTCGCCATCTCGAACGGGTAGACGATCATGGTGGCCAGACTGAGCAGGCAGGTCGTCAGGAGCGCCGGCGCCAATGCCACGGCATACGCGAGCCAGGGGGCCGCATCGAGATTCCGGGCAGGCAGTGTGGTGCCGAGCGCCAGCGGGACGAACGAGGCACCCATCAGCCACAGGCCCCGGGCCATCGCCTGCCCGGATGTCCATCGCGCTTTGGCCCAGGCGGTGATGCGAACCTGCCCGAGGATGGCCAGCCCGCCAGAGAGCACGAACATCAGCGTGACCCCGGCCTCACCACCGGTCATCCGGCGGATCTCAATGGGCAGGCCCAGATAGATCTGAAAGTTGAGCACGTAGGAGCCGACCATGGCCAGCGAGAACAGCAGGAAGGCGCGATTGCCGATCACCTGGCGCCAGTCCTGCAGCAGACTCGCCTCAGCGCCCGCCCTGCCACCGGACCGCGCCGGCAGGGCCCGCACCTGCACGACGGCCAAAACGGTGAACAGTCCGGCCGCGACCAAGCAGATGAGACGGAAGGCGACACCGTTGAGCAGCAGGCCGATCACCGGCCCGGCCAGGATGCCCGTCTGGTAGAAGACGTTGAAGACCGCGAACGCCTCGACTTTGCGCTCACCCGCCTCCTGAGCCAGGTAGGCGCGGGCCGCAGGGTTGAACAGCGCGCCGGCGAAGCCGGTGAGCGCGGCGGCGACGATCAGTGCCGGCAGCGACTCGACCAGGCCGAGCAGCGCGAACCCGACGCTTCGAAGGATCAGCCCAGCCATGATCATCGGCTTGTAGCCGATCCGGTCGGCCAGGCTGCCGCCCAGCAGGAACATGCCTTGCTGGCTGAGGTTGCGTACGCCCAGGATGAGGCCGACCAGCCAGACCGCCAGCCCGAGGTCGTCGGACAGATACAGGGCGAGGTACGGCATGAGCATGTAGAAGCCGACGTTGATGGTGAGCTGGTTGACCAGGAGAAGCCGGATCGGCCGGTTGAACGATCGCACCTGGGCGAGGGTGGTTCTCATGTGCGCTCTTCCGCGTCTTTCACCGGGTCCACCACGGTAGCGCAGCGCGTCCATCGCACCACCTCGGCTTCGCGCGGATGAGCGATCTCGTCGGGCTCAGGCTCCGGCTTGACCTCGAGCAGACCGTGCTCGGCGCAGTAGGCGTCGTTGTAGACGGTGTCGAAGTAGCGTTCGGGGCCGTCGGGAAAGACCGCAGCGATCTGCGTGCCCGCGGGCTCGGAACGCGCCAGCCAGGAGGCCACGAGCGCGACGGCGCCCACGCTCCATCCTCCGGACGCGTATCTGCCCGCCGCGAGCCGGCGACAGGCCCACACGGCCTCGCCGGGCGCCACCCAGTGCACCTCGCTGAAAGCCCTGTACGCGACGTTGCGCGGATGGATGCTGCTGCCCAGACCACGCATGAGCCGCGCGCGAGCGGGCTGACCGAAGATCGTGGAACCGACCGTGTCGACCCCCACCAGGCGTACGGAAGGCCGGAGCTCGCGCAGCGCGCCGAACACGCCGGCGCTGTGGCCGCCGGTGCCCACGCTGCACACCAGGATGTCGAGCCGGTCGAGCCGGTCGGCCAGTTCCTGGGCGAGGCCTTGGTAGGCCGAGACGTTGTCGGGGTTGCTGTACTGGTCGGGGCAGTACCCGCCGGGGTGTTCGGCCAGGAGTTCGCCGACGCGCCGGCGCCGCGCCTCCTGCCACCCCCCGGTGGGGTGGGGGGCGCCAACCGTCTCGACATGGGCTCCGTAGGCGCGCAGCAGCCGGTGCATCAACGGTTCCAGGCCGGGGTCGCTCACCAGGATCACCGGATGGTGGTGGACGATGCCCGCCAGCGCCAGGCCGAGCCCGAGCGTCCCGCTGGTCGACTCGATGATCGCCCGCCCCGGTTGCAACTCTCCGCGCAGGCGCGCCTGCTCGATCATGTGCAACGCCGGGCGGTCCTTGATACCGCCCGGGTTGCAGCCTTCCAGCTTCGCCCAGAAGCCACGTTCTTCTTCACCGGTCCACAGCTCAGGCACCCACAGCACCGGCGTGTCGCCGACAAGGCTTGCCGGAGAGGGGGTTCCCGCAACGCTCGCCGTCGAGGCCCGGGTCTTCACACGAGTGTTCTCCATCTGCATTCCTCTGATGAGCTTGCTTCGCTTCGGCGGACACCGCCGGTGTGATGGCCAGGCCACAGGGTGGCGGCCTCGGAGTTGGCGAGACCGTGGTGGCCGGGGCTGCCGCGCAGCCCGTACAGGTTGTGCCGATTCCGATGAAATCGAAGATCACGGCGCGGGCGGCGGCCCGGCTGGAGCAGGAATGACCGCCTGGCAACTCCCCCGTCAGGGGGAAGCGGTATGTGGTTATGCGGGGAGTTCTCCTTACTTCCAGGCGCCTAGCTGGTTAGCGGGCGGGGTCGGGTGTGGAAGTGCCCTACGGGGCGCCGCGTGGGGGCGGGCGCGCCGATTCACCCCAGAGAGACTGGGGCCCCGACTCCGTGAAGATCGCAGACTCGGCGGCTACGATCGCCGCACGGGAAGGGAATCTACGCAGGTGAGACGCGCTCTCGGCACTATGGCGGCATCACCCACCGCATGTCAGGCGTATGTCTTGAGTTCCCCGGAGGTAGGCGGTTCGGATAAAACCACGCACACCACACCCAGGAACGTTCAATGAGATTCCCCGCGCGGCGGGACCTTTTTTCCACAATTTTTAACTTATTTGCTATGAGTAGTAGTAGAGGTGGCGAGTTTTGCACTCGATGTCGCGCTGTGGGGTATGCGCGCCTTCCGCTACCTCGTCGGCCCTGGCGTCTCCCCTGGCCTCCTTGAGGAGGAGCCTGCTGTTCGGGTGGATGTATGCGCATGAGAGAAACGAGGCAACGCGTTGACTTCCAACCCTGCCGCGCACGAGTTGATCATTCACCTCCTCGACCACTCCTACTACAATACATAGTATGCAATCGTGGTCCTGCCCTTGCGGGGGTGTGACCTGCAGGGATCCGCGGCGTTGATGGCGATCGTGACCCAGCCCGAGCGAGGCGCAGGCTCCGCGTTCTCCAGCCTGGCGACCGCCGTTTCACCGAAGACAGCGACTTAGGTGGACGAGCGCCTCTGCCTCGGCCATTCTCAGGCGAAGCGAAATGGCGCCTCCGGGCGAGGACGCAGAACGAAAACGTTGGTCAAGTGCGCCGAAGGCGAACGCACCAGGAAGCCGCTCTTATACCCGCGATTCACAGAGCAGGGCAAGAAGACTCGTTCCAGAGCGCAGCGAGAGCCGAGAGTCGAAGCCACGCACTCGTCGCAGATGCTCTGGTACGGCTTCATCGGATACGCCCGGCTTCAACACCACCAGAAAAGGGGGGAAGGACGCCGCGCCGCGGTGATCGGAAGCCGTCAGCATGGTGGGAGCGTCACACGTCACCGGATGTTCGTGGTGGCCTGACCCTGGGTTTCCATGAGACGAGGCCGCCCCGGCGGAGTGAGGCGAGGAGTCCTCAACGCGGATATGCGACCCAGCTGTACAAAGGATCACGTGGAAGACGATGAGTGCCGCGAGCATGCCGATCCACAGTCCTGGCGTTCCAGGAAGCCGAGAGGCGGATGAGCGGGCGCACGCGGTCACAGAGCGAACCGTACATCACTCTGTGTGCATTCTCGTTCTCCTTTGAGTAAGTGACTCAGAGGAGCGTGGCCGCAGGGCGAGGATCCGCCGCCGCCCGGGGCCGGGAGCAGCGTTGGCGGTCAGCGGAGGGAGACCTGTCCGCCAGTGTTTACTATGTTGGATAGTATGAGCTTGTGTAGCGATTAGTCGGCTTTGACCCGACGGCCGAGTACTGCCCTACCCTGCGAACCTGGTCGCGCGACGCGCCTTCACGGCGCCCCCGTCGTTCACTTGCCGGCCACAATGCCTGCGAGCGATTGGCAATGCGCTCGCTGGACAGGCTGAGGAGTTTGCGGCGCACGCCTCGTCGGTGTTCGCTTCCGCGAGGGTTTCCGGCCCATAAGTCTACGCCGACTGGCCTACGATGGTAAATCGTAGAACAGCTGGGAAGGTCAGACCGCGAGAGCGAAGGAGGACGATGGACGGTTCAGCCCGCCAGTTCACGGTGCGGGTGTCGTACCGGCTTCTTCTGATCGCTCTGGTTCTGGGCGTCGCCGGGATGCACACCCTGGGACACCTGGACCACTGGCAAAGGCACGGCGGCATGCCTGCCCCTCCCGGGCACGCCTCTGCCGCTGATCATGGGGTGCTGAAAGCATACGCAGAGCCCCATCCCCCCTTGATGCCCCAAGCCAGGCAACTGCTCGCAGGGCGTGATGACACTCCTTTGCCTCTTGATCCGAGCTCCGTCTGCCTGGCCGTACTCACCTCAGTGCTTCTTCTCCTCATCAGCGCGGCGTCCCTATGGACGCGGCACATCGCGCGAGCCCGCGCGGCCGCCGCCTCGTCGGCGCTGCTCGTCGCCCGCCCGCCCCCGCGAAAAACGGCCCTGCGCCTGGCGTGTCTTTCGGTTCTGCGCGTATAGGCCGATCGCCTGCGCGGACGGCATCGAAGATCCGCCCGCAGACGACCGGAACGCAGGTACGACCAACCGGAAAGAGATCACCAAGATGTTCGCCAACCGATCCGCCCTTCGCAGACTCGGATTGACCGCCACGGCAGGAGCCAGCGCTTTTGCACTGCTCACCGCCTGTGGAGGCGGCGATGAGGCGATGAGCGGCCACACCGGCATGGCCGGCAGTGCTCCCGCTCCCGCTTCTACCGCAAGCCAGAAGCCGCAGGCCTCCTTCAACGACGTCGACGTCATCTTCGCGCAGATGATGATCCCGCATCACGAGCAGGCCGTGGAGATGGCCAAGCTGGCCGAGACGCGAGCCTCCGATCCGCAGGTGAAGGAGCTGGCGGCGATGATCAAGGCCGCGCAGGGGCCAGAGATCGCGACCATGACCGAGTGGTTGTCCATGTGGAAGGCTCCCGCCCCGCAGGAAGGCCACGGCGAGCATGTCATGCCCGGCATGATGACCGAGGAGGACATGCTCAAGCTCCAGGCGGCGAAGGACGCGCAGTTCGACCGGATGTTCACCAAGCTGATGATCGCCCATCACCAGGGGGCGATCACGATGGCCAAGACCGAACAAAGCGATGGGGTCGATCCCAAGGCCAAGGAACTCGCCAAGGCCATCGAGACCACCCAGCAGGCTGAGATCGAGCGAATGCAGGAGCTTTTGGGCCGGCTCTAGGCCATGGGGTGTCCGGCGGTGTGCGGAGGTGATCTCCCACACCGCCGGCTTTCAGCGGTGAATGTCGTGATCCCCTCTTCATCCCCTCTTCGCCTTGGCGCCACGGAGTGGTCAGAAGAACTCCTGTGTTCGTCCCACCGCTTTGTCCACCGGCATGATCGGACGAGGCGGTTGATCAGCTTTTCCACGGATCGCGTTATGAGATGCCTCGCGCCGTGGTCGCTGACGGTGAAGGGCCAGGGCGCGTCCTGGTTCCTTCATCGGCGGGCCACGCCAAGGATGAGATAGGACAACGGCGTGCGGATTTCGGGAAGCAGGAACCGTTCCAGCCGTTCAAGGGTGAATCCGGCCCGCTCGATCGCCGCCGCGCTGTCGCGGCTGGTGTGGCAGCCGCCGAACAGGCGGGGCCACACCGTGGCGTCCAGCAGACGCTGAACACCGATCATGGCGGGTGAGTCGGCCAGGACATGTTCGAGGAAACGCAGCTGCCCTCCGGGTGCGAGCACCCGGCGCACCTCTCGCAACGCCGAGGCCTGGTCGGCGACCGAGCACAGCACCAGGGACATCACCGCCGCATCGAAGCTCGCCTCCGCGCCGGGCAACCGTTCGGCGAGGCCGTCGACCACGTCGATCCGAACGCGGGCCTTGCCGGCGTTGGCCTGCGCGAGCCGGCGCAGATGCGGCTCCGGTTCAACCGCGAGCACGCGAGCGACGGCCGGCGGGTAATGGGCGAAGGTCAGCCCGGGGCCGGCGCCCACCTCGATCACCGTTCCATGCAGCCCGGCCAGCAGCCTCTCACGACGCTCGGCCAGACCCGCGCGCTCCACCGCCCGGCTGACGCGGGCGTAGAACCGCGCGAAGATCGGATGGTTTATGCCTGCCTTCGTCATCGTCTCCCCGCTCCCATCATCACCTGACGGCTCACCGGCGGCGTCATCGGCCCGCCAGCCGAACCGGAGCGATCGAGCTGGGGCTCGGCGCGGCTCAGTGCGCGGTGGGACGGTAGAGCACCGAGAAGCGATGTCCGGCGTCTGTCGACTCCATGACGGTTCCGTCCTGCAGGGCCGCGAGAAGACGCCGCCGGTCGACAGCCGCGAAAGCGGCGGCCTGGCCTGGCAGCCGGCCCGCCACCTGCCAGGTTTTACCGGTGTCCTTGCTGGTGTGCACCTGGCCGTCAGCTCCGGCCCCGACGAGATCGTCTTCGCCGACAGAGTCCACATGAGACATGAGCGGGGAGGTGGCGAGCGCGGTGAAGGTCATGGCGCCGTCATCGCTGACCTGGAGCCCGTCCGGTGTGGTCGCATACACCCGCTCGGGTTTGCGGGGGTGAGCGGCCAGGTCGATCACCTCCGCCCTGGCCCCCGGCAACCAGCTCTTGCCTTGATCATCGCTGCGCCGTACCCGGCCCGTCTGGCTGTCGTAGGCGTAGAGGATCGTTCCCGCCGGTTGAATCGCGTGGAAGTCGGCGATACCCGCCTGCGACACCGCACTCCAGGTGGCACCGGCGTCCGTCGTGCGAATCAGCCCCAGGTGCGCCGAAGCCCCCGCCAAGACCTCAGCTTGTCCGGGGTGTCCGCTGGCCAGGAAGGTCTTGGGCCCGATGACGGTAAAACCCATGTGGTCCTGGATCCGATCGGCCACCCGCCGGGCCGTGTCGGCGGATTGAATCTGGAACAGGCCGTAGTGCCCCGCGACATAGGTCGTGCCGTCCGCCGGATCAACGCCGAGACCGTGGACGTGCCCGATTCCGGGATCGGCCGAACCGGCGACCTCCGGTGAAGATTGCCCGGTGCACGCCGTACCGGCCAGAGCCAGCAGGGGCAGGAGTGCCAGGGCGATGCCTGCGCGCAGGCGAAGACGCCGGTCGAGGAAGACCATGGCGGCAAGCCTATACCTATCTACTACCCACCATCGTAGGTGCGGCTAGAACAGCGAGATGCCGTGGCAGTGGTGGGCCAGGAACGAGCTCACACCGGGAATCGCGGCCACGGCCGCGGGGCCGGCGAGCAGGAAGGCGACCGCGGCCAGGCCCGCGAGGCGTTCCCGGGGCCTGAGCGGGGCCGCCGGGCTGAGCATGCGCCGGACACGGGTGAGGGCGGTCTGGCCGCCGGCGCCCAGCGTGAACGCGGGGGCTCGTCCGGTGGCGAGCCGGACCAGTGCGGCGGCGATGTGGATACGCGGGTGGCGGCGGGCCGCGACGTCGTCGGCGAGCAGCTCGATCAGCCGGGCGATCTCCTTTCTGGCCCGGGCGAACAGCGGCAGATGGGGGAAGGCCCGGCAGAAGGCCTCGGCGGCGGCCAGGACGAGGTGATGGCGCCCGCGCAGGTGCGCCTGCTCATGAGCGAGGACGGCGGCGACCTGCTCGGGAGCCAGGGATCGCAGGGCCGCGGTGGTGATGACGGCCTTGCCGTCGCGGCCGGGCAGGCAGTAGGCGGCGGCCTCGTCATGGTCGAGCACGACCGCGTCCAGCGCGCCGTCATGGCGGCCGAGCAAGTTCAGCATCTCGGCGTGCCGCCGCCGTTCCCGCCGCGCCCTGACCAGGATGGCCGCCCCGCAGTAGGTGATCCTGGCCGCGATCAGGGCGGCGCCGAACAGAGCGGCGCGCGCCCCCGGGGAGGTGACAGACGCGCCCTCGGAGAGCATGTCCGCGCACGCCTCGAAGAACTCGGCCAGGCCATGGCCGATCACACTGGCCGGAATCGCGACGGCGAGCGCGGAGAGGACCGCGGAGGCGACCACGGAGGCGCAGGCGGCCAGCCAGACGCAGATCGCCAGGCGGGGCGCGCGCTCGGCCCACTCGCCCCGGCCCAGCAGGCGGGGCAGCGTGACCACCGCGACCACGGCGTACAGGGCCAAAACGGCGGCGGCCATCATGCGCGGCGCCCCGGCGGATACACCTTCAAAGCGGCCTCCAGCGCGACCGACTCCTCAGGGGTCAGCCGCTCCAGGAAGTGCACCAGCGTGGCCGCCTGGTTACCGCTGGAGGCCAGGGTGTTGCGCATCAGGTCGGCGGTGTAGGCCTCCTTGCTGGCCACCGTCTCGTAGGCGTACGCCCGGCCGACCGGTTTCCTGCGCAGCAGGCCCTTCTTGTGCAGCTTGTCCATCACCGTCATGACGGTCGTGTAGGCGATGTCCCGCTCACGACGGAGATCTTCGAGCACGTCCCTGACCGACGCCGGCCGGTGGTACGACCACAGGCGCTCCATGATCGTGGACTCCAGGTCTCCCAGACCACGCATCGGGCGAGACTCCCTTCTACCGGCGACTCACTTAATGCTACCGGCCGTCGTAGACACCCGACCATGCGTCACCTCGGTCCCCGGCCCGCAGGTCGCCGGGGGCGCGATCCGGGCGGGCCCGCGGCCCGCGCCCTCCGGCATGAGAGATGTTGCCCATATACCCCCCACCCGTATATGGTGGCGGAGTTGTCGAGACGATGCGCAAGCCGGGAGGCCGTGATGGCGGAATCGATGGGTTCCAGGGATCATGCCGGACACGACGAGCCCCACGGGCACGACCACCTCGGGCACGCCGGTCATGCGCGGAAGGCCACCTGGCGAGTGGCCGCGTCGGCGACCTTGCACTGCCTCACCGGGTGTGCCATCGGTGAGGTGCTCGGCATGGTGATCGGCACGGCTCTGGGATGGCCGAACGTGCCCACCATCGTCCTGGCCATCGTGCTGGCCTTCTTCTTCGGCTACGCGCTCACCCTGGTCGGGTTGCGCAGGGCCGGCGTCGACTGGCGCAAGGCCCTGCGGCTGGCACTGGCGGCCGACACCCTGTCCATCCTCGTCATGGAGATCGTCGACAACGGGGTGATGATCGCCGTCCCCGGCGCTATGGACGCCGAGCTGACGTCCGGCCTGTTCTGGGGCGCCCTCGCCTTCGCCCTCCTGGTGGCCTTCCTGGTCACCACGCCCATCAACAAGTGGATCATCGGCCGGGGCAAGGGACACGCCGTTGTCCACGCCTACCACCACTGACGGGCACCGGCGAGCACCGACGGCCACCGACCGGCACCGACCGGCCAGCCCGATGCTCGACGCCCAACAGGCCGCCTCCGTGGAAGCCGTGCGCCTCGAAGGCCTCCTCCATGGCGCCTACCGTGCCGCGACGGTCGACGGTCCTGCCGGGCGGGCCGCCCTCCCGATCCGTCGCGCTTCTCAGGCCGAGGGGCGCGAGGCCCGGACGTAGTAGAGCATGACCGGCAGATCGCCCTCGTCGGTGAGGTGGAATCCGGCGTCGGGGATCAGGTCGCCGAGCAGGTCCCGCGGGCTGTGCCGCATCGCGGGGCCCGACACCATGCCGACGAGATGGGCGAGCAGGGGGTTGGCGGGCGGGCGGAACTCGGCGATCAGCAGCCGCCCGCCCGGCCGCAGTACCCGGAACATCTCCCTTACGGCGGCGCCGCGCCCGGCGGCCGGCATGTGGTGGACGGCCAGGCTGGAGACCACCACGTCGAAGGAGGCGTCGGGCAGGTCGAGCGCCTGCCCGGTGCCCGCGACGTAGGAGCAGTTGCCCGGGGCGCGTCGGCGGGCATGGCCGATCATGGGTGGTGAGGGGTCGACGCCGGTCACGTGGCCTGCCGGGCCGACGAGCGGGGCCAGGATCCGGGTCAGGTAGCCGGTGCCGCAACCGACGTCGAGCACCTGGTCGCCCGGCCGGGTCCCGGACAGCGCCGCCAGGCGGGTGAAGATCTCGCGCCGTCGCCCGAGCAGGCCGATGTTCGCCGCGATGTCGTAGGCGCGGGGGTGATCGATCGTCCCGCCCTCGTCGGCGTGCTCGGCGTGGTTGTGGAGCAATCTGCCCAGTCCCATTATCGTTCTCCTCTCGAACAACCTGTTCAATAATGAATGATCCGTTCGTTAGCATGACGGGGTCAACAATCACTTCCGCCTTGCTGTGCCGTACCGAACAGGACCGGTGAAGTGTCCGGAAACACCGACAGGCGGGTGCGGCGCACCCGGCAGGCGATCCAGCGCGCGCTGGTGGAGCTGATCCTGGAGAAGGGGTATGAGCCGGTGACCGTCACCGACCTCATCAACCGCGCCGACGTCGGGCGCTCGACCTTCTACGCCCACTTCGCCGACAAGCAGGCCGTGTTGTTCGCCAACCTGGACGAGATCGCCTTTCTGCACCCGGCTCCGAGTACCGACGGCCCGCTGTTCGGCTTCAGCCTGGCGATGTTCGAGCACGTGCACGAGCAGCGCAGGCTGGTGCGGGCATTACTCGGACGCCGTGGTGGCCGGATGGTGATGGCCCACGGCGAGCAACTACTGCAGGCCGTCATCCGCGACGAGCTGCTCGCCCGGGGCGGGCGCGCCGGCGCCTCGCTCGATCTGGTGGTCACCTGCGCCGTCGGGGCGTTCATGGCCTTGGTGCGCAAGTGGGTGGACGGGGAGATCGACGCCACACCGGCCGAACTGGACGCGGCGTTCCACACGACGATCACACCCGGCGTGCGAACGTTACTGGCTCGGTCCTGAGACCGGCGCGAAAGACCGCCGGATCGTGACACGCCACCGGCTGGACGGCATGCTCCGGAAGACCGGTGACGCAGCAGAGGGTGGTTTAGCGCCTCCCCCCATGCAGGGCGGCACTGGAGGGCCGAGAAATCCTCCATCGCTCACGCAGCACGCGCAACCCACGCAAATGTCCGCGGCCGGGTGCTCGTCCGGGATCGGCGCCGGCTCGATGCCGGCGGCAGCGCGGCTGGACCCATCCCGGCGCGCGATGCCGGCGGGGCGTCGGCGATGCTGTGGGCATGGAGTACGTGTCCAGAGTGCCGCGACCGCCGCTGGACGGGCTGATCGACGATCTTTACTACCTGGAGGGTGCGCCGCCGTACGCCCGGCTGACGCTGCCGCCGAGTCCGTCGGCGCTGCTCATCGTCAACCTCGGGGCGCCGTTCCGCATCCGCGCCGGCACCGACGTCGAGACGGCCGAGTACGCCGACGGCTGCGTGGTCACCATGCCCACCCGCGCCTTCGAGTTCGGCTATCCGCCGGGGACCCGGTCCGTCGGCGTGCACTTCAAGCCGTGGGGGCCGGCGCCGTTCCTGCCGATGCCCGCGGCCGAGCTGTGTGACCGGCCGGTGACGGTGGAGCAGGTCTGGGGCCGGCCCGCCATTGCCGGGCTGCGAGACCGGCTGGCCACGGCGGCCGGGCCGCACGAGATGCTGACGCTGCTCGAGGAGGAGCTGATGCGACAGTTGTGCGAGACCGCCGGTCTGGGGCTGGTCCGCCATGTGAGCAGTGTCATCGCGGCGGCCGGCGGGGCGGTGGCGATCGGTGACCTGAGCGTGGCAGCCGGTGTCAGCAGCACTCATCTGGCGCAGCGGTTCAAGGAGCTCATCGGCGTCACGCCGAAGCGGCTGGCGCGCACCTACCGCTTCGCCGCCACCGTGTTCGCGATCAACCCCGCCGGACCGATCGACTGGGGCGACCTCGCCGGTGGCGCAGGCTACTTCGACCAGGCCCACTTCGGCCACGAGTTCCGGGCGTTCACCGGGCTCACGCCGACCCGGTACGTCGAAGTCCGGCGGCGGTTCCTGCGCGAACATCCCGGCCACGTGATGGACGGCTGGCCGCTGCCGGCCGATTGATTTCTTACAAGAGCGACAGCTCACGACACGCTAATTTGGGGGCACCCCGAAGCAGAGGAGAGCCCCGTGGGCAAGGTGGTCATGTACAGCTCGGTGTCGGTGGACGGCTTCGTCGCGGACGAGAATGACCAGCCCGGACCGCTGTTCGACTGGTTGTCCAGCGGTGACGTCCCGTTGGACGAGAGCGGCGAGCTGAAGGTGTCGCAGACGTCCTACGACTACACCCGGGCGTACTGGGACCGGATCGGAGTCACGGTCGTCGGCCGCCACGTCTTCGACCTGACGGACGGCTGGGACGGGAAGCCGCCGGGCGGCATCGACCACGTGGTCGTCGTGTCGCACCGGCCGATGCCCGAGGGCTGGGACCCCGAGGCGCCGTTTCACTTCGTCGACGGCGTCGAGGCAGCCGTGGCCAAGGCGCAGGAGCTTGCGGGTGACCGCTTGGTCGAGGTCGCCGCCGGCGACGTCGGTGGCCAGGTGCTTGCCGCGGGCCTGGTCGACGAGGTGCGCATGGACGTCGTACCCGTGGTGTTCGGGTCCGGCAAGCGCTACTTCGGGTCGGTCGACGCGCAGCACCTGTTGGAGGATCCTGACGCGGTGATTCAGGGCAACCGGGTGCTTCACCTGCGCTATCGGGTGCGCCGTTGACCGATTTGAGCGGGTCCGCGAAGAAGTCCACTGCGAACGGTGACACAAGATCGGGCCTCCGGCTGCGTTTGCGCATCGCTGTCCCTGGTCGGGCGGCCGACGCCGATCCGCCCCAGCACCTCACCTGCGGCAAGTCCAACTCAAGATCACTGGTTGCCGGTTTCCGTCGTGTCTTGACCGGCCCCCGGGAAGAGCGGCTCTCACAATGCAGGGTGTGGTCGGGGTCTGAATCCGCCTGTCTCGAGTAGGGATCGGGCGATGTAGTTGGTGAAGTTGCAAAAGCCGAGGGCGGAGCCGCGCAGGTGCTCCAGGCGACCGTTGATCGCTTCGGTTCAACCGGCCGGGATCGTTGATCAGCACCCGTCGGCCCTCGGCCAGGGCCGCGTCGTTGGCGGTGTTCCACGCGAGGCCAAGCCCTGGGGCGACGCGAGCGATGCTCAAGTGCTGACACACGATCGCCTCCAGCGCCCAGGCCAGTCCACGACGCGACAGCATGGCCCGCGGCTCGGCCGCGCGGCTGGTGTTCTGCGCGACCTGGATGTATGCCATTTCAGCATAGAGTTTCCTGTTTCCGTCTTTGACGGCATCGGATGCCGGCGTGAGACTTCTCTGCGCCCCCGATCCACGACAGGAAGGCATCCCACCGTGCCCACCCGGCTTCTCCGACGCGCCGCGCTCCAGGCGCTGGCCTGCCTCGCGCTCGTTCCCATGGCGGGGGTCACCGCGACCGGCCACGCGACCGGCCACGCGTCCGCCGCCCCGTCCGCCGCCCCGTCCGCCGCCCCTGCCGCCGTCCCTGCCGCGCCGGCGACGGCACTGGCGCCGGGCCAGATCCGGGCCGCGAAGGAGCTGCGCGCGCTGGAGGCGTCCTTCAAGGGCCGGATCGGCGCGTACGCCGTCGACACCGCCACCGGCGCGACGATCGGCCACCGGTCGGGCGAGCGTTTCCCGATGCTGTCCACCTTCAAGGCGATGGCCGCCGCGGCCGTGCTGCACCGGGCCCGCACCTCCGAGCCCGGCCTGATGGACAAGGTCGTGCGCTGGACGGCCGCCGACCTGCGGGAGCATTCCCCGGTCACCGAAAAGCACGTGAAGGACGGGCTGACCGTCGCGCGGCTGTGCGAGGCGGCCATCACCCGAAGCGACAACACCGCGGCCAACATGCTGCTGAGGCAGATCGGCGGCCCCGCCGGCCTGACCGGCTACCTCCGGACGCTGAAGGACCCGATCTCCCGGCTGGACCGGTGGGAGACCGAGCTCAACGACTGGAGTCCCAAGGAGAGGCGCGACACCACGACGCCCGCGTCCATGGGCCGTGACCTGCGCGCGGTCACGGTGGGGAACGCCCTCCACGCCAAGGACCGGAAACGGCTGAACGCCTGGCTGATCGCGAACACGACCGGGGACGCCCGCATCCGCGCGGGCCTGCCCAGGACCTGGACGATCGGCGACAAGACCGGCACGAGCTCCAGGTACGGGGCCGGGAACGACATCGCGGTGGTCTGGCCGGGCAGGTCGGCCGCCCCCGTCATCATGTCGATCTACACCAACCGCCGGACCGCGGACGGCGCCGTCGACGACAAGGTGGTCGCGAAGACCGCCACCATCCTCGCCCGCGGCCTCGGCAGGCTCTGATGCCGGGACAGCGCAAAGGGCCGGGGATCACCTCTCTCGCCGCACTCCCCGGATCCGTTCGTCCGATTCGCGCCAGGGGCGAAGGATGAGCCCCTTTGACGAGGAGCCGGACGCCGCCGTCCGGCGGGCGCACCGCCCGCGCCGGGCCAGGATGCGATCGTCGGCGGGGGCGAAGATCGTGCGTCTGGCCGGCGCGGCGGTGGCGGTGGGGGTGCTGACGGCCGGGCTCGCCCTGCCGGCCGTGGGAGGCGCGGGGGTGGTGATCGTCAAAACGTCGGACGGGCTCGACCTCAATCCCGCGGAGCTCACCGAGCCGCCGCTCGCCGAGAAGACGACCGTCCTCGACGCCGGGGGCCGTCCGATCGCGCAGTTCTGGGACGTGTACCGCGAGGTCGTACCGCTCGGCCAGGTGTCCGACGTCATGAAGACGGCCATCGTCTCGATCGAGGACTACCGCTTCTACGAGCACGGTGCGATCGACCTCGAAGGCACGATGCGGGCCCTGGCCAAGAACCTCTCCTCGCAAGGGGTGAGCCAGGGGGGTTCCGGCATCACCCAGCAGTACGTCAAGCAGGTGCTGCTGAACGCGGCCGTGACCGAGAAGGAGAAGGAGAAGGCCCTGGAGGCCGGCTACGCGCGCAAGCTCACCGAGCTGCGCTACGCGATGGGGGTCGAGCGCAAGTACACCAAGGACCAGATCCTCGAGAAGTATCTCAACATCGCCTACTTCGGCGCCGGGGCCAACGGCATCGAGGCGGCGGCCAGGCGGTTCTTCGGCGTGCGCGCCTCCCGGCTCAACCTGTGGCAGGCGGCCACCCTGGCCGGAGCCGTGCAGTTGCCCACCGCCACCGATCCGGAGGGCGGCGGGGAGAACCGGCGAAGGCTGCTGGAACGGCGCGACGTCGTGCTCGACCGGATGGCGCAGCTCGGCGCGATCACCCCGCGGCAGGCCGCCGAGGCCAAAGCGAAAAAGCTCGGCTACCGGGGCACTCCCCTGCCCGGCAACTGCACGGCCAGCCCGTACCCCTACTTCTGCGTGTACGTGCGCGAGGAGTTCCTGCGCGATCCCGCGTTCGGCAGGACCGCGCAGGAGCGCGCCCGGCTCCTCTACCGCGGCGGCCTGACGATCAGGACGACGCTGGACCCCCGCATGCAGGCCGCGGCAGAGAAAGCCGTCAGCAGACACGTCCACGCCTCCGACGACCCCGTCGCCGCCGAGGCCCTGGTCCAGCCGGGCACCGGGATGATCAAGGCCATGGCGGCCAGCCGCGAGTACGGCACCTCCGCGCGCAGGCGCCAGCTGTCGTACAACGTCGTGGCCGACACCGGCCACGGCGGCATCGGCGGCGTCCAGGCGGGCTCGACGTTCAAGACCTTCACCCTGATCACGGCCCTGAAGCAGGGCATGAGGATCGACGACGGCTTCACCGTCGGGAACGGCTACCGCGCCCCGGGCTACGCCACTTTCAAAAACTGTGAGGGGGGCGACGTCGGCGACCCGACGCACACCGTCACCAACGACGAGGGGTCTCCCGGCTTCACGTCGCTGCGGACCGGCACCTGGCAGTCGGTCAACACCTTCTTCATGGAACTGGAGCGCCGCGTCGGCCTGTGCGAGACCGTCCGGACCGCCAGGTCGCTGGGCATCAAGCGCGCCGACGGCCGCGAGCTGCGGGAGTACGAGACCTTCACCCTCGGCATCGACGAGATGGACCCGGTGACCGTCGCGAGCGCCTACGCCGCCATCGGCGCGCGCGGGAGGTACTGCGCTCCCATGGCCGTCACCCGGGTCACCGACCGGAACGGTAAGGCGACCGGCCACCGGCCCAGGTGCCGCCAGGTGCTGGATCCCGAGATCGCGGACGCCACGGCGCACATCCTGTCGGGGGTGTTCACCAAGGGCACGATGCGGGCGGTGGGCGGCATCGGCCGCGCCGCCGCCGGCAAGACCGGCACCAACGACGACCAGGCGAGCGCGTGGTTCGCGGGGTTCACCCCGGACCTGGCCGGCGCGGTGAGCATCGGCGACCCCCGAGGCGCCGTCGCGCACAAGCTGAACAACGTCACCATCGGCGGCAGACACTACGGCGCCGTCTTCGGGGCCACCGTTCCCGGGCCGATCTGGAAGGACACCATGATCGGCGCGCTGAGGGGCGTGAAGGCCACCTCCTTCACCCCGATCGATCCGGTGCGTTTCGGCGGCTGCGGGCGGCACTGCCGGCCGGCCCGGACGCCTCCGGGCGAGGAAGCGGCCGGCGAGACGGACGATCTCAGGCCTGAAGGGTGAGGGGTGCGGGCATTCCGTCGGTGAACAGCTGCGCGTCGACCTGCTCCAGGGCGACGCGCAGCGCGCCGATCTCGCCGGCCGCTCCTGCGTAGCCGCGCCGCAGGGTGCCGTCGAGGATGAGGCCGGTACCGGTTCGCATGCCCGCCGGCAGGTGGACGATGTCGTCGGCGTCCTGCGCGGCGCCCTGCCGGCGTCCGGCGGCTGCGGCGGCGAGCTTGCAGTCGTTCTCGACGAGGATCGGGCAGGTGAAGCAGGCCGCGAGGTGCTCGGCGGGAGAGACGCTCGCCCGGCCAGGCAGCGGGGTGAACAGCGTGGTACGGCCGGTCGCGTCGACGGGCCCGGCCGGCGCTGCGGGCGCTCGCGGTCGCCGTCTTCGGCTCACGGTCGGTGCGCGCACCGATCCTGCCCCGCGCAAGGCACGGCGTGCAGCAGTGAACGCAGCAGCCGCGCGGCGGTGCCGGCCGACACCTCGCCGGGGGTGTTCACGATCTGGGCGGCGAGTCCGTCGACGAACGTGTGCAGGAGCGCCGCCCAGAGCTCGACCTGGGCATCGGGGTGCGGGACCGCGGCCTGGTCCGGTTCGCGGATCGACTCGTATCCGCGAATGGCCGCGACGCACTGGCGATACAGCGCCCGCTGGTCGCTCCACGTCACGGACCCTCCTTCCGGAGGGTGCCGGCGTTCCCATTCCACGATCGCCGACCACAGCGCGTACTCCTCGCGCCGCTCGGCGTCGAGCGGCAGCATCTCCTCCACGATCGTGGCGATCCGCTCGACCACCGGACCCCGCGCGCGGGGCCGCTGGACGCGCGGCAGGACCCGCCGGCGGAGGGTGTCGGTGGTGGCCCGCACGACGTAGGCCTGCAACTCGTGCTGGTTGGCGAAGTAATGCCGCAGCGACCCGGTGGACCAGCCGGCTTCGGCGGCGACCCCGCGGACGGTCACACCGGCGAGGCCCTCGCGCAGGATCACCCGGACGGCGGCCTCGCCGAGCTCGGCCCGCCGCCGGTCATGATCAACGAGTCGTGGCACGCCAACATATTAGCACGCATGTGTTATTTTAACTGACACGGGCGTATTATTACGGCTCGTTGGCTCCCGTAAGGAGACAGGCTTGTCGATCGAGACGATCGGGGCGGTGCTCGGGCTGGCCCTGCTCGACACGCTGAGCCCCACCGTGATCGGGGTGACGCTCTACCTGCTGCTGGCCAGGCCGCGCCGCGTGGGCGCGCTGCTCGGGGTGTATCTCGGATCGGTCGCGATCGCGTACTTCGCCCTGGGCGTGCTACTCATGTTCGGCCTGGGCGCTGTCGTGCCGGTCGTCGACGACACCGTGTGGGCCTGGGGGCAGGCCGTCCTCGGCGTGGCGCTCATCGTGGGGAGCTACTTCATCCCCGACAAGAAACCCGGACGCGCATCCGTCCAGGCCCGGTCCTTCACCTTGGGCTCGATGCTGCTGCTGGGGCTGGGGACCTGGCTGTTCGAGTTCGCCACCGCCGTGCCGTACTTCGCCGCGATCGGCATCATGACCGCGGCCCACCTGACCGCCGCCCAGTGGTCACCGCTCCTCGGCGTGTACGTGACCGTCATGGTGCTTCCGGGCATCCTGCTCCTGGCCGCGTGGGCCGCCCTGGGCGAACGGACGCGCGAGCGGTTCGAACGGTGGAGGAACAGTCTCTCCTCGGGATCGCGCTCGACGCTGCGCTGGATCGTCGGGATAGCGGGAGTCCTGATCCTCCTGGACGCGGCACCGGACCAGATCACCTTCACGACGAGTCCGTGACCGCCCGCACCGGCACCTCGACGAGGCTGCCGCGCGTCACGGCCCGCTCCCCGGCCGAGAACTCCACCGGCGCGGCGAGGCACGACGGCGGCCCGGCCAAGCCCGCACGCCGGCCCCCCGATCGAACCGCTGCGAGCACGGGGACACGCGACACCGCGCACGCGGCGTCGTGAGCCCGCGACCGCGCTCAGCCGGCGGCGGCGCCGAACCACCTGGGCAGCCGGTCGAGCAGATCCTGCTGATCCTCACCGGCCCACGCCACGTGGCCGTCCGGCCGCAGCAGCACGGCGGGCACGTCCAGTTCCTCGCTGACGTCGACGACGTGGTCGACCCGGTCGGCCCAGCCCGCCACCGAGAGCCGGCCGGTCTGGTCGAGCAGCAGCCCGCGGCCGCCGCGCGTCAGCTCGTAGAGGCGACCGCGCTTCAGCGCCACGTCCCGCATCCGCCGGCCGAGCAGGTCGTGTCCCTCGCCGACGTCGTAGCGGACCCCGATCGCGACGATCTTCTCGATCAGGTGCCGGTTCACGTCGTCAAAGTCCATCAGCTCCGCCAGCAGCCGGCGCACCGCCTGCGGCCCCGACTCGGTGGACATCAGCTCCGTCTGCGCGCGGGTGTTGTCCAGCACGTCGGCGGCCACCGGGTGACGCTCGGTGTGGTAGCTGTCCAGCAGCCCCTCCGGTGCCCAGCCGCCGACCTCGGCGGCCAGCTTCCAGCCGAGGTTGAACGCGTCCTGGATGCCGAGGTTGAGCCCCTGGCCGCCCATCGGCGGATGGATGTGCGCCGCGTCGCCGGCCAGCAGCACCCGGCCGGCCCGGTAGCGCTCGGCCTGCCGGGTGGCGTCGCCGAAGCGGGACAGCCAGCGCGGTGAGTGCACGCCGAAGTCGGTGCCGGCGAAAGCCCGCAGCTGCCGCCTGAACTCCTCCAGGGTCGGCGGGACCGAGCGGTCCCCGGCCACCCCCTCGGCGGGCACGACGACGCGGTGCGCCCCGCCCCCGAGGGGGCCGACGCCGAACCGCAGGTGGGTCTTGCGGACTTCGGCCACCACGGCGGCCAGCGTCTCCGGCGGCACGGCCACCTCCATCTCGCCCAGCAGCGTGTCGATTCTGGAGGGCTCACCGGGGAAGCCGACGCCGAGCAGCTTGCGCACCGTGCTGCGGCCGCCGTCGCAGCCGACGAGGTAGCGCGAGCGCAGCCGCGTGCCGTCCGCCAGCTCGGCGGTCACCCCGTGCTCGTCCTGGCTCAGCCCGGCCAGCTCGCAGCCGCGCCGGATCTCGGCGCCGAGCTCGGCGGCGCGCTCGGCCAGCAGGCGATCGGTGATGGTCTGCGGGATGCCGAGGACGTAGCCGTGCGCGGTGTCCAGCCGGCCGGGCGAGGGCTTGGTGATGCCGGCGAAGAAACCACCGACCGGATGCCGCCGGCCGTGCGCGAGGAACCGCTCCAGCAGGCCGCGCTGGTCCATCACCTCGATGCTGCGCACGTGCAGGCCGAGCGAGCGGACGTACGCGGCCGGCTCCGCCTCCTTCTCCAGCACAAGCACGCGCACGCCGTGCAGCCGCAACTCGCCGGCCAGCATCAAGCCGGTCGGTCCCCCACCGGCGACGATCACGTCAATCATGAAAACCCCCCATTCGACAAGGTCGCGTTTTCGGCCGGCCGCTCCGCGCGGTCCGGCGGCGCACACCCGCGCCTGCGCACCGAGTCCTCGCGACCGCACCGCGAGTCCCACCGGCGGTTCGGCGTCCCGCCTGCCTCGTCCGTCGATCAACAGAAGGACACGTCCTTCGCGAACTCCTGATTTCCGCAGGTCCTGGCCTCGGCCGACGATTCTGCAGCATGACCCGGGTCTTGTGGCAAGCCCCCCGGTGCGCTATATGTTGAGAGTGGCAAGGAGTGTGTTACCTCCTTGCCTTTGCCTTTTGTCGCCCGTCGCGGACGGGCACGCCCCTGCCGAAGCGGTGACGCGCCGCGTACGGCGATGCCGACGCCGGTCACAGTCGCCGCGCGAAAACTCCCCCGCCCGCCATGCTCTGCCGCACAATGATTGTGCGGCACGACCGTCGGCACGGCCCGGCCTCCGCTCGCCGAAGCGGTGTGACGCGACCGGCAGGTGATGATCCTCCTGCGGTCTCCGGTTCCTCACCCGCGCTGACCGGTGCTGGCGATTCCCCGGAGGAAGTGCCGCCGGCCGACAGCGGCACCTGCGCGCCGGCCAGCCCCGCCGACTTCCAGATGAGGTACGTCGGCACCAGGGTGGCCGCGGCGGGCAACATCATGGTGCCCAGCACGCTCGCGAACAGCAGGTTGCGGCCGGGGAAGCGGAAGTAGGCGAAGCCGAAGGCGACGAAGGCGCTCGACAGCGTCACGGTGAGCGCGGCCGTCACCCCGACCACCAGCGTGTTGACCAGCCAGCCGAACATCGGTGCCGCGTCCCAGACCGCGAGATGCGATGACGCGTTCAGGGGTGCGGCGCTTCGGGGCCGCCGGCACGGGGTCGTGGCGGCGCCTTGTGATCCCCTCGGGCCGGCGGTGCCGGCGTACGGGACGCATCGCCGCTTCGTAAGGAGGTCGCCCGCCCAGAGCGGACGATGAGGCGGAAAGGGGAGAACCCACTCCTTTCCACTCTCAATGTATAGCGCACCGGGGGGCTTGCCACAAGACCCGGGTCATCCTGCAGAATCGTCGGCCGAGGCCAGAGCCTGCGGAAACAGGGGGATACGAAGTGCGCATGGCGTTGTCGGCGCATGGGTCGCGCGGAAACGTCGAACCGGTGGCACCCACGATGCGCCTACCGCAACCCGGCACGCGGCTACGGGTGTGCGCGCCGCCGGGCAGGGAGTTCGCGGAGCCGCCGGCCGGTGTGGTTCATCCCCCTACCACGCGCGACAGCGCAAGCGTCATCAGATCGGAGCAAATTACGTGAAACCGCTGACCACCAGCGCGTTTGACCTTCCAGACCACCTCTCCCCCAAGGCCGACCCTGCGCTGATCGCCGGCGACGAGCAGCACTTCGCGGCCATCGCGGACAGCCTCGAGCGGTCGATCGCCGACTTGTCCGACCGTCTCGACGCCGAGCGCAAGGCGCCCGGCGGCAAAGGCCGGCAGGTGCTGGACCGGGACCTGGAGATCCACCGGCTGACCGCCAGGCTGCGCGCGCTGCGCCGCTTCGGCCTGGACCTGTGCCTGGGGCACATGGTCGGCGCGGACGACCCCGAGCCCGTGTACATCGGACGGCTCGGCCTCACCGACAGCGCGGGCCGCCGGCTGCTGCTCGACTGGCGCTCCCCCGCGGCCGAGCCGTTCTTCGGAGCCACCCACGCCGACCCGATGGGGCTGGCGAGCCGCCGCAGGTATCGCTGGACCCGCGGCAGGATCAGCGACTACTGGGACGAGGTGTTCACCTCGGACGGGTTCGAAGGGCACGCCGCGCTCGACGACCAGTCCGCCTTCATCGCCAGCCTGGGCGGCAACCGATCGCCCCGGATGCGGGACGTGCTCGGCACCATCCAGGCCGACCAGGACGCCATCATCCGCGCGGGATCTCGCGGCGCTCTCGTCGTCGACGGCGGTCCGGGCACGGGCAAGACCGTCGTGGCCCTGCACCGCTCCGCCTACCTCCTCTACTCCGACCCTCGCCTGGGTCACCGCCGGGGCGGCGTGCTGTTCGTCGGTCCGCACCAGCCCTACCTGGCCTACGTCGCCGACGTCCTGCCCAGCCTCGGAGAGGAGGGCGTGCAGACCTGCACCCTGCGAGACCTCGTCGCCGAGGGAGCCTCGGCGACGATCGAGGCCGACCCGCAGGTGGCCCTGCTGAAGTCGTCCGCGGACCTGGTGAAGGCGATCGAGCCGGCCGTCAGGTTCTACGAGAACCCGCCCGGCAAGGGGATGACGGTCACGACCCCCTGGTCCGACATCTGGCTGAGCGCCGAGGACTGGGCCGAGGCGTTCGCGGCACCGGAGCCCGGTACTGCGCACAACGAGGCGCGCGACCGGATCTGGGAGGAACTGCTCACGATCCTGACGGACAAGCACGAGGGCGAGGTCTCGGCCGACCTGCTGCGAAGGTCGCTGCTGCGGGACAGGGAACTGCTCACGACCTTCAACCGCGCGTGGCCGCTGATCGAGGCGGCCGACCTCGTCGGGGACCTGTGGTCGGTACCGGCCTACCTGCGGATGTGCGCCCCCTGGCTCGGCCCCGACGACCTTCGGAGGCTGCGGCGTGAGGACGCCCAGGCCTGGACGGTGTCCGACCTGCCGTTCCTGGACGCGGCTCGGCAGCGGCTCGGCGACCCGGAGGCGGCGCGACGCAGGCGCCGCCACGAGGCCGCCGTCGCCACCGAACGCGAGCACATGGCCACCGTCGTCGACGCCCTGCTCGAGGCCGACGACGACGGGGAGGGGGCGGTGACGATGCTGCGCGGACAGGACATGAAGGACGCCCTGGTCGACGGGACCGCGCCGCCCGGCACCGAACCGGACCTGCTCGCCGGCCCGTTCGCGCACATCGTCGTGGACGAGGCGCAGGAGCTGACCGACGCGGAGTGGCAGATGTTGCTGCTGCGCTGCCCGTCCCGGAGCTTCACCATCGTCGGGGACCGCGCCCAGGCCAGGCGCGGGTTCACCGAGTCGTGGCGGGAACGGCTCGAGCGGATCGGGCTCGACCGGATCGAACTGGCCTCCCTGAGCGTCAACTACCGGACGCCGGAGGAGATCATGGCGGAAGCCGAGCCGGTCATCCGGGCCGTGCTCCCGGACGCCAACGTGCCCACCTCCATCCGCAGCGGCGACGTCCCCGTCGTCCACGGATCCGCTGCGGATCTGGGCTCGATCCTTGACACCTGGCTCGCCGCGCACGCCGACGGGATCGCCTGTGTCATCGGCGATCCCACGTTCCGGGCGACGTCCCGCGTCCGGTCGCTGACCCCTGAGCTGTCGAAGGGGCTCGAGTTCGACCTGGTCGTCCTCGTCGACCCGGAGGCGTTCGGCACGGGCATCGAGGGAGCGGTCGACCGCTATGTCGCCATGACCCGGGCGACCGGGCGACTCGTCATCCTCACGAGTTCCTGACGTCGGCCGCACCCGCTACGGCGAGGCCGCCACCTCATGCGCCGCGGTCGTGAACAGCACCGCGAGGACCGCGAGGACACCGCCCGGGACAGGGTTGGAAGCAGTTGGTGGTTGAGCGTGTATCAGGATGCGTGAGTGCACGTGAAAGAGTGGGTTAAGGCGCAGGGGTGTTCACCCGATCACCGCTTACCGGCGGTATCGGGAAGGCGCCCTGTCCGTGCCCGCGCATAAGGTCGGACGGCTGATCCTGGTCGCAGACGTCGATCCCGTCGCCTCGCACGGCGCAACCACCGTGGGGTACGCCTGCGTCTCTTCGGCGCAGGCGTCTTCCTCGGCGTGCCCGCCTCCCCTGACCCCGACCCGGCGGTCGCGGGCGGCTGCGAGATCCAGTTCGACGCCACCGCCACCGCTGGCAAGGCCACCGGCTCCCTCTGCGGCTTCCTGCGCTCCCGAGGCAGGCGTAGGTCTGTTCGCCGATCGGGGAGTCGTTGATCATGACTCCTACGGTACGTTGACGGTCGGCGACGTAGCGTGAGGGGGAGGGTTGATGCGGGTCCACCAGGCCTACCGCTATGCCCTGGATCCCACCCCCGAGCAGGCGCGCCTGCTCGCCTCCCACTGCGGCGCGTCCCGGTTCGCCTTCAACTGGGGCCTGGCCCG
>NZ_JBPXMD010000055.1:0-31991 GCF_051918855.1 Streptosporangium sp. H16
CTGCACCGGGGACGGTGTGGGAGAGTAGGTCACCGCCGGACAATCTTTTGAGGGCCTCCACCGTTGGTGGGGGCCCTCAGGCTTTCAAGATTTCAAAAGGGAAGGGCCTCCACCACAGGTGGGGGCCCTTTTCGCGTTAAAGGGTGTTGGGGGTTCTGTGGAAGCGGCGGTTACCGGGTCGACCGGAACCACGACACCCAGAACACGAAACCCTAGACGTGGAGCTCGCCGGAAAGAACGGTCACCGCGTTTCCCGCGAGTTCGACCCGGTCGCCCCGTACAGCCGTGCGGACCACGCCCCCACGCTGTGACAGTTGGGCGCCCACCAACCTGTCGGAGCCGAGCTTGGCCGACCAGTATGGCGCGAGCGCGCAGTGGGCGGAGCCCGTGACCGGATCCTCGGGGA
This sequence comes from Streptosporangium sp. H16, assembly GCF_051918855.1. NCBI lineage: Bacteria > Bacillati > Actinomycetota > Actinomycetes > Streptosporangiales > Streptosporangiaceae > Streptosporangium > Streptosporangium sp. H16. The sequence continues at coordinate 407 of NZ_JBPXMD010000055.1, forward strand.
CCCCAACCTTGGGAGCGAAGAATCGGGACACGTAGTCGGCGCCGGGGCGCGAGGCCCGAGCCGTCACGATAACTCCCCGCGCGTCGACGGCCTCCAGGGCGCGGAAGTCAGGGGCGGTGGCGAGCACGGCCTCCTCGGACTCGACTTCCACGAGGTAATCCCAAACATTTTTTCCTGTCCAAACAGGTTTAACTCCGAGCGCATCGATCAGTCCCTGAGGAGGGATCGTCGCTTGGAGTACTTTTGCTGGGAAATCCATGCTGATTAAGTCGTATTTATCCCTGGTCACAGACAGGATTCCGCTCTTCGTTGAGAATTCGAGGGTTTCTGGGACCGTTCCCGTGGAATACAGCACATGCGCCGCGGCCAGGGTCGCATGCCCGCACAGGGCCACCTCGGTCACCGGCGTGAACCAACGGAGCGGGTACGGTCCGCCGTCCTCGGCTCCGAGCAGGAAGGCTGTCTCGGAGTGCCTCATCTCCGCCGCCACGGACTGCATCCAGGTGTCAGGGACCGGATTGCTGAGTACGCAGACCCCAGCGGGGTTACCCTTGAAAAATTCATCGGTAAACGAATCGACCGTGTAGACGAGCATGACGCGATGCTAGCGGCGCCGGAGATATCGGTTGAAGTTGGGTCAGGAGATCAGGCAAAGTCGGGGATCAGGCAAACCAGTGCGGTAGCCGTACAAAGTGGAAATAAGCGCTGGGCGTGTCGCATGGCGAACTTCTTGTCGTCGGTTACCGTCCAAGGTGTAGGGACAGGCCGGATACGGCGTGGTCCTGGCGAAAGGACGAGCCGATGGGGGCAGTGCGCAAGGTGGCGAGCTACCTTGGCCTGGGCGGGGCCGAGCATTATGACGAGTCCTACGACTACGAGGACGAGGTCGAGGGCGAGGAGGAAGACTGGCAGTCTGCCTCGGAGCGCGCGGCCAAGCGCTGGCGCGCGATGAACGAGCCCTCGCGGATCGTGATGCTGACACCGATGAAATACAACGACGCACCGGTCATCGGGCAGCACTTCCGCGACGGTCAGACCGTCATCATGGATGTCAGCGGTATGAGCACCGCCGAGGCCACCCGCATGGTCGACTTCGTCGCGGGGCTGGCGTACGGCTGCGAGGGGCGCATCGAGCGGATCGCGGAGAAGGTCTTTCTGCTGGCCCCAGCGGAGGTGGAGATCACCAACGGTTGACGCCTGGCGCGGCCTCGCCAGTACGGGTCCTGAGCGATCGGATCCGTACGGGTGCGAGGCCCGCCTCGGCGAAGGACCGCGCACCGATGGCGAGGTCGCGCACCCGATGGTGAGGTCGAGACTGGTGGTGGGGCCGCGTACCTGATGGCGAGGCGCGCACCCGATGATGGCCGGTCAGCCCGCTCGGGGGCCCCGACGGAGCAGGCGGGTGAGCTCGGCCAGGTCGGAGGTCGCTGTCTTGATCCGGCCCTCGGACTCGTGAGCGTACTCGTGCAGTGCCCACACCGCGCCCTGGGCGACTTCCCTGAGCTCGGCGAGCTGGGTGATGACGTATTCGGCGTCCGCTCGCTCACGCTGCCGCCTGCGCCACAGCCTGTAGGCACCTCCCGCGGCGGGCAGGAGTGCGAGCGGCGCGAGAGGGAGAACGGGAAGGACGAGCGCGACCACCAGGATCACCGGGGCCAGGGCGAGCAGCACGTAGGCCGCCCAGGGACGGCCACGAGCCGGCGCTCCCTCGGCGGCGATCCGCTCCTCGGCGGCCCTCATCGACTCGGGATCCGGGCCCTCGGGCCTGAGCGTCACCTGGTGGCCGAGGATCGGCATGGTGACCGACTCGGGGGCCTCGGCCCTGGTGGTCTCGGCGAGGGTCTCGGCCGCGGCCCGCACGATGGGCGCGGCCACGTGCAACGCGATCGCGGCCAGGTAGGGGTGGGAGCCGGGGCGCAGGTCGCCGAGCAGGTGGCCGGCGAGCGGCTTCAACGGCCGTTCGTGGATGCCGGAACCCGTCAGCTGGCGGAGAACGGTCAGCGGCTCGTCCTCGCTCCACACGACCGCCTCCTCACCGGAACGGTCCGCCTGCGCGGCGGTGACGAGCGCGAGGCCACCCAGGTCACCGGCCGTTCCCTCCGCACGGTCGCGCGCCTCATCGAGCGCGCCACCGGCCGCACGAGTCGCGGAACCGCTCACGGAATGGGTCTTCCCGGCGGTGGCGCCATCGCCTCCCCTGCTCTCGCGGGCCGAGGTGATCTCGGCGCAGCGGTCGAGCAGGTGGGCCAGCCGGGCTGCGGCGTGTACGGGGGCGGCCAGCTCGGGGAGTTCGGCGAGCTCCGCGAAACCGGCCAGGGCCGGTGACACGGCGGCGGAGGGCTCGTCGGGGATCAGCGCGCGCAGCCACCGGTCGGGTTCGGACGCGGGAGAGGCGGCCACCGCGTCGAGCTTGCGGAGAACGAAGATCTTGCCCGCCGGGCCGTACGCCCCGCGTGCGGCGGCGAGCCAGAGCGCCCGCTGGCCGTGAGTCACCGGACGGTCCAGGGACAGCTCACCGAAGGCGGTGCCGAGCCATGAGGCGTGGATGCGGTCACCCTGGCCGGCCACGGCGAGGGCGAGGCAGAGGAAGAGCGCGGTCCGCTGCTCGTCACGCTGCGCGGCGCGGGCGAGGGGTTCGAGTGACTCCTCGCCGCGCATGAGCAGCACGAGCGCCTCGACGGCCGGAGCCAGCCAGTGGCCGGAGGTGTCTTCGAAGCCCGCCGGTACGCCGGTGGGGACGATGCCGGCGGCCAGGTCGGTGAGGAGCGCGTCGGCACAGCGGCGCAGCTCTGTCTCGGCAGGTGGGGCATCGGCAGGTGGGACATCGATGCGCGAGACCGCGGTGTTCGAGGTCGCGGTGTCCATGCCCGCGGTGTTGGTGCTCGCGGTGTTCGTGTCCTTGGTCGGGCCGGTGTCCACGTCCGCGGTCGGATCCGTGTCCGCTGCGACCAGATCCGCCTCCAGCGCCGCGGCCAGGTCGGTGCTCACGCTCGTGCCCAGGCCCGCGGTCAGGTCGGTGTTCAGGCTCGCGGTGTCCGTGCTCACGCTCGCGGTCAGGTCCGTGCTCAAGGCAGAGAGCTCCCCGAAGTTGTGACCGATGACCGCGCCAGCGTATTGCGCTTCGGACATCCCCGCAGGGAGGCGCGCCGAACATGACTTTGCCAGACGATCGCCTTCATTTTCGCAATAAAGACGATCATCTGGTGGACAGGTTACATGCGCTCGGGTGCCGGGACGCCGAGAAGGCCCAGGCCGGTCTCCAGAACCTTCAGGGTCAGCGCGCACAGGGCGAGCCGCGAGGCGCGAGTGGCCGCGTCGACGTCGTCCTTCAGCACCGGGCAGTTCTCGAAGAACGTGGTGAAGGCGCTCGCGGTGTCGAAGAGGTAGGAGGCCATCTTGTGCGGCGCCGAGTTCTCCGCCATCTCCTCGACGACCGAGCCGAACCCGAGGAGCTGCAGCGCCAGGGCGCGCTCGGCCGGGTGACCCAGCACGATCGGGCCGGTCGTCTCGGCCGGGGTGACCCCGCCCTTGCGGAAGATGGAACGGATGCGGGCCTGGGCGTACTGCAGGTAGGGGCCGGTGTTGCCGGTGAGGGCGAGCATGCGGTCGAAGTCGAAGACGTACTCGCTGTCGTGGCTGACCGACAGGTCGGCGTACTTGACCGCGCCCATGCCGACGGCGTGCGCGATCTCCGTGCGCTCGGCGTCGGCGTAGTCGCTGTTCCTGAGCACCTCGGCGGCCCTGGTCTCGGCCTCGTCGAGCAGCTCCACGAGCTTGATGGACTTTCCGCTCCTGGTCTTGAACATCTTGCCGTCGGAGCCCAGCACGCTGCCGATCTGGATGTGCTCGGCCCTGATGTGGTCGGGCAGCCAGCCCGCCAGCCTGGCCGAGTCGAACACCATCGACATGTGCAGCGACTGGGTCACGCCGATCACGTAGAGGATGCGGTCGGCCTTGAGATCCTGGACCCGGTAGCGGATCGTGGCCATGTCGGTGGTGCCGTAGCCGTAGCCGCCGTCGCTCTTACGGATCATCAGGGGCAGCGGCTGGCCCTCGCGGCCGGTGTAGCCGGGCGGGAAGACGCAGAGCGCGCCGTCGCTGAGGACGGCGATGCCGCGCTCCTGCAGCTCGTCGCAGACCTGGGCGAGCACGTGGTTGTACATGCTCTCGCCGGCGATGTCGTCGTTGGTCAGCGTCACACCGAGCTGGACGTAGACCTTGTTGAAGTAACGGACCGTGGCGTTCATGAAGATGTGCCACAGGCGCATCGTCTCGGGCTCTTCGGCCTGCAGGGTGACGACCCGGGCGCGGGCCCGCTTGTTGAACTCGGGGTCGGTGTCGAACTTCAGGCGGGCGGCCTGGTAGTAGGGGTTGCCTTCGCCGGCCTCCAGCTGGGCGACGGCGGCCTCCTCGCCGATGTCGAGCAGGTGCTCGATGAGCATGCCGAACGGCGTGCCCCAGTCACCGAGGTGGTTCTGCCGGATGACCTTGTGTCCCAGGTGCTCGTGGACCCTGGCGAGCGCGTCACCGACGATCGTCGTGCGCAGGTGGCCGACGTGCATCTCCTTGGCCGCGTTGGGCGCGGAGTAGTCGATCACGACGGTCTGCGGCGAGGTGGACAGGCTCACGCCGGTGCGCGGGTCGGCCAGGATCTCGGAGGCGCCGGCCGCGATCCACTCGTCGGAGAGGGTGAGGTTGAGGAAGCCGGGGCCGCTGACCTCGACGGTGCCGGGGAACGGGTCGTCCTGGGCGTCTCCGGCCCGCCCGGTGAGGTGCTCGGCGATCTCCTGGGCGACCTCCCGCGGTGCCCGTCGCAGTCGCTTGCTCAGGCTCATCGCCACGTTCGCCTGGTAGTCGGCGAACTGCGAGGGACGGATCAGCGGGTCTGCGTCGGAGTACTCCGCACCGAAGGCGGCGGCCAGCGCCTGCTGGACGCGCTCGGTCAGTGCGAGCTGCGGGTCGGTCATGCTCCAAGGGTATCGGCTGGCCGGTCCTGAACCGATTTGATATCACCCGTGATCGGCTCCGTACGGCGGGATCGCGCGATCACGAAGACGCCCGTCAGCACGACCCCGGCGGCGACGCCGAGCCCGGCCGCGGTGAGCCCGGCGGCGGGGCCGCCGAGGGTGAGGGTGAAGAACTCGCGGGCGAACGGGACGGCGAGGGTGAGCGCGAACAGCCCGGCCATCGAGGCCACGAGCACCACCCGCCACCAGACGTACGGGCGGGCGACCAGGACCAGCACCCACCAGGCGGCGACGAACAGCGTGATCACCGCGGAGGTGCGGCTCTCCTCCAGGGTGGCGGACCCGCTCTGGGCGATCCAGTACGACAGGTAGACGGCGGCGGCGCAGACGATCCCGGCGGGGACCGCCAGGCGGAGCACGCGGGGCACGAAGCCGCTCCTGGCGCGCTCGTTGCTCGGCGCGAGCGCGAGGAAGAAGGCGGGGATGCCGATCGTCAGGGCGTTGACCAGCGTGGAGTGCCGGGGAGCGAACGGGAACGCGAGCCCGATGACCCCGGTGAGCAGGGAGAGCGCGATCGCGTAGAAGGTCTTGGTCAGGAAGAGCCCGGCGACCCGCTCGATGTTGGCCAGCACTCGGCGGCCCTCGCCCACCACGGAGGGGAGGCTGGCGAAGCCGTCGTCCATCAGCACGATCTGGGCGACCGCCCGGGTGGCGCCGCTGCCGGAGCCCATCGCCACGCCGAGGTCGGCGTCCTTGAGCGCGAGCACGTCGTTCACGCCGTCGCCGGTCATCGCGACCGTGTGCCCGCGCGACTGGAGCGCGCCGACGAACAGCCGCTTCTGGTGCGGGCTGACCCGGCCGAAGACGGTGTTGGCCTCCATGATCTCGGCGAGCTTCTCCGGGTCGTCCTCCGGCAGGGTGCGGGCGTCCACCGCGCGCTCCCCGCCGGGGATGCCCAGGGAGGTGGCGATGGCCGACACCGATTCGGGGTTGTCGCCGGAGATGACCTTGACGGTGACGTGCTGCCCGGCGAAGTAGGCGAGGGTCTCGGCCGCGTCCGGGCGGATCCGCTGCCTGAGCACGACGACGGCCGCGGCCTCGACGGTGCCGAGGTCGTCGGGGTCGCGCAGCGAGGTGACCCGGCACAGGGCGAGCACCCGCAGGCCGGTGGCGGCGAGCACCCCGGCCTCGTCGTACGCGGGGGTGCCGGGCGGCAGGAGGACGTCGGGGGCGCCCAGGACCCAGCCGCCGTGGTCGTCGAACTCGGCGCCGCTCCATTTGCGGGCCGAGGAGAAGGGGACCTTCGTGGTGGCGGTCCAGCCGGGCGAGTCGGGGTAGCGGGTCTGGACGGCGCGGGCGGTGGGGTTGGGGTCGGGGTCGAGGTTGGCCAGCGCGGCCAGGGCCTCGTGCACGGGCAGGTCGTCGCGGAGCGGGCGGACCTCGTCGAGTTCCATGCCGCCCGAGGTGAGGGTGCCGGTCTTGTCGAGGCAGAGCGTGTCGACCCGGGCGAGGATCTCGATCGCGGGCAGTTCCTGGACCAGGCAGCGGCGCCTGCCCAGCCGGATCACGCCGACGGCGAAGGCGATGCTGGTCATCAGGACCAGGCCCTCGGGGATCATGGTGACGATGCCCGCGACCGTGCCGGTGACGGCCTCGCCGACGCTCGTCTGCCTGCTGACCTGGCTCCAGGTGAGCAGGGCGCCGATCGGGATGACCAGCCAGGTCACGTACTTGATGAACCGCGTGACGCCTTCGCGCAGCTCCGAGTGGGACAGGCTGAACGCGCTGGCCTCCTCGGCGAGCCTGGCCGCGTAGGCGTCGCGGCCGACCCTGGTCGCGACATAGGAGCCTCTTCCCGCGACCACGAAGCTGCCGGACAGGACCTCGTCGCCGGGACGCTTGTATACCGGGTCTGCCTCGCCGGTCAGCAGCGACTCGTCCGCCTCCAGGCCGTCGGCGTCCACCATCTCGCCGTCGACCAGCAACTGGTCGCCGGGGGAGAGCAGGACGAGATCGCCGAGCACGACCTGCCGGGGTGGGATCTCGGTGTCGGAGCCGTTCCTGCGGACCCTGACCGGGGACTCGTTGACGATGGCGAGCCGGTCGAGGGTGCGCTTGGCGCGGAACTCCTGGACGATGCCGATGCCCGCGTTGGCCACGATCACCAGCCCGAAGAGCCCGTCCTGCCACTCCCCGAAGATCATGATCAGCACCCAGAGCGCGCCGATCACCCCGTTGAAAAGGGTGAGGACGTTGGCCCTGACGATCGCCGAGACCGACCTGCTCGACCGGCGTCTGACGTCGTTGACCTGCCCGGTGGCCACGCGCTCGGCGACCTCGGCCGCGCTCAGCCCTCGTTCCGCCACCTGCTCCACGCGGCCCCCCGCCGATCGACTGGGACTCAGGGTACGCGGGGCCGGAGAACGCGGTGGGAGGTGCCACCCGATACGCCGGAAATATCACCGCAGGTGGGTGGGCCGTGCGCGAGGTGTCACCAGAGGCGGTGCGGGCGGGGAGTGGAGGCGAGGCGCTCGCCGATGCGGTTCACCACGCCCTCCTGGGCGAGTCTGGCCGCGAGCACGCAGGCGGAGCTCACCCCCTTGGCGTGCGAGGCGCCGTGCGCGATGACCACGGTGCCGTTCAGTCCGAGCAGCACGGCCCCGCCGTGAACCTCGGGGTCGAGCCGCCGGTGGAGCTCCCTGATGCGCCTCTTCTGCAGCAGTCCGCCCACCCTGGCCGCCCGGCTCTCGTTGATCGTCTCGCGGAGCTCGGCGAAGGCGTAACGGACGCTGCCCTCCATGGTCTTGAGCGCCACGTTGCCGGTGAAGCCGTCGGCGACGATGACGTCCACGGTGCGGGTGAGCAGGTCGTGGCCCTCGATGTTGCCCGCGAAGTCGAGCCCCGGGGCGGCCGACAGTAGCTCGTGGGCCCGCTTGACGAGCTTGTTGCCCTTCTCCGGTTCGCTGCCGATGGTCAGCAGGCCGATCCTGGGCTTCTCGATGCCCAGGGCGGTCTCCGCGTAGGCGGCGCCGAGGTGGGCGAACTGCACCAGCATCTCCGGCTTGACCTCGGCGTTCGCCCCGGCGTCCAGCAGGACGGTCGGGGTGGGCCTGGTCGGCAGGGCGACGGCGATGGCGGGCCTGAGCACTCCCGGCTGGCCGCGGAGCCTGAGCTTTCCCGTGGCTACGATCCCGGCGGTGGAACCGGCGGAGACCACGGCGCAGGCGTCGCCCCGGCGTACGAGGTGGCAGGCGACGGCGATGCTGGAACGCGGCCGGCGCAGGCTGGCGAGGGCGCCCTCGTCCATGGCCAGGGCCTCCTCGGCGCGGACGATCGGGATCTCGGTGGTCGCGTCGTACCGGGAGAGCGCCTCGGACAGGGGGCGGGGGGCGCCGACGAGCACGACGGAGATCCCGTGCTCTCGTACCGCCCGCACGGCTCCCGCCACGATCTCGTCGGGGGCGTTGTCGCCGCCCATCGCGTCCAGGGCGATCGGCATGGCGCCGGGAGCGTCGGTCTCAGGCAAGCGGTCACCTCGTGCGGGATGGTTTGTCCGCATCGTAGGCGGGCTCAGGACCGGATCGTTCCGTGGGGCCGATCAGGGAGTGCCGGGGAGATTCCAGTCGCTTCTCTCCCGCGAGACGATGATCTTGCCGAAGGTGGCCCGGCCGACGACCCTGATGACCGGGCCGCCGCCGTCGCCCGCGCCGCCGGAGACGCTGCGCTTGGCGAACAGCGCGCCGACCTCGTCGATGACGTGGGCGTTGTGGGGAACCCTGACGATCAGCTTGCCGCAGTAGGAGTTGACCTCAAGGGTGATCTCCCGGCCCGGCAGCACCGCGTCGGAGAGGTCGACGATCAGCGCGCCGAAGGTGGCGCGCAGCGCGGTGTGCCGCCCGGCGATCCAGCGTCCGCCGCGCACGACCTTGCTGAAGACGGCGGCGACCTCCTGCCGCTCGGCGGCGATCCCGCGGGCGGGCGCGGTGATGTCGGGCAGGTCGCGGGTGAGGGGGACGAGGTCGGCCGTGGTGACGGCGGTGTAGGCGGTCTCCAGCCGGTCGGCGTGCTCGACGCTGGTCAGGCGACCGGCGGCGAACGCCTCACCCAGCACCGCGGCCACATGGTCGCGATCGGCGTCGGAGGCGCGCAGGACGGGGTCATGGGACGTCATGACCGCGAGTGTACGACCATTCAAGATATATCGCGACACATGTTTCATGAAGAAGTCGCCGAGATATGGAACCGGCCACAGGGGGGTTTACGTCCGGTATATAAGTGGTGCAAGACGCACGAGAGGCAGATGAGGTTTACCGCAACAAGGACAAAAAAACGAGGCATAGGATTGGTGATCTTGAACGAAGCTTCCAAGCGCGGGTTCCGGGCCTACACCGCGAAACACCTCGACGACCTGCTGCGCAGAGGCGGCCTGGGTGACGACGAGCGGCTGCGGATCAGAGCGGTGGCGACGGTGCTGCCCTTCCGCACCAACGCTTACGTGGTGGACCGGCTCATCGACTGGTCGGCCGTCCCGGAGGACCCCATCTATCGGCTGGTCTTCCCCCAGGAGGACATGCTGCCCGAGGCGGACGTCACCAGGCTGGCGGGCCTGCTGCGGGCCGGCGCGGGGAACGCCGAGATCCAGGCGGCGGCGAACAGGGTCAGGATGAGACTCAACCCGCACCCCGCCGGTCAGCTCGACCTCAACGTCCCGCGCGTCGGCACCGAGCCCGTGCCCGGCATGCAGCACAAATATCCTGAGACGGTGCTCTTCTTCCCCAAGCAGGGGCAGACGTGCCACGCCTACTGCACCTACTGCTTCCGGTGGGCCCAGTTCATCGGGGAGCCCGACCTGAAGTTCGCCTCCGACGACGTCGACGCCCTCGTCCGCTATCTCAAGGACCACCCCGAGGTGACCAGCGTGCTGCTCACCGGCGGGGATCCCATGATCATGGGTGAGCCGGTGCTCCGCCGCTATCTGGAGCCGCTGCTCGGCATCGAGCAGCTCGAGTCCATCCGCATCGGCACCAAGTCGCTGGCCTACTGGCCGCAGCGGTTCGTCTCCGACCCCGACAGCGACGACACGCTCCGCCTGTTCGCCTCGGTGGTCGACGCGGGAAAGAACCTCGCCTTCATGGCGCACTTCTCGCACCCCCGGGAGCTGGACCTCCCGATCGTCGAGGCCGCCGTCGCGGGAATCACGGCCACCGGCGCGGTCGTCAGGACGCAGGCACCGCTGATCCGGTCGATCAACGACGACCCCGGGACCTGGTCGTCCATGTGGCGCAGGCAGCTCACCATGGGCATGATCCCGTACTACATGTTCGTCGAGCGCGACACCGGCCCGCAGGACTACTTCGCGGTGCCGCTCGCCAGGGCCTATGAGATCTTCAGGGACGCCTACGCGAGCGTTTCCGGGCTGTGCCGCACCGTGCGGGGCCCGTCGATGTCCGCCACGCCCGGCAAGGTCTGCCTGGACGGTGTCGCCGAGGTCGCGGGGCAGAAGGTCTTCGTGCTCCACCTCATCCAGGCGCGCGATCCGGAACTGGTCGGCCGCCCCTTCTTCGCGAGGTACGACCCGAACGCCGTGTGGCTCACCGATCTGCGCCCGGCCTTCGCCGACCGTTTCCCCTTCGAGCCCGCCACCGTCGCCCCCCAGCGACTGTCGGCCTGACCCGCCCCCGCCGGCACCGGGATCCGTGGATCGCGCACGGCGACGGTGAAGGCCGGTGAGGGGTCGTGGGCGGCAGGGGAGCCGGGCCGGTGCGCACCCGGCCCGGCTCCCTCGCCGCCTCAGCGTCCTGGGCCCCGCACGGAGGTGCGACGGGCGATCTCAGCCTGGAGTCTGGCCATCTGCCAGTGCAGCTCGATGAGCTGCTCGGTCAGCTGGAGACGCGGAATCTCTGACGGGTCCTCGACGGACAGGTGGTCGATCGCGGTGGACAGCTCTCGCATCGCGCGCCCCCACTCCATGACGGCTTCCTTGGATCGAAACAACGTTCGAATCATACCGGAACACCGAACACGCTGTCAGTCCATTGCCTCCCGTGTCCCACCCCCGGGGCGTGCCGTACTCGCTAGTTCTGGTATTCGGGCGTCACGTATCCGCGGGCCAGGGTGTGGGCGGTGATGTTGAAGCCCACCACGGCGGGCGGGGTGTCGGGGTCGACGCCGAGTTTCTCCACGTCGAGGGCGTGCACCGCGAAGATGTAGCGGTGCGGGGGCCCGGGCGGCGGTGCGGCGCCGCCGTAGGCGTTGTGGCTGTAGTCGTTGCGTCCGTGCACGCCCACGCCGCCGTCGCCGGCACCCGCGCCGGCGGGCAGCTCGGTCACGTCGGCCGGGATGTCGAACAGCAGCCAGTGCCAGAACCCGCTGCCGGTGGGGGCGTCGGGGTCGAAGCACGTCACGGCGTAGCTGAGGGTGCCCTCGGGGGCGCCGGACCAGCGCAGGTGGGGAGAGACGTTCTGGCCGGTGGAGCCCCAGTCGTTGAACACGTGGGCCTCCGCCATGCGCTCGCCGTCGCGGACGTCGTCGCTCTCGACGGTCAGCGCGGGAACCTGGGGCAGGAAGTCATACGGAATCGGTGGCCGCGTGGACACGATTCACCTCCGATGGAAGCGTCTTGTCGGTCGCTCCTCATCCTGCCCTGCCACCGGGCCCCGTAGCGATCAGAGGCCGGGCGATCGGACGCCGTGGCGATCGGATCGTGTCGGGGGCGGCGCGATCAGACCTTGTTGTAGGCGGCGAGGACCGTCTTCGGGTCGCCGTCCATCCTGATCTTGCCCTTGTGCAGCCAGATGACCCGGTTGCAGGTCTCCTCGATCACGTCGAGGTTGTGGGCGACCAGGAAGACGGTGCCGGCCTCGTCGCGCATCTTCTTGATGCGGTCCTGGCTCTTGCGCCGGAACTCGCGGTCACCGGTGGCCAGGGCCTCGTCGATGAGCAGCACGTCGTGGGACTTGGCCGAGGCGATGGCGAAGCGGAGCCTGGCGCCCATGCCCGAGGAGTAGGTCGACATGGGGAACTGCACGAACTCCCCGATGCCGGAGAAGTCGACGATGTCGTCGTACTTCTGCTTGACCTGCGCGGGGTTCATGCCCATCGCGTAGCAGCCGAGCACGATGTTGCGCTCGCCGGTGAGCTCGCGCATCAGTGCGGCGTTGACGCCGAGCAGGGAGGGCTGGCCGTCGGTGTAAACAGCGCCGGAGTGCGGGGGCAGGAGCCCGGCGATGGCGCGCAGCAGCGTGGACTTGCCGGAGCCGTTGCGGCCGACGATGCCGATGGCGTCGCCGTGGCGGGCCACGAAGGACACGCCGCGCACGGCGTGGACCTCCTTCATCTGCGGCCGTCCCTGGCGCTTGACGAGGCGCATGAGGGCGTTGACGGCGTTGCCCTTCTCCGCGTCGTTGGCCGCGCCGTACACCCGGTAGATGATGTGCAGGTCGTCCACGATGACCGTGGGGGTGCCCTCACGCTCGTCGGCGGGCGCGGGGGCGGGTTCCGGGTTGGGATGCACCCTGACGTCCGTGCTCGGCACGGCGGGCTCCTCGGCCTTCACTCGGGACAGCTCCTCGGTCAACTCAGCCACGGCCGTACTTCTCCTCGGCTCGCCAGAAGTACCAGAAGCCGCCGAGCAGAGCGAACACCGCCCAGAATACGCAGACCGCCCAGATGTAGGGGCGGGGCGGGTGGCTATCCATGAGCAGGTCCCGCATGAGCTCGATGTACGCGGCGGCGGGGTTGAAATACATGACGTCGGCGACCCACTGGGGGAGGCCGGCGCCGCCGGGGCCGACCTTGTCCTTGATGGAGAAGAAGACGCCGGAGGCGTAGAGCCAGGTGCGCATGATGAAGGGCAGCAGCTGGTTCAGGTCGCGGGCGGTGGAGCCGAACCGGGCGAGCACCAGGCTCGCGCCGATGTTGAACATGGTCTGCAGCAGCAGGGCGACCGGGATCAGCAGCCAGAACAGGGTGACGGGTTCCTGGGTGAGCAGCACCAGCCCGAACAGCACGCCCATGGAGATGAGCAGCTGCTGGAACTCCTGGATCGTGTAGGCGAGCGGGAGCGCGGCGCGCGGGAAGTGCAGGGCGCGGATCAGCGACAGGTTGCCGGAGATCGCCCTGGCGCCGCCGCTCACCGAGCGCTGGGTGTAGGTGAAGACGAACATCCCGGTGATGAGGAAGGCCGGGTAGTTCTCGATGCCCTTGCTCGCGCCGAGGATCAGGCCGAACATCAGGAAGTAGATGGCGGCGTTGAGCAGTGGCGTGATGACCTGCCACAGCTGGCCCAGGGCCGAGTTGCTGTACTTCGAGACGTTGCGCGACGTGGCGTACGTCGTGATGAAGTGTCGTCGTTCCCACAACTGGCGCATGTAGACGGGCAGACTCGGGCGTGCGATGGCACGCCGAAGTCCGTGGCGCGCGGCGAGCTTGGCCAGCGGCTCCTGCCCCTGCTCGGGGGTGCCGTTACTCGGGCCGCCCGCCTGGGCGTCCGCGATCGCGGATTCCGGCTGGCTCATGGCAAGGACTCTATTGGATGCGAGTGGATGAAGTGCCTGCGGCGGGGTCCCGCCGCACACATTGGACGGGATCTCCGGGCCGTAGGTTCCAGGGCAATTGTGCGGTTCTCCTGCGGGAGGCCGGGACCTTGGTGATCACGTAAGCGCAGGCCCAGGTCAGAGTCATCGGAGGGTAACGGATGCGAGCAGTGCCGCCGCGGGGGTATTTTGGCGTGACCGTTCATGTCCTACGTGTGCCTGGATGTCGTTTTCGTACGCATCTGGGATCTTGGCATCGTCGAGTTGGCAGGTATGTGACGCCGAATCGGTTCATGCGTGACCGAACTGCAACATCACAGATATAAGTCGGTGTGGAGCGGTAGGGAATAGTCGCGATCGATCGGTGTGGCGTCAGCACCCGGACCGGAACAGCGGGAAGCAGGGACCACAAGATCCTCCTTCGCGGTGCTCAGGGTCACGGACTCAGTGTCGACGTAAGCCTGCAAAGGGAGGATTTACCGCAATGCGCGTTTCTAAGGGTGCGCGGCTCACCGCCGGCACCGCGTTGCTCGCCCTCGCGCTGACCGCGTGTGGCAGCTCGACGTCCTCGGATGGCGGGACGGCCGCGGCCGACCAGCCCGTGCGTATGGAGCTCGGCGAGCCGCAGAAGCTCTTCTACCCCGGTGACACCACCGAGTCCGAGGGCGCCGAGGTCATGGCCGCCATCTTCGCCCCGCTGGTCGGCTACGACGAGAACAAGCAGGTCGTGAACGAGGTCGCCGAGTCGATCGAGTCGACCGACAACACGGTGTGGACGATCAAGCTCAAGCCCGGCTACACCTGGCACAACGGCGAGAAGCTGATCGCGCAGAACTACGTCGACGCGTGGAACTACGCCGCCAACCAGGACAACGTCCAGGGCGCCAACGGCTTCTTCGCGCGGGTCGACGGCTGGGCCGACCTGAACCCGGGCGAGGGCCAGACCGTCTCCACCAAGGAGATGAAGGGCCTGAAGGTCATCGACGAGAGCACCTTCAGCGTCACCCTCGCCAAGCCGTTCTCGCAGTTCAAGACGATGCTGGGCTACACGGCGTTCTACCCGCTGCCCAAGGCGGCCTTCGGCCCCGACGGCAAGGTCACCGAGGAGTACGCCAAGAAGCCGATCGGCCAGGGCTACTTCCAGATCGACAAGCCCTACAACAAGGGCACCGATCAGACGATCGACCTCACCCGGTACGACAAGTTCGCCGGGACGAAGCCGAAGTTCACCAAGCTCCAGTTCAAGCTCTACACGAGCCCGGAGACCGCGTTCAACGACCTGGCCGCGGGCAACCTCGACGTGCACGACTCGCTGCCCCCCTCGGCGATCGCCCGCGCCAAGTCGGAGCTCGGCGAGCGCTACATGGACGAGGCGGACGCCGGCGTCGGCTACATCGGCTTCCCGCTGCAGTACAACAAGACGTACGCGAACGTGAAGGTCCGCGAGGCCATCTCGATGGCCATCGACCGCGCGACCATCGCCGACAAGGTCTTCTCCGGCACGCGCGCCCCGGCGGACGACTTCATCAACCCCCTCCTCGAGGGGTACCGCGCCGGTGCCTGCACGGCCTGCAGCTACGAGCCCGACAAGGCCAAGGCGCAGTACGCGGAGAACAACGGCCCCAAGACGCTGGAGCTGGGCTACAACACCGACGGCCCGCACAAGGAGTGGATCGAGGCCGTCGCGAACAGCCTCCGCGCCAACCTGGGTATCGAGGTGACGGTCAAGCCCTTCGAGAAGTTCGCCTCGATTCTCGACGAGCTCGACAAGAAGACCTACGGCGGCATGTTCCGCATGGGCTGGGCGATCGACTACCCGTCGGCGGAGAACTACCTGACCCCGATCTTCTCCACCGTCGCGATCAAGACCGGCTCCAACTACGCCGGCTGGTCGAACAAGGAGTTCGACGAGCTCCTGGCCAAGGGCGACACCGCTCCGACGCAGGAGGAGGGCCTGAAGTTCTACCAGCAGGCCGACGACATCCTGATCAAGGAACTGCCGTACATCCCGGTGTACTTCTACCGGACCAACGCCGCGTTCTCCCAGCACGTCAAGGGCGTCAAGATCAATCTTCTCAACCAGATCGAGTGGACCGAGATCGAGAAGGCCAGCTGACGACCGGTTGAGGGCCGGGCGGGAGCCCGGCCCCACTGGCCGCCCGGAACGATCTCGCGGCACCGTGTGACCCGCCGGTCCGCGAGATCGCCCCGGGTACCTACGGGAGATACGAATGGGCCGTTACATCCTCAGGCGCCTGATCCAGGCGATACCAGTCCTGGTGGGCGCCACCCTGCTCATCTACGCCATCGTCTTCGCGCTGCCCGGAGACCCCATCGCGGCGCTGGCGGGCGAGAAGCGGGTAGACCCCAACATCGTCGCCATCCTGCGCGAGCAGTACCACCTGAACGACCCGTTCCTGGTGCAGTACTGGTACTACATCACCGGCCTGCTCGGCGGTGACTTCGGTACCACCTTCGCCGGCGTCGGAGTCGACGAGATCATGGCCGGCAAGTTCCAGGTGACCATCAACCTGGCGGCGACCGCCCTGGTGATGGAGGCCGTCATCGGCGTGGGGCTCGGCCTGTACGCGGCGCTGCGCCACGGCAAGGCCAGCGACTCGATGATCCTCGCCTCCACCCTGGTGCTGATCTCCATCCCCACCCTGGTGACCGGCTTCGTGCTCCAGCTGCTGCTGGGCGTGAAGCTCAAGCAGGCCGGGATCGACCTCTTCCCCGTCGCGGGCGTGACAGAGGGCTGGCGCAGCTACCTGCTGCCCGGCTTCGTGCTCGCCGGGACGTCGATCGCCTACCTCACCCGGCTGGCCAGGAACAGCCTGGTGGAGATCCTGCGCGCCGACTACATCCGCACCGCGGTGGCCAAGGGCCTGCCCCGGAACCGGGTCGTCGGGCGGCACGCGCTGCGCAACGCGCTGATCCCGCTGGTCACCTACCTGGGCGCCGACCTCGGTACGTTGATGGGCGGCGCGGTGATCACCGAGACGATCTTCAACCTGCCGGGCATCGGCCAGCAGCTGTTCAGCTCCGTGTACCTGCGCGAGCAGCCCGTGGTCGTCGGCATCGTGACCGTCCTGGTGCTGATCTACATCCTTGCCAACCTGGT
This sequence comes from Streptosporangium sp. H16, assembly GCF_051918855.1. Lineage (NCBI taxonomy): Bacteria > Bacillati > Actinomycetota > Actinomycetes > Streptosporangiales > Streptosporangiaceae > Streptosporangium > Streptosporangium sp. H16. The sequence goes on from NZ_JBPXMD010000055.1 coordinate 17,029, forward strand.
CGTCGACCTGCTCTACGCCGTGCTCGACCCGAGGATCCGTTATGAGTGACACTCTTGTCCCGGCCGGAGGGCAGACCGGGAACCCCAAGCACGGCAGGCCCAGAAGGGGCGCGAAGGGCGCCAAGGCGCCCAAGGCCGCGAGCCTGTGGGGCGACGCCTGGTACGACCTGCGCCGCCGCCCGCTCTTCATCGGGGCGTCCGTCCTCATCGCCGTCCTGGTCGTCATGGCGGTGGTTCCCTCGCTGTTCACCTCGGTGAACCCGTTCGACGCCAAGAGCTGCGACCTGGGCGACGCCCGGCTGGGCATGAGCGCGGCGCACTGGTTCGGCACCGACAACCTCGGCTGCGACATCTACGCCCGCACCATCCACGGCGCCCGCAACTCGATAGTGGTCGGGCTGGCCACCACCGTCGTCACCGCGATCGTGGGCGGCCTGCTCGGTCTCTTCGCGGGATTCAGGGGCGGCGCGCTGGACACCGTGCTCTCCCGGCTCACGGAGATCTTCTTCGCGATCCCGTCGATCCTCGGCGCCCTGCTCATCCTGGCGGTCTTCCGCACGGGCAACGTGTGGACCGTCATGCTCGCGCTGGCCGTGCTGACCTGGCCGATGACGTACCGGATCATGAGGGCGGCGGTGATCACCGCCAAGAGCCAGGACTACGTGCTCGCGGCGAGGGCGCTCGGCGCCTCCGCGTCGAGGATCATGTTCCGGCACATCCTGCCGAACGCGATCGCCTCGGTGATCGTGGTCGCCACGATCAACCTGGGCTACTTCATCGCCGCCGAGGCCGGCCTGTCCTTCCTCGGCGTGGGTCTGCGCTCACCCGACATCTCCTGGGGGCTCATGATCTCCGATGCCAGGGAGCGCTTCCTGGAGGCTCCGTGGGCGCTGCTGTTCCCGGCGCTGTTCCTGAGCCTGACGGTGCTGGCCTTCATCATGCTGGGCGACGCCGTCCGCGACGCCCTCGACCCGAAGCTGCGGTAGGGGGACCCGTGAAGAAGACCTCAACGCCGGTGGTGCCGTCCAGGGAGGCGCCGGGCAGCGAGCCGCTGCTCGCCGTCGACGACCTGCACGTGGAGTTCGTGACCAGGCAGGGCCTGGTCAAGGCGGTCAACGGGGTCAGCTACTCGCTGAACCCCGGGGAGACGCTCGCGGTGCTCGGCGAGTCCGGCTCGGGCAAGTCGGTGACCGCGCAGGCCATCATGGGCATCCTCGACTCCCCGCCGGCCCGCATTCCCAAGGGCGAGATCCGCTTCCGGGGCACGAACCTGCTCGACCTGTCCGAGGAGGCCCGCACCCAGGTGCGCGGCCGGCGGATCGCGATGATCTTCCAGGACGCGCTCTCCGCGCTGAACCCGGTGTTCACCGTCGGCGCCCAGATCGGGGAGATGTTCCGGGTGCACCGGGGCGCCTCCAAGCGCGACGCCCAGAAGAAGGCGATCGAGCTGATGGACCGGGTCCGCATCCCGGCCGCCAAGCAGCGGGTGCACGACTACCCCCACCAGTTCTCCGGGGGAATGCGCCAGCGCATCATGATCGCGATGTCGATCGCGCTCGACCCCGAGGTGCTGATCGCCGACGAGCCGACCACCGCCCTCGACGTGACGGTGCAGGCCCAGATCATGGAACTCCTGGGCGAGCTGCGGCGCGAGAGCAACATGGGCCTGATCCTGATCACCCACGACCTCGGCGTGGTGGCCGACGTCGCCGACAAGATCGCGGTCATGTACGGCGGGCGGATCGTGGAGAACGCCCTCGTGCACGACATCTACCGCAGGCCCGCCCACCCGTACGCCAAGGGCCTGCTCGACTCGATTCCCCGGGTCGACCAGAAGGGGCAGGAGCTGTACGCCATCAAGGGCATGCCGCCGAACCTGCTCGACATGCCCACGGGCTGCGCCTTCCACCCCCGGTGCCCGTACCGTCAGGACAACTGCGTCGTCGACGCGCCCCCGCTGTACGAGATCGGCCCGACGCGCGGCAGCGCGTGTCACTACTGGAGGGAGGTCCTCGATGGCAGCCACGGGTGAGCCGATCCTTGAGGTCCGCGACCTGGTCAAGCACTTCCCGCTGACCCAGGGCGTCATCCTGCGCAAGCAGGTCGGCGCGATCAAGGCCGTCGACGGGGTCTCCTTCGACCTGCGCCGGGGCGAGACGCTCGGCATCGTGGGCGAGTCCGGGTGCGGCAAGTCCACACTGGCCAAGCTCCTGATGGCGCTGGAGCGGCCGACCTCGGGCTCGGTGAAGATCAACGGCAGGGAGATCGCCGACGCCAGGCGCGGCGAGCTCAAGCGGGCGCGCCGCAACATCCAGATGGTCATGCAGGATCCGTACACCTCGCTGAACCCCCGGATGACCGTGGGCGACATCATCGGCGAGCCGTTCGAGATCCACCAGGAGGTCGCCCCCAAGGGTGACCGGCGCCGCAAGGTCCAGGAGCTCCTCGAGGTGGTCGGCCTCAACCCCGACCACATCAACCGCTACCCGCACCAGTTCTCCGGCGGCCAGCGCCAGCGCATCGGTATCGCCCGCGGGCTGGCGCTCCAGCCGGAGATCATCGTCTGTGACGAGCCGGTCTCCGCGCTGGACGTGTCGATCCAGGCGCAGGTCGTCAACCTGCTGGAGCGGCTGCAGGACGAGTTCGGCCTCGCGTACGTCTTCATCGCCCACGACCTGTCGGTGGTCCGGCACATCTCCGACCGGGTCGGGGTGATGTACCTGGGCAAGATGGTGGAGATCGGTAAGGACGTCGAGATCTACGACCGGCCCGCGCACCCCTACACCCAGGCGCTGCTGTCGGCCGTTCCGGTGCCCGACCCCGAGGGGCGCGAGCGACGCGAGCGGATCATCCTCCAGGGTGACCCGCCCTCCCCCGCCAACCCGCCGTCGGGCTGCCGGTTCCGCACGCGGTGCTGGAAGGCCCAGGAGATCTGCGCCGTCGAGGAGCCGCTGCTGCAGATCCGGCCCGGCACCGCGCACGCGAGCGCCTGCCACTTCGCCGAGACCCACGACGTGATCCACGTGTAGAAGAGCGCTCGGGAGAGCCTGAGAGGGCGGGGACCCGAAACAGCCGGACCCGAAACAGCCGGACCCGCGACAGCGAAGGGCGCGGCCCCCACATGGAGTTGTGGAGGCCGCGCCCTGTCTGCTTTACCGCTTTACCGCAGGGTGTCTGTCCGGCTAGAGGATGTCGACGCCGACGCCGCCGATGCCGACGAGGCCACCGATGCCGACACCGTGGCCGACTCCGCTGCCGCTGCTGATGATGTTGCCGCCGCCGCCGATGGTGTTGCCGCCACGGCCGAAGAGGCCGCCGCCGAGGATGCCGCCCCCGCCGAAGCCGCCGCCGAAGCCGCCGCCGTAGAAGCCCCCGCCGCCGAAGCCGCCGCCGTAGACGCCGCCGCCGTAGACGCCGCCGTAGCAGCCGCCACCGTAGACGCCGCCGCCGTAGATCCCGCCGCCGTAGATGCCGCCGCCGAAGCCGCCGCCGTAGATGCCGCCGCCGCAGCCGATGCCGCTGCTCACGGCCGTGGGGATGACGGTGGCGCCGTACGTGACGGTGCTCGTCGGGATGAAGGACGCAGCGCCGCTGACGACGCCGACGCCGCAGCAGTCGGCGGCCTTCTTGGCGGCCTTGGCCTTGGCGGCGGCCTTGACGACCGACTGGGCGCTGACCTTGGCCGTGGAGGTGGAGGAGGTGGACGCGGACGCGACCGCGGCCGGTGCGATGACGGCGATACCGACACACGCGGAGGTGATGAGAAGACGACGAATCATTGTGGTTCCCCCTGGAAGGAAATCGTCGCGGCAGTGTCTGGGGCCTCTGGAACGGACCGTCTGCACGCGGCTACTCAAAGTAACGGGAGTGAGACTATCCAGCGACATGCTTTCTGGAGGGTCAAGAATGGTCAGCTTGTGGCAATGATCGCTGGGTTATATCCGAACGAAACTCGGTCTATTGCCGATCCGATCCGGGCGCATAAGGCCTTTCACGCCTCGTCGAATTCCTTAATTGCCAGGTCAGCTCGTATGTCCGGCCGAGGGTGGCCTCCCGGCGGGCGGCAGGGCGGGAAGGGCCTGCTCCAGGGGGAGCCGTCGCCGTGAAGGCGTGCCGGCGGCCACGGGGAGTACGGCGCGGCCACATTTTCCATGGGGGATTGGGAAACGTCACCTGAATTCCGGCATGCGTGATTCCGGTGGAAAAAACTGCCGACGAAAAAGGTGTCTTACTAAACGGGATGATGCATGGCTTGATTTCCTCTTAAATCACATTTGCTGTGCATGTCAGGGAGCGGGGGAGAGCCGCACGTGGGCTCCGGGAGGCAGGCCCAGCCGCTGGGAGGCGTCGCCGGAGTTGACCGCCAGCGCGATCAGCCCGGCCGAGTCGGTGAAGGCCACGACCTCCCCGGGCGGGACCGCGGCGAAGGTCTCCCTGAACGGCACCGAGAGCCGTCGCCTGCCCAGCCAGACCACCAGGGTGTCTCCCGGCGCGACGTCCAGCGTCACCAGATCGCCGGAGCCGATCGACAGCTGGGCGTTGCCGTGCCGGTCGACCGACAGCACCTCCCCCTCGACGTAGTCCTCCCGCAGCACGGAGGTGGGCGCGGGGAGCGAGACGAGCCGCTCCAGCGGGATCTCCGGTCCCAGCTCGGACGGATGGCACCCGATCGCCAGGTGCGCCGCCACCGGGGCGAAGAGGTCGCGGCCGTGGAAGGTCGGCGAGACCGGTTCCAGGAAGAGCTCCTTGTTGGAGAGTTCGTAGGCGGCTCGCGCGCCCCCGCTGGCGTGGATTGCCCACGACAGCAACCCGTTGTCCGGGCCCAGGAACATGTGGTCGCCGGCCTGGACGGCCACGGCCCGGCGCGAGCCGCCACCGCCGGGATCCACCACGGCGACGTGCACGCCCGAAGGAAGGTAGGCGATCGTCTGGGCCAGGATTGCCGCACCGCGCCGTACGTCCCCCGAGGGGACCAGATGGCACACGTCAATGATTCGCGACTCAGGAGCGATTCCGACGATCACGCCGTGACATGCGGCGATGTAGCCGTCTTCCAGTCCGTAGTCGGTGAGAAGGCTGATGACAGAGGTCACATCAGGTGACTGTACGTCTCCGCATCCGTCATGAACAGCGCGAAATTCCGGACTATTCTGACTTCGAGCCGCGCGTGCGCGGTGTGGTCACCGCGTGCCCCGAGGCAGGAGGAAGCAATGGACACCGCGTCGAGTTCCGGTGACAGCGCTGCTCCGGAGCCCGCGCCGAGGGCTCTCACCGACCGGGAGCGCGAGCTGCTCGCCTTCGAGCGCCAGTGGTGGCGCTACGCGGGCGCCAAGGAACAGGCGGTCCGCGAGGCCTTCGACATCTCCGCGACGCGCTACTACCAGTTGCTCAGCGAGCTCATCGACCTGCCGGCGGCGCTCGCCCACGATCCGATGCTGGTCAAGCGCCTGCGCCGGCTCCGGGAGACCCGGCGCCGCGATCGTGCCGCCCGGAAAATGGGCTTACGCCCCTGATGTTCGGGTACGACCGGTCGGACGGCGACCGCGAGAGCGGAGCCGGTATGACGGCGAACACACTCGACAGGCTGAGGCGGGCATGACGACGAATACGTCCGACGGGTTGAAGGCGATCGTCGCCGATCCGGCGGGAGCGGTGATCGGGCTTGACTTCGACGGCACGCTGTCCCCGATCGTCCCCGATCCCGCGGCGGCCAGGATCCACCCCGGCGGGGCCGAGGTGCTGGCCAGGCTCGGCCGCCTGGTCGGCGCCGTGGTGATCGTGACCGGCCGTCCGGCCGCCACGGCCGTCGAGTACGGCTCCCTGGCCGGTGTGCCGGGGCTGGTCGTGCTCGGGCACTACGGCCTCGAACGCTGGGAGGCGGGGGCGCTCGCCGCGCCGCCCGTCCACCCGGGCCTCGACCTCGCCCGCACCGGGCTCGTCCCGCTGGTGGCGGGGATCGAGGGGATCAGGATCGAGGACAAGGAGCGGTCGGTGGCCGTGCACACCCGGCAGGCCGCCGACCCGTGGGCGGCGCTCGACGCGCTGCGCGAGCCGGTCGCCGCGCTGGCCGCCGGGGCGGGGCTGGCGGTGGAGCCGGGCAAGTTCGTGCTGGAGCTGCGCCCGCCGGGGATGGACAAGGGAGTGGCGCTGAGCGCCTTCCTGGGCGAGCGGGCCGCCAGGTCGGTGCTGTTCGCCGGGGACGACCTGGGCGACCTCGCGGCGTTCGCGGCCGTGCGGGCCTCCGGGCTGCCGGGCGTGACGGTGTTCAGCGGGTCGCCCGAGATCGAGGTGGAGGCCGACATCGTGGTGGACGGGCCGCCGGGGGTCCTGGAGTTCCTCACCTCGATCGCCGACGCCGTCGAGAGGGAGGCGTAGGGCGAAGCCCGGGTGAGCCGTCCGCCCGGCAGGGGCCCGCGCGCTCGGGAACCTCCGCCCGCGCCCGCTCAGGCGGGCTCGCCGGCGACCGCCCGGAGACGTCCGCCCGCGGTGATCAGCAGCCCTCCGGCGGCGAGCCCGATCAGGGCGGGGACCATGAGGAACGCCTGCTGGGTGCCGAATCCGTCGGCCAGCGCGCCCAGCAGGAACGGCCCGATCCCCACCGCCAGCCCGGCGAAGATCGAGGCCATCGCCGACGCCCGGTCCCGCCGCCCGCCGGAGGCGGCCAGCACCCGGGACAGCGCCATCGGGAAGTGCAGCGCGACCCCCAGTCCCGACACGGCCAGGCCCGCGTAGGAGAACATCGGGTTCGTGCTCAGCCAGAAGATCGCCCACCCGGCGGCCGCGACCAGGAGGGCGCCGAGGAACAGCGCGGTCGGGGGCACCCGCAGGGCCAGCCAGGCCCCGGCCAGCCGCCCGGCCGCCATCCCGGCGGTGAACGCAGCGACCGCGGTCGCGGCCACCGCCGCGGGCAGTCCGGTCTGGTCGGAGAACAGCTTGGCCGCCCACAGGTTGAAGCAGAATTCCATCGCGACGCAGCAGAACAGCACGGCCGCGGCCAGGTAGAACCGCCAGCCGAAGCGGGCGGCACCCTCCCCGGTGCCTTTCGAGACCTCCAGGGGCTCGGGGATCCGTACGCGCCCCATGGTCAGCGCGAGCAGCGCGGCCAGCGCGGGGGTCACCAGCAGCGCGGCCCGCCAGCCGAAGGCGCTCTGCGCGGCGGCGCTGACCACGAACGGGACCCCGATGCCGACGATCACGCAGACGGCGTTGGCCTCGCTGATCGCCGCCGGGCCGGCGGGGCCGTGCCGGTCGTCGAGCGCGGCCATGCCCAGGTACAGGACGATCGAGGCCAGCCCGCTGGCGACGCCGTACCCGAGGAGGGTGACCGGCAGCACGGTGGGAGCCGCCGCGACCATGAGCGTTCCGGCGCTCATCCCGGCCATCCCGGTCCAGACGGCGGCCCGGCGGCCGATCCTCCCGGCCAGCCAGGGCAGGGCAAGACCGACGATGATGCCGCCGACGGCCATCGCGGTCCCGTGCAGCCCGGCGACCGCCTGGGACACGCCCTGGTCGAGGCGGAGCAGCGGGAGCGCGGCGCTGAGGCCGTACAGGTAGGTGGCGAAGACGCCGAGCTGAAGGTAGATCAGCCAGGTCGCGCGGTCGCGGATCAGCCGGACGGGCGCGATCGCGGTCAACTCGGTCTCCCGTACGCCAGAAAAAGTGAAATAGCCCCAAAAACTATCTCATACAGGTCTAAAACCGTTTAATGAGCTGGGCTCTCACCCGAGGGCGTCGAGCTGCTCGGCGAACCACCGGTGCGGGGGCAGCGCGGTCGCCGCGGCGGCCAGCAGGACCCCCCTCCTGGCGCGCTCGTCCGAGGGCATCGTCAGGCCCTCGTGCAGCGCGGCGGCCGTGGCCGAGACGTCGTAGGGGTTCACCGTCAGCGCGTGCTCGCCCAGCTCGACGGCGGCGCCGGCCTCCCGCGACAGCACCAGCGCGCTGTGCGGCGACAGGATCGGCCCCTCCTTGGCGACCAGGTTCATGCCGTCGCGGATCGGGTTGACCAGCAGCACGTCGGCCAGCCGGTAGGCGGCCAGCGAGCGCGGGTAGTCGTCGTCGACGTTGAGGATCAGCGGGTCCCAGTCCTCGGTGGCGTACTCGTCCTCGATCTCCTCGGCGCAGCGCTGCACCGCCGCGGTGTACTCGCGGTACTCGGGCAGGTCGTGCCGGGACGGGTAGGCGAAGGCGAGGTGGGTGACCCGGCCGTGCCACTCCGGGTGGGCCGCGAGGAACTGCTTGTAGGCGACCAGGCCCCGCACGATGTTCTTCGACAGCTCCGTCCTGTCGATCCGCACGATCAGCCTGCGGTCGCCCACCTGGGCGCGGAGCGCGGCCATGTGCGACTCCACGTCGGGCTCGGACGCCCGCGTCCAGAGTGCCTTGCCGTCCACGCCCAGGCTGTGGGTGCCGATCCTGGTCGTCCTGCCCGCGTGCGTGACCGTACGCTCCCCGCGGTCGACCCGCGCGCCGAGCACCGTCTCGCAGCAGTCCATGAACGCCCCGCCCCAGCGAGCGGTGAGGAAGCCCGCGTGGTCGGCGCCCAGGATGCCCTCGAGGAGCTCGGTCGCGACGTCGTCGGGGAGCAGGTTGAAGTATTCGGGCGGCGCCCACGGCGTGTGCGAGAAGTGCGCCACCCGCAGGTCGGGGCGCTCCCCCCTGAGCATGGCCGGGGCCAGGCTCAGGTGGTAGTCCTGCACCATCACCCGCGCCCCGTGCGGGGCCTCCTCGGCCAGTGCCATCGCGAACGCCTCGTTGTAGGCCTGGTACGACTCCCACTCCCGGCGGAACCTGGCGTCGAAGTAGGGCCTGTTGGGGGTGTCATAGAGGAGGTGGTGGACGAACCAGAGGGTGGAGTTGGCGACCGCGTTGTACGCGCGGTGGAAGGTCGCCGGGGGGATGTCGAGCATCCGCAGCGCCCCGGTGCCGTAGCCCGCCTGGTCGAGCCGGCCGCCGGGGGCCAGCCGCACGGCGCCGCGGTCGCCGTCGGACAGCGCCGCGCAGACCCACAGGACGTCGAGGTCTTTCGCGACCTCCGACAGGCCGGAGACCAGGCCGCCACCTCCCCTGCGCATGGACAGCGAACCGTCCTCGGAGAGGGTGAAGGAGACGGGGCCTCGGTTGGAGGCCACCAGGATCGCGCTCATCGATTCTCCTTGAGCGTGGAGACCCCAAGGTTAACCGGCACCTGGTCGGGATGTCCTCGCTCTTCAGGTCATGGAAGGAACGGCTCCATCGAATTGTGTCAGCTCTTGTCAGCAGGTGGAGTGATGAGCCCCGCTCTATCACCCTTTTTGTGGCGGGGAGGGAGGGTCACCATCCGCGACCCCCGACCGTAGGATGTCCAGCGACCGTGACCGCTGATGGGGGCCCGTGATGGCGCTGGACGAGACGACCGAGGACCTGGCCCGATCGGCCGCCCAGGGCGACCACCGCGCTCTCGGCGAGCTGCTGAAGCGGATCGAGCCCGCCGTGCTCAGGCACTGCGGCCGGATCCTCCCCTTCCGGCAGGACGCCGAGGAGGCCTGCCAGGACACCCTGCTCGCGGTGGCACGCAACATCGGCCGCTTCGAGGGGCGCGCACGGTTCAGCACCTGGCTGCACATCGTGACCGCCAACTGCGCCAGGACCACCTACCGCTCGCTGAAGCGCCGCGCGGCCGAGCAGAGCTCCGACGAGCTGCCGCTGCAGAAGCCGGACGTGGCCCGGGTGAGCGTGATCGCCGGGTCCCGGCTGGACCTGCTCGACGCGATGGAGGCGCTGGAGGCCGAGAAGCCGGAGCTGGCCCAGGCGCTGGTGCTGCGCGACATCTGCCAGCTCGACTACAACGAGGTGGCCGAGCAGCTCCGCATCCCGCTGGGCACCGCCAAGTCACGCATCCACCAGGCGCGCAAGTACGTCCAGGGCGCCCTGGGCGACGCTTACGGCTTCTGACCGCCGCCCGGTCTCCGGCCCGGCCGCCCGGCCTCCGGCGGGCTGCCCGCCGAGGCGCCCACCCGGTCGGAACCGTTGAAGAGCGCCTTCCGCGTGGCGCGCGGCTCCAGGGGCCTCGCCTGATTTAAGGTGGCGTTGCCCACGTCGCGTGATCAATCGGTGACATGTGGCGATCTCCCCTCACGCTGTGCAAGCCGAGGTCGAGGAGAGACCACATGTTCCGCAGACACGCTGTTTCCACGGCATGCGTCCTGGCGGCCACCGCACTTGCCCTGGCCGCCGTACCGGCCGGCGCCGAACGCCAGGCGGCGGGTGCCCCGGCCGCGCCCGCCGCCCCGTCCGCCACCATGGCCGTGTCGGCCGCGCTGAAACCGCCGCCGAACATGCTGGAGGCGCTTGAGCGCGACCTCGGCCTGACCCCGGCCCAGGCCCAGGCCCGGCTGCTCAACGAGGCCCGCCTGAGCCCGATCGCGATACAGCTGAGCAGAAGGCTCGGCCCCCGTTTCGGCGGTGTCTGGCTCAGGGGAAGCACCGCGCACACCCTGGTGGCGGCCACCACCAGTGCCGCCGACATCCCCACAATCCTCGACTTGGGAGCCCAGGCCGAGGTCGTCCCCAGGTCGCTGGCGGAGCTCACCGTGACCAAGCAGAAGATCGACGAAGCCCTGCCCCCGCGGCCGCTCGTGTCGAGCGCGCACTTCGTCGACGTGAAGAGGAACAAGGTGGTCGTCCTCTCCCCGAAACCTGAGGACGCCCAGAACTTCGTCGAGAGCGCGGGGGTGGACGAGCAGGCGGTGGTCGTGCTGCCCAGCACCGAGGTTCCCCTGACCCTGCACGACCTGGTGGGCGGCAACGCCTACTACATCGGCGTCACCAGCCGCTGTTCGATCGGCTTCTCCGTGCTCAAGGGCACCCAGCAGGGTTTCGTCAGCGCGGGTCACTGCGGAAGGAGCGGCGCCGCCACCACCGGCTTCAACCGCGTCGCCCAGGGCACCTTCCAGGGATCGGTCTTCCCGGGCAGCGACTACTCCTGGGTCGCGACCAACAGCGACTGGACCGCCACTCCGACGGTGGACAACGGTGCGGGCGGCACCGTGCCCGTCGCCGGCGCCCGGGTCGCCGTCGAGGGGGCCTCGGTCTGCCGGTCCGGCTCCACCACCGACTGGCACTGCGGACTCATCCAGCAGCACGACGCCAGTGTCACCTACCCCCAGGGCACCGTCTTCGGACTGACCCGCACCAACGTCTGCGCCGAACCCGGAGACTCCGGCGGCTCGTTCATCTCCATCGACCAGGCCCAGGGCGTCACCTCCGGCGGCTCCGGCGACTGCAGCCAGGGCGGCACCACCTACTTCCAGCCGGTCGGCGAGATCCTCACCGCCTACGGCCTGACCCTGCGGACCACCGCGGGCAATCCGCCGCCGCCGGTCACCGGCACCTGCACCGGCTTCCCGAACACCTACACCGGCACCCTGGCCGCTGCCGGCCGGTCCGCCTACCAGCCGAGGGGCCTGTACTACAGGTTGACCGTCGGAGGTCTCCAGACCGCCTGCCTGGACGGCGCCGACGGCACCGACTTCGACCTGTACCTGCAGAAATGGAACGGCAGGAGCTGGACGGTCGTCGCCACCTCCGACAGTGCGGGCCCCGACGAGAGGATCTCCTACACCGGCACGCCCGGCTACTACCGCTACCGGGTGGTCAGCGCGGCCGGCTCCGGTCCCTACACCCTGGGGTTCCGGGTGCCGTGACCGCTCCGGCGGGTCGCCTCCAGAGGTGATGACCGCTCCGGCGGGTCGCCTCCGGCGGCGATGACCGGGAGGGGGCGGGGCTCCCGCCGGACCCGCGATCACCGAGGATCGCGGGTCCGGCGGGAGCCCCGCCTGCCGTCCGGGACGCGTTCCGGGTGCCTCGCGACCGGCGGCCAAGGTTCGGTCGTCCGGTGGATAACACGCCATGTCTCGCACAGTGAGACAAGGAGTCAGGAGGGCGGCGGGGCGGGGTAGAGTGCTGAGGACCTGCGCGTCAGGTTTCCAACTGAATATTTGCTCATCCAGAGGGGTGGAGGGACCGGCCCTGCGAAGCCCCGGCAACCATCCCGGTTCAAGACTCGTGATCTGAACGAGGTCGGCCGGGACAGGTGCCAATTCCGGTCTGTGACCAGGGTGGTCCAGACGAAGATGAGGGAAAGGCCTCGCTTCATGGCGCTCGCAACCACTGAGAACACCACCACCTCCTCCGGTCGTGCCGGCGACGCGCGAGACCGGCGCTTCGGCCCCGCCGTCGCCCTGTCCTGCCGGGAGTGCGGTGCCCGCTACGACCTCGGCCCCAGCTTCGCCTGTAACGAGTGTTTCGGGCCCCTTGAGATCGCGTACGACTTCGGGCGTGTGACCCGGGAGCGCATCGCCGAGGGGCCGACCAACATCTGGCGCTACCGCTCGCTGCTGCCCGTCCCCGACGACGTGGCCGCCAAGCCCAACATGGCGCCCGGCTGGACCAAGCTCGTCAACGCCGGCAACCTCGCCCGCGAGCTGGGCATCCGCTCCCTGCACGTGAAGGACGACTCCGGCAACCCCACGCACTCCTTCAAGGACCGCGTGGTGGCCATCGCCGTCGAGGCCGCCCGTAACTTCGGTTTCCACACCCTCTCCTGCTCCTCCACCGGCAACCTGGCCGGCGCCGTGACCGCCGCCGCCGCGCGGGCCGGGCTGGACGCCTGCGTGTTCATCCCCTCCGACCTGGAGCAGGCCAAGATCGTCATGGCCTCCGTGTACGGCGGCAGGCTCATCGGCATCGAGGGCACGTACGACGACGTGAACCGCTTCTGCTCCGAGCTCATCGGCGACGAGCTGGGCGACCAGTGGGGCTTCGTCAACGTCAACCTCCGGCCGTACTACGCGGAGGGGTCCAAGACCCTGGCCTACGAGATCGCCGAGCAGCTCGGCTGGCGCATCCCCGACCAGATCGTCATCCCGGTCGCGTCGGGCTCGCAGCTCACGAAGGTCGACAAGGGCTTCAAGGAGCTGATCGCGCTCGGCCTGGTCGAGGACAGGCCGTACAAGATCTTCGCGGCCCAGGCCGAGGGGTGCTCCCCGGTCTCCGCCGCCTACAAGGCGGGCCACGACGTGATCCGCCCGGTCAAGCCGGACACGATCGCCAAGTCGCTGGCGATCGGCAACCCGGCCGACGGCCCGTACGTCCTGGACATCGCCCGCCGCACCGGCGGCGCGGTCGAGGACGTCACCGACGCCGAGATCGTCGACGCGATCCGGCTGCTGGCCAGGACCGAGGGCATCTTCGCCGAGACCGCCGGAGGCGTCGTCGTCGGGGTGCTGCGCAAGCTGGTCGCCTCGGGCACGCTCGACCCCGACGCCGAGACCGTGGTGCTCAACACCGGCGACGGTCTCAAGACCCTTGACGCGGTGGCCGCGGAGGCGCGCCCGACCGCGGTGATTCGGCCTTCTCTTGACGCATTCCGTGCGGCTATCGCCTAGAAATCGTGAAAGGTACTGAATTATGAGCGTTTCTGTGCGGATTCCGACGATTCTCCGGACTTACACCGATGGTGCTGCCGAGGTGAACGGAGAGGGTGAGACCCTGCGCGATGTTCTTCAGAAGCTCGACGCGGACTTCCCGGGGATCGGCGCCCGGATTCTTGATGAATCGGGAAAGATCCGACGTTTTGTCAACGTCTATGTGGGGGATGAGGACGTCCGTTTTGTCGACAACCTCGACACGGCCACGCCCTCCGGGGTTCAGGTCTCCATCATCCCGGCGGTGGCCGGAGGCTGATTCTTCCGCTTGACGCGGCCCTGGCCGCCCCGCGCCGCCCCCTCCGGGGCGCCCGCGACTCCACGGCACCCGCCCGGCTCCGGCCGGGCGGGTGCCGTGTTTTATGATGCAAGCTCATATTCAGGGGCTTAGATGGGTCATGTAACCCTTAACTAACTAATGGTGATGGTGAAACTCTGTTCTCGTACTAAAAGCTCTTGTAAAGCAGTAGTTTGGTGCTTGACTCTGTTGCCCTACCGCTTCCCACAGGTATGGTCGGAACGATCGACGTGGCGAAGTCCGTCCCGGCGATTGAGGACTTCGCGAGAGGAATGGGCGTCGTCCTTAAGACCAGTAAGAGGAGTCGCAAGTGGCGCAGGGCACCGTCAAATGGTTCAACGCGGACAAGGGCTACGGCTTCATCGCGGTAGACGGTGGTAAGGATGTGTTCGTCCATTACTCCGCGATCATGATGGACGGCTATCGTGCCCTCGAGCAGGGCCAGCGGGTCGAGTTCGAGATCACCCAGGGTCAGAAGGGTCCCCAGGCGGAATCCGTCCGGGCGGTCTGACGTAGCCGTTTGGTGAATTCGCAGGGAAGAGCCGGTGGATCCCGCGGTATCCGCAGTCCGCTGGATCCTCACCGCCCAGGCCCGGCTCGCCCCCAGTAGGCGAGCCGGGCCTTCGCGCCGTACGGGACGCGTGGCCGCACGGGGGTGCGCGAAGGTGACGGGTCGAGGGGCGGGGCGGTGGTGCGCGCTCGCCCGGAGACGACCGGAGGCGCACGCGGGCGCGCGAAGCCCGCAGCGCAGATGGATCTAACCCGGGCTCGCGAGGAGAGGCGCACGCGGGCGCGGAGCCCGCAGGGGGCACGGAACGCGCGGCGAGCCGATGGTGACGCGTGGCCCACGCCGACGTGACGCGAGATCTACGTCCACATGACACGGAGCTGACGTCCCCGTCTCGGGCGGCGCAGGTCAACGGATCGTGGCTTGCACTCGACAGGGTAGAGTGCTAAACAGATTGTTGGCACTCACGCATAGAGAGTGCCAATCCTGGATCGAGGCGATGGGGCCCGCCGAACGGAGTCGTGGGCCCACATGCCGTCGCGGGCGTCGGCTCGATCCGGTGTAAGCCACCCTTTCTCTGGGAGGTTAGCCGTATGGCAGCCAAGATGATCGCGTTTAACGAGGACGCCCGGCGCGGTCTCGAGCGCGGCATGAACCAGCTCGCGGACGCCGTCAAGGTGACCCTCGGCCCCAA